>JBILMG010000024.1:0-13359 GCA_044375695.1 Minisyncoccia bacterium | reverse complement strand
CGGTTCTCTCGTCTTCCTCGGCTTCGGCTACCTCTCCAGAAAGGGTCACGTATTCAGCGCGATACTTGGCCTCGCGCTGAGCGGCGTCTTTCTGCCCGGCTACGCTTTTGATGTAGTCGGCGATGGATGGCATGCTGCCTAGTTTGGCTTGCAGCGGTCGGAGCTTCCTTCCAGCGGCTTTTTTCTGCCTGGTGAGGATTTCTAACCTTACGCTCGTGAGATCGACTGGGGCGGCTCTCTCGAGCTTTGCCTGTTCGGCTGCCTGCTGCGCCAAGAGTTCCGCCTTCACCGCGGCGGCGCTTTTCGGCGCCAGGCGAATAAAGATTTCTTCCTGAGCTGCCGCAATCATCGCGTTGTTCGCGGCGGTGGCCATCGTTTCCTTCGCCTTATCGGAGAAGGTTATGTCGCCGACGCGTACGATAATGGTGGCCGGGTCGAGGCCGAGCGCCGCCGATTCTCGACGGATTAGCTCGATGCCCGAGATGCTGCCAGCAGACGCTGATTCCAGCGCCTGCTGGATGATGTCGCGGGTCACCTCGGAAGGTTTCTTCGCTGCGGCGACCGTCTCGAGCAGGCCGAGAATCGTGGTGCGCCAACGGTCGTATATGACCGACAGGCGAGCCTCGTGGCTCGATAGGCTGGTTCCGCTTGAGGTTCCCGCGACGACGAATCGCCCGAGAGCCGAGCGGTCCGAGAAGAGGGGGGTTCCCTCAATTCGGAACGGAACTGTTCCCATCGATCCGTCTTTGAAGCGGACCTCAGTTGCTCCTTCGGCAGGGTTGTCCGCGCCGTCGAGGATAATTTGCCCAATTGGGACATCGGTCACAAAAGCGGCGATACTTTCCCAGATTAGCGACGTGCCCGACGTTACCAGTTGGCACTCGTCTATGCTGAAGAGAGTCTCCTGGTTTCGGAATAGCGAAGGCTGGAATACCTTTAGCATTCCGGGCTCTACCTCAACCAGGCTGTTGCGGAGGCAGACGACTGAGACAATGGCGCCGGCCGCGAGGGCGACCGTGCCTGGGTAGGGGAACGGGGTGAGGCTGAAGAGGAATCCTGTCAGACCTGCCGTAAAAATACCGCCTGCTAGGCAGGCAAGAATTTTCGCGGAGGCAGATTGGATATCGCAGGCTGCGATGCCGAGGAACAAGACGCCGAGCACGAGGCCGGCGAGGGTTATGGTTATGTAGGTCATATTGTGTTGGTTTGAATTTTCGAAGTTCTCGAATTTGTCTAATATTATATTGAAAAATAAGAGTATTGTCAAATATAGCGGGTTTCCTGTTTGCCCCTTACGCCGCAGGGTTTTACTGGTACTTTTCCGCCAAAAGTCGTGTTACGCTCGTCTGGCCCGTTTTCTTGGGCAAGTGGCGAAATTGGTAGACGCGCCAGCCTTAGGAGCTGGTCCCGAAAGGGGTGGAGGTTCAAGTCCTCTCTTGCCCACAAGCTCGCGGCCCGCGCCCCCATTGGGGGCGCGGGCCGCGAGCTTGTGGGCAAGAAGAAAAGTGCCCGACGGCACTTTTCGTGAGGACTTGAAAGGCGGAGCGTTATGAGGCGTCGCGCCGAATCGCGAGCCGGGGCCGAACGGCCCGAGCGTGACGACGTGAGGGAACGTGTGGCCAAGTCCGCGTTACGGCAAGAAGAAAAGTGCCCGACGGCACTTTTCGTGAGGACTTGAAAGGCGGAGCGTTATGAGGCGTCGCGCCGAATCGCGAGCCGGGGCCGAACGGCCCGAGCGTGACGACGCGAGGGAACGTGTGGCCAAGTCCGCGTTACGGCAAGAAGAAAAGTGCCCGACGGCACTTTTCGTGAGGACTTGAAGGCCGCAGCGGGGTCCCGGCCCGAGGCTCTGCCGGGTGGGGCCGCGAGGCGGGGTCGCGAACACTTTGGATTTTGGAATCCGTCCGAAAAAATAAAGGATTCCAAAAGACTTAGTGATTCGTGACCAAGTCCTCCAAAAAGAAAAGTCACCCGCTCCGGGTGACTGGCTACCTTTTCGCCTTCGCCGCTAACTCTCGGACCGCGGCGACGATACGTTCCTCCTCCGAGAATTCGAAGGAGAGAGTCCCGCTGGGTAGCGTCTTAGACGGCACCCGATCTTTCGCGATTACGATGAAGGTCGGCGACGGGAGCGGGCGCAGCCTGCGCTCGACGTGCCGGGCTCCGGGAAGCTCTCCCGCCTCTTCGTGTATGCGGGCCAGATCCCTGCTGGCCTCTTCGCGGGCGGACATCGCCTGGCGTATTCGCTCGCTCAGTTTCTGCGGATCCTTTGGCTCGATGAATATTGCCGCCGCTGGGGTGGTGGTGCGGAAAGCGGCTACGGCGGTCCTCATTTTTTCCAAGACGTAGAAGTCTACGACCCCGGCGGCTTTGAGCATTTGTTCCACCTTCGCAATTGAGCGTTCTCTGTTCGGCAGATCTTTTCTTACGGTAATGATCATTTCCATGCCGACGAGGCTAGCCTTGTCGGCCACCCTAGGCAAGAAGCCGGTTTTCGTTTTTTGTGGAGACGTTGTACGCTCGCCCTTGCCCGGATGGCGGAACGGTAGACGCAGGGGACTTAAAATCCCTAGCCCCTTTAAAAGGGCGTGTGAGTTCGAGTCTCACTCCGGGCACAAAACCTGAAGCCGGACGCGCCCCGCGCGTCCGGATTCAGGTTTTGTGCCGGGAAGGCCGGCGCCTGCGCGCCGGCCGGGTGAGACTCGAAAGCCGCAGCGGTGCCGCGGGGCCCCGTCCGCGGCCGCGAGGCGGGGTCGCGGGCACTTGGCCGTTTGCTGACCGTTCGAAGATTAGAGGTCGGCAAACGGCTTAGTGACCCGTGACCGAGTCTTGTTCAAAACTGTGCCCGGGAACCTGACGGCTTTTCGCTGGCTGCAGATCTCCAAAATTTTAAACTACTTACCATTCCTAAAAACTTGCGCTATCTTCCCAATTGCCGGAGCGGCCGCGGTTGGCGCTCGGTGACAGAATTTCATCCCGGGCACCCTATGGAGACAGGAAAAAAACGGGTCGACGAAGAGCTGCCGGCGCGAGGTCTCGCGCGTTCGCGTAGCCACGCGCGCGATCTCGTGCTGCGGGGGCGTGTATCTCTGGATGGGGTTACCGTCGCCAAGCCCGCGCAGATGGTCTCTCCAGAGAGCGTCCTGGAGGTTTCCGAGCGAATGCTGGTCGGGCGGGGCGCGCTAAAGCTGCAGGGCGCTCTGGACGAGCTTCAGATTGCCGTCAGCGGCCTCTCCTGCGCCGATATAGGCGCCTCTACCGGCGGCTTCACGCAGATCTTGCTCGAGCGCGGAGCTACCAAGGTGTACGCCGTCGACGTGGGGCATTCGCAGCTTCACCCGGCGCTACGCGAAGACCCGCGGGTCATCGCCCTGGACGGCACAGACGTTCGCGAGGCGGCGCTGCCGGAAAAGGTTGAGCTGGTCGTTGCCGACGTTTCCTTTATGCCGGTTGCCGCCTACCTGCCGGCCGTAGAAAAGATTCTCTATCCCGGACGTCCGGCCATCGTTTTGGTTAAGCCGCAGTTCGAGGTTGGGCCAGAAAAGGTTGGGAAGGGAGGCATTGTTTCGGATCCGGCCGCGGTGGCGGAGGCCTTGGGGCGGGTCGCCGCGTCGGCCGCGGACCTCGGCCTCGAGCTTGCCGGCGAATGCCCTTCGCCTATCGCCGGCAAGGACGGGAACCGGGAGACTTTTCTTCTGCTCAGAAAGCGTGCTAAATTGCCGAACGACTGAAATTTGCCCCTATAGCTCAGTTGGTAGAGCAATCGCCTCTTAAGCGAAGGGTCGTAGGTTCGAATCCTACTGGGGGCACCAAGAAAAACGTAACCGGCTTCGGCCGGCGTTTTTCTTGGTGCCCCCAAGCGAGGCAACTGCTTGCCTCGCGGGTAGGATTCGAAAGGCGCAGCGCTGCCGAGGCTCGGCGAGGCCGCGAGCCGGGGTCGCGGGTACTTAGGCTTTTGGCTTTCTGGCGAAGATTCAGGGAAAGCCAAAAGACTTAGTAACCCGTGACCGAATCCTGCTAAATCACAAAGAACTTACGACCCGGAAGGGTCGGTTTTGTTTTGTGCCCCCAGTAGGATTCGAAGGCCGCAGCGCAGCCGAGTCGGCGAGGCTCGGCGAGGCTCGGCGAGGGCTCTGGCGAGCCGGCGCGAGCCGGGGTCGCGGGTACTTGGGCTTTTGGCTTTCTGGCGAAGATTCGGGGAAAGCCAAAAGACTTAGTAACCCGTTACCGAATCCTACTGGGCCACGTTTGCCGGCTCTAATTACCCCTGCTCTCCGCCTCTATTTCTGCTAGAATCCCGCCCGTCGGCGTAGTGGCGAAGTGGTAACGCGACGGTCTGCAAAACCGTTATCGCATGGGTTCGATTCCCATCTACGCCTCAAAATTTTAAAAACACCCCGCGCGGGGTGTTTTTAAAATTTTGAGGCGTAGAAGCATCGTGAACTGCTTCACGATGCGGTGGGAATCGAAAGGCGGAGCGTTACGAGCCGTTTCGGCGAGTCGCGAGCCGGGGTCGCGAGTTCCGAGCGCGACGGCGCGAGGAAACTTGTGGCCGATTCCCATCTACGCTCTTTGGCAACAGAACCGACCCCATTTGGGGTCGGTTCTGTTGCGGCGAGACTGACGCCCCTAAACAATCGCCTCTACCGCGGCTCGATTCTTCTCGCCTTTGTCGATCTCTACGAACAGCGTCGGCAGGCGTCCAATTTTAGAAGACTTGCCCAGGTGGCGGCGCACCTCGCCGAGGTTACGGGAAATGAAATCGCGGGCAGCTTTCTCCTGGTTCTCCGGGAGCACCGAAATCATGATCGTGGCGCGGTTGCCGTCTTCGGATAGGTGGACGCGGGTAACGGTCACGAGGGAGGTGCGGTTCGACTCGCGCGCGATCCACTCGCCGGCGGCGCGGGCGATCTCCTCTTCGATGCGCTGGTCGCGCTGGACGGCAATGGCGGTTGGGAGCCTCATGGGTTTAGCGTTCCTCGACGGACCAGGCGACCAGGCGGTCACCTTCGGCGACGTCTAGCCGGCATTCGATGGCCGCGCCGCACTCGTTGCCTTCTTTCACGCAGGTGGCCGCGAGCTTCTGCTGCTGCAGCCCCTTCACGGTACCCTTGCCAATCTCTTCGCCGCGGCGGATGAGCTTCACGCCCGAGCCGACGCACAGCTCGCCCGAGAGGACGCGCCCGCCGATGACCTGCAGCCCCTTGTCGATATTGAAGACGCGAATGACAGAGAATTCCGCCTTCACCGTCTCGACGCGCTCGCGCGGGGTGCGCTCCTTGGCGAGGGCCGCGAGGTAATCGACCAGATCGTAAATGACGCTGAAGGTCGAAACCGCCACGTGGTCGCGCTCCGCGAGCGCGGTCGCCTGGCGATCTACCTTCACGTTGAAGCCGACGACTACGGCGCCCGGGGTAGCCGCGGCGCGCTTCACGTCGGCCTCGGAGATGTCTCCCTGGTCGCGGGCCACGATGATCGGGCGCACGCGGTCGGTGACGAGTTTTCCGACCTCGAGGGCAATGGCGTCGGTGCTGCCGAGGAAGTCCGCCTTCACCACGACCGGCAAGAGGAAACCGCCCTGAGACTCAACGGCGGCGACGGCCTGTTCCGTTGCGGCCATCTCGATCGCCTTCGCTTCGGCCTCGTCGCGGGTCTGGCAGCCGACGAACTCCGAGCCACCGTCCGGCACGTCGCTCCAGCCGATAATCTGAATCGGCTGAGAGGGGAAAGCCACGTCGAGCATTTTGCCCTCGGCGCTGTCGATGCGTCGCAGCGGCGCCCAGGCTCCAGCAGACGCCACGAACTTGCCCTTCACGAGGGAACCGTTCTTGAGGATGAGGGTTGCCGCTACGCCGCGCTGCTTGTCCTTGGACGCCTCGATGACGAAGCCGTTGGCCGGCGCCTTCGGGTCACCATTGAGGTCGCATAGGTCTGCGGTGAGGAGCACCAGGTCGAGCAGCTCATCTAGCCCCTGGCCAGTTTTGGCGGAAATTTCCGCAACCGCGACGTCGCCGCCGTAGCCTTCAACGAAGACCTCGGCGTCGGCCAGCGTCTGCTTGGTGCGCTGCGCATCGGCCTTCGGGGAGTCGATCTTGTTGATCGCCACGACGAACGGCAGGCCGGCACGCTTGATGGCCTCGAGCGCCTCGATGGTCTGCGGCTTCACGCCGTCTTCGGCGGAGACGAGGAGGATGGCGACGTCAGCCGCCGATGCGCCGCGGGCGCGCACCGACTTGAACGCCGCGTGCCCCGGGGTGTCGAGGAAGGTAATTTTTCGGTCGCCGCGGGCAACCTCGTAGGCGCCAATTTTCTGCGTGATGCCGCCGGCTTCACGGGCGACGACGTTGCTGCGACGAATGAAGTCGAGGAGGGTCGACTTGCCGTGGTCGATGTGGCCCATCACGACGACGACTGGCGGGCGGGGCTGTTTCTGGCTGTCGTTCATCGTGGTTTCGTTAGGTTTTGTGGCGGGCAAACGTCTAGACGTCGCGAACGCGACGTCCGGGAACGGTCGACGCGCCGGAGACCGCTAAAATCTGCAGGATTCGCAGGCTTTTGTCAAAGCGTCCTGCTCCTCGTCGGACAGGGGCAATGGGCAGCGGCCGCCCTCGACCGGCTTGGTGAAAACGTTCACCCGGTCGCGCGAGTGCAGCGTCGAGACGATGACGCCGTTGCCTTCCTCCGAGACCAGGGCGACCGCCCCGCTCTGCCCACCGGACTCGAGGCCCTGGAACGCGGCGAAGGTGCGCGCGTGCACTCCCCGGATGGTGCCGCGCAGGCGGCGATCGGCGAGCTTGAGGCCCTGGTCGGCGCGGCGCGCGAAATCCTTGAGGGCGGCGATGTCCGCGTCAATCTGCCGCACCGCCTCGTCGAGGCTGCCGGCGCGTCCGCCGCGGGTGAGGCGGGCGAGACGAGAGTTTATGGAAAAAAGCCAGGCCGCGAGGCCGACGCACGCGGCGCCGAGCGCGGCGATGATGTAGGGGGCGTAGCTGGATAGGGCTGGCGTCATTGCGGGCGGAAGTCTAACCTGTAGGACCGTGACCCTCAACCAACTTTTCCAGAGGTTCCGCCGCCGCCTCCGCGGCCGACTTTTTCTGGACGCCGCGTCGGGCCTTCCCGAAAGCGCTACCTCGCGCCACGCCCGCCGCGCCGCCGAGCGCCTCTGGGGCAACCCGTCTTCGCCGCACGCCGAAGGGCGCGAGGCCAAACTTTCGCTCGAAGCGTCTCGTCGGTCTGTCGCCCGAACCCTCGGCGCGCGCGAGGGTGAGGTCATCTTCTGCTCCGGCGGCACCGAGGCGGTGAACCTGGCTGTTCTGGGTGTCGCGCGCGCGATGATCGCCGAAGGTCGCCCGGTGACGATTATCGTGGCCGCTTCGGCGCACCCGTCTGCCCGTCGCGCCGCCGAGGCTGCCCGCGACGAAGGCGCGGCTCTCCTCGAGGTGCCGGTAGATCCGCGCGGCAGGATTACCCCCGAGGCGGTCGCCTCCTCGGTGGGTGAGGGGCTATCCCTTATTTTTGTGCCGCGGGTGGCCGGCGAGACCGGCGCCATTTCCGACACTCGAGCTATCGGCGAATCGGCGCGCCGCGCGGCTGCCGCTGTCGGTGGCCGCGCGGCACTGGTCGTCGACGCGGCTCAGGCTGCCGTCTTCGAGAATGTTTCGCCGTCCCGTCTCGGCGCAGATTTTCTGGCGCTCGACGGCGCTAAATTTGGCGGGCCAAAAGGTTCGGGGTGCCTCGTCGCCCGCGGAGAGGTTCTGCCTATTTCCTATGGGGGCCGGCAGGAGGGTGGCCGACGCGCCGGGACCGAGAACGTGCCCGCTGCCGCCGGCTTCGCCGCCGCGCTCATCGAGGCTGGGCGCGCGTCGGAAGCTTTCTCGAATCGGGCGTCTTCATCCGCGGAAGCCGCCTGGGCGGCGATTTGTCGGGCCGTGCCCGATGCCGCCAGGAACGTTGCGGCCAAAGATTCCGCGCCGCACTTCCTATCCGTCTGCCTTCCCGGGCGAGACGGCGCCTACGCCTGCGCCGTCCTCGACGAGCTCGGCGTTTCCGTTTCGCCTTCGGCCGCGTGCCGCGCGGCGGCGGGCGAACGCCTGTCCGCCGGGTACCCGAACCCCGCCTGCGCCCCGTCTTCGGTGAGGCTTTCTTTTTCCGGCGAGACCGGCGCCTCGCGCGTCAGCTGGCTCGCCGAAGCCTTCTCTCGCGCGGCTGCTCTGGCGGTTCTCCCCAGCCCGGGGCCGGTGGTAGAGTAGGGGGGTAAATGGGAAACCTAGGCGACCTCAAGGCTCAGCAGCTAGTGCTCCTCGCGGTTTTCGTGAGCTTCATTACCTCTGTGGCGACCGGCATCACCACCGTCTCGCTCATCGAGGCGGCGCCGGCGCCGGTGCAGCAGGTGGTCAATCGCGTCGTCGAGCGCACCGTTGAGCGCGTGGTTCCCGAGGAGAAGCCCGACGAGGACAAGCCGGTCGAAAAAGAAGTCGTCACGGTGGTCGTCAAAGAGGAAGACCTCCTGATTGGCGCCGCCGATTCCGTCGGCAAGAGCGTCGCCCGCATCTTCGTTAAGGGCACCGCCGAATTTGCCTGCCTCGGCCTGGTTGTCGGCCAAAACGAGATTGTCTCCGATTCCGAGATGCTGGCGCTCGACGGGGAGTACGACGTCGAGGTTAACGGCGTCCGCGCGGTTGCCCGGGTCACCCGCGAGAACGGCGGCTTTGCGCTGCTCACGGTTCCCGCGGAGACCCCGGCCTTTTCCCCGGCCACGATTGGCTCGGCCAGCTCCCTCAAGCTAGCGCAGTCGCTCATCGCCGTAGCCGGCAAAGTTTCCCCGGCTGTCGCCACCGGCGCCCTGGTTAGCCTCTCGCGCGCCGACGCTGCCTCGCCGGTAACCGCCATCGAGGCCTCGCTCTCCGGCGCCGAAATTCTTCCCGGCACGCCGCTCGCCAATATTCGCGGCGAGGTAGTTGGCTTGCGCGCGGTAAACGCCGCCGCGCCCGGATTTTTCGCCACCGCCGAAGCCGCCGCCGCGTTCGCGAAGGGTGCCTAGTCTGCTTTACATACGGCCTTTTTTGATGTACTACAAGGTTCATGCCTCCCCTCAAAAAGTTCACCACTAAGGCCCGGGAAGCGATCCGCCAGGCCCACGAGCTCGCCATTGAGCGCGGCCAGAACCACGTGAACCCGCTGCACCTCTTGGCGGCTTTGGTGCTGCAAGAGGAAGGCGTCGTCGGCGCCATGCTCGACCGCCTGTCCGTCGACACGACGCTCCTCACCGACTCGACCGTCGAGGCGATTGAGGCTCCGGAGGGTGGCGGCACCCTTTCGCCTTCGTACCAGATGTACCTCTCGCCCGAGCTCGCCCAGGCGATCGAGGCTTCCGAGCGCGTGGCGCAAGAGCTCCGCGACGATTTCATTTCTACCGAGCACCTCTTCGTCGCGCTCCTCGAGGTCGCGAGCCCCGCGAAGGCGCTGCTCGGCCGCTTCAAGGTTGATCGCGCCTCGGCCGTTGCGACCATTCAGGACCTGCGCCAGGTGAAGCCGGGCGCCAAAGGCCAGGGCGGCAAGTCTCTCAAGGTGCTCCGCCGCTACACCATTTCGATGACCGAGCGCGCCAAAGCGGGCAAGCTCGACCCCGTTATCGGCCGCGACCAGGAAATTGGCCGCGTCATCCAGATTCTCTCCCGCCGCACCAAGAACAACCCGATCCTCATCGGCGAGCCGGGCGTCGGCAAGACCGCCATCGCGGAAGGCCTCGCGGTGCGCATCGCCTCGGGCGACGTGCCGGAATCGCTGCGCGACAAAGAGCTCGTATCGCTCGACCTCGGCTCGCTCGTGGCCGGCACTAAGTACCGCGGCGAGTTCGAGGACCGCGTGAAGAACCTCCTCAAGGAGATTCGCGAAGCCGAGGGCCGCATCATTCTCTTCATCGACGAGATTCACACCATCGCCGGCGCTGGCGCGGCCGAGGGTTCGCTCGACGCCTCCAACATGCTCAAGCCCGCCCTCGCGCGCGGCGAGCTCAAGGCGATCGGCGCGACCACGCTCAAGGAGTACCAGAAGCACATCGAGAAGGACGGGGCGCTCACCCGGCGCTTCCAGCCGGTCCACGTCGCCGAACCTTCCATTGAGGACGCCACCGCGATCATGCGCGGCATCAAGGAGAAGTACGAGCTCTACCACGGCGTGCGCATCACGGACGAGGCTATCGTGGCCTCGGTCGAGCTCTCGTCGCGCTACATCACCGACCGCTTCCTGCCGGACAAGGCGGTCGACCTCATCGACGAGTCGGCTTCGACGCTCAAGATTAGCCTCGAGAACATGCCGCCGGAGCTCGAGGATTCTCGTCGCAAAATCACCCGTCTCGAGATTGAGCGCGAGGCGCTGAAAGCCGAAGGCAAGAAAGAGGCTACCCGCGCCCGTCTGGCCGAAGTCGAGGCGAGCATCGCCGACCTCAAGGAGCAGAGCGCCGACCTCGAGATGCGCTGGAAGAACGAGAAGGAGGCCATCACCAAGCTCAAGGAGCTCAAGGCTGGCCTCGAGGGGCTACGCCGCGACGCGGACGCCGCCGAGGCGACCGTCGATTTGGCGCGCGCCGCGGAAATTCGCTACGGCCAAATTCCGGCCGTCGAGAAAGAGCTCCGCGCCTACGAGCGCAAGCTCCGCACCCTGCAGAGCCACCGCCGCGTCCTCAAGGAGGAGATCACGGAAGGCGACATCGCCGCCGTTGTCGAACGCTGGACCGGCATTCCGGTCGAGCGCATGCTCGAGGCCGAGGCGCAGAAGCTCTCGCGCATGGAGCGCCAGCTGCGCGAGCGCATCGTCGGCCAGGACGACGCCATTCGCAAAATTGCGAGCACCATCCGTCGCTCGCGCGCCGGCATTGGCGACCCGAACCGCCCGATCGGCTCCTTCATCTTCCTGGGGCCGACCGGCGTCGGCAAGACCGAGCTCACCAAGGCGCTCGCCGGGCTGCTCTTCAACGACGAGAAGGCGCTGGTACGCGTTGACATGTCCGAGCTCATGGAGCGCCACGCCGTCTCGAAGCTCGTGGGCGCCCCTCCCGGCTACGTCGGCTACGAAGAGGCTGGCGGCCTCACCGAGACGGTCCGCCACCGCCCGTACTCGGTTGTGCTCTTCGACGAGATCGAAAAGGCGCACCCCGAGGTTTTCAACATTCTGCTCCAGGTCCTCGACAACGGCCGCCTCACCGACGGCAAAGGCCGCACCGTGAACTTCAAGAACACGGTCATCATCATGACCTCGAACATCGGCGCCGAGCACATCGACAAAATGGAGTCGATCGGCTTCGATCAGGAGCGTAGCGCCGAGTCTTCCTACGGCGAGGCGAAGTCCAAAGTGGAGAAGTCCCTCAAGGAGCACTTCCGCCCGGAGTTCCTCAACCGCGTCGACGATGTCGTCATCTTCGATATTCTCAAGCCCGAGGCGATCGAGGGTATCGTGGGCATTCAGATCGAAGAAATGCGCCAGCGCCTCGCGGGGAAGGGCATCAAGCTCAAGTGGACCCCGGCGGTGGCCGGCTACCTCGCCAAAGAGGGCTACGACCCGCACTACGGCGCCCGCCCGATTCGCCGCCTCCTCCAGAACCGCATCCTCAACCCGCTGGCGCAGCTCATCGTGTCGCGCGGACTCGGCGACGGTGACCAGGTGGCGCTCGGCCTCAAGGGCAAGGATTTCACCTTCGAAATCAGGAAGGGGAAGACCGTCTCCAATTTCCTCGAGTCCGAGATTCGCGAGGACGTCCTCGCGGCCTAGCGTCGCCCCGCGGGCTTGTGCTAAATTCTTCCCGCTGCGCAGATGGCGGAGTGGTCAATCGCACCTGGCTGTAAACCAGGCGCCTCACGGCTTCGGAGGTTCGAATCCTCCTCTGCGCACAAAAACGAAACTAACGCCCCCGACAGGGGGCGGTTTCGTTTTTGTGCGCAGAGGAGGATTCGAAAGGCGGAGCCGACCCGGAGGGTCTGACCCCGTCCGAAGGGGGCAGCGGCGAGCCGGGGTCGCGGGTACTTGGCCGTTTGGAAACCGTTCGAAAATTAGAGGTTTCCTAACGGCTTAGTAACCCGTGACCGAATCCCAGCAGAAGAGCCACAGGCGCGTAAATTCAAAAGCTGGATCCCGTTCGATTTTCTAACTTCCGGCGCCGGACTTACCTGTAGCCAAACCCTCCTCCCCGCCCGTCTCTGCCCAAATTTGACATTTCCCCATAATATTGACTTATTTAGTATCCGCGGTATAATTTGTTCACCAATGCATCCCATCCGCCGCTCTAACTCAATCTTCGACCTCCCGTCTCGGGAGCTTTTCCGCGTATTTTTGCAGGGGGTTGGCTTCTGCGGCCTGGCCTACCTTGTCCTGGCTGTCTTGGGCTTCCTGCCGGCCAGCCTTAACGTTTTTACCCCCATGCGGGCTGAGCCTGCCGCTGAGGTTAAAGATGACTCCTACGAGCTCCCAGAGGCTCCCGTAGACGCGCGGGGGTCAGAGACCAGCACCGTGCCGTCTCTGGTCTCTATCCCTAAAATTGGCGTGGAGGCAGAGATTCACGTACCCCCGTCAATCGACGTGGAAACCTTGGATCGTCTGCTCTCGCTGGGCGCTGTCTACTACCCGGGTTCGGGGGTTGTCGAGCGTGGCAACGTCTTCATTTTCGGCCACAGCAGCAACTGGGCTATCGTCAAAAACCAGGCCTACAAAACCTTTAACAACCTCGAGGATTTGGTTCCCGGAGACCTCATTTACCTCTCTGGGGAGGGCTGGGAAGCCGCTTACGAAGTGGAAAGTGTCCGCGTTGCCCCGGACAGCGAGGTTCTCGTGTCTTTTTCTGGGTCAGAGCCTCGCCTGACGCTCTCTACCTGCAACACTTTCGGCCTCAAGGAAGAGCGAATCGTCGTCGAGGCCAGGGCCGCGGGAGATATTGACTACAACGATTAGTTGATGTATACTGTAAAAGTCACGTAAAACCCCCCCCTAAGTCTATTTATGAAAAACGTCTTCCGCCTCGCCGCCACGACCCTCACCGCGATCTCTGTCGCGTGGCTCGCCGCTGCCGCCACCCCCGCGGAGGCGTACTACGACGGGTACAACTACGACTACGGCTACGATTACGGTTACGACTACGCCGATAGCTACAACTACGACTACGGCTACGACTACAGCTACGACTACGCCGACGGGTACAACTACGACTACGCGTACGACTACAGCTACGACTACGCCGACGGGTACAACTACGACTACGGCTACGATTACGGTTACGACTACGCCGACGGGTACAACTACGACTACGCGTACGACTACAGCTACGACTACGCCGACGGGTACAACTACGACTACGCGTACGACTACAGCTAC
>JBILMG010000054.1:0-3581 GCA_044375695.1 Minisyncoccia bacterium | reverse complement strand
CCGGCAGCGCGCCGTAGTTGAGGTCTCGGGACAGCGACCTGGCCTCTTCCGGCGTGAAGCCGCCAGAAATCTGCGCGGTGCCGCCGGTGATTTCGTCGCGGATGACCGGGTCGGAGATCAGCGCGCCGTCGAGGATGATGGCCATAGAGCGGCCAACATTGGCGCGGGTAACCTCGGCGAACTGGCGCGATCCTTCGTCGTTGAACTGCACCGAGACGAACGCCTCGCGCGTGGTGGGGTCGAACGCCAGCGCGGCGCGAGACAGGTCGGCGCCGGAGAGGCCGGTCTCCTCGAAGTAGCGGGCATCGTCGGTGGCGACGGTGCCCGTAGCCGCGTACAACTCGTCCTTGACCAGCTTGAACTCGAGCACCGGCGTCTTGCCAATACGGGCGGCAGCCTCGGCCGGATCGCTCACCCCGGGAAGCTCGACGACCAAGCGGTCGCGCGTCGCCGCGTCGCCGAACGAGGACGAGAGCACGGAAACCGACGGCTCGGAGACGCCGAAGAGGTTCACGCGGCGCTCGACCACATCGCGCAGCGAAGCCATTGCCGGCTGCACGTCGCTCGGGGAGAGCGACGCGGTCTCGGCGACGAAGGTAAGCCGCGTCCCCCCTTGAAGGTCGAGCCCGAAGGAAAAGTCACGGGCGAACGGGGCGTTCGGCGACACAGCCCAGTACGAAAGGGCGGCAATGAGGACCAGGACGATGATGGCGGCGGCGCGGCGAGGCATAAGGCTAAGCGGGGTTGTGCGGTAAAGGTAAAAGGAAGATTTAGGCCCTAGACGCGCGGGATGCTACACCCGCGCAGAGGCCCCGTGAAGGCCAGCGTAATGAGCGTACGTCTCCCCCACTCCGTCAAGGAAGGGTTTTTCGGCGCGCCAGCCGAGCGTGGCGGCTAGAGAGACGTCGGCCACCGAGCGGCGAATGTCTCCGGGGCGCTCCGGCTGGCCCAGAATTTGGGCGGGCCTGCCGGCAGCCGTCTCGACCGCCGCGACAACCTCCAGGAGCGACCGCTCTTCACCGGTGCCGATGTTGAGCGCCGAGAACGGCGCCACGAATTCAGCCTCGAGCGCCCAGCGGTTCGCCCGCGCCACATCGCCGACGAACACCAGGTCTCTGGTCTGAGATCCGTCACCGAAAAGGGTGAAGCTCCGCCCGGCGGCAACAGCAGTGGCTAGCGCTGCCACCAGCGCCGGGTAGCCGCCGGAAACCGCCTGCCTAGGGCCAAACACGTTGAAGTAGCGGAGCGCAGCTACCTGAAATTCTGGACCGGCGATTCCCGCGGCAAGACGCTCAGCCTCGAGCTTCGATTCGCCGTAGGGAGAAATTGGCGAGAGCGCCGAGCCGTCTTCGCGCACCGGCAGCGGCACGTCGTTCCCGTAGACCGCGGCCGACGAGGCGAAGCAGGCGCGACGGGCGCCGGCGCGACGGGCCGCCGCGAGCACCAGACGCGAACCCTCGGCGTTCAGCGCGCGGCAGAGGCCCGGCTCTTCGAGCGAGCGCGGCACGGAAACCATAGCCGCCTGGTGCGAGACAGCGTCGCAGCCGAAAGCAGCCCGCGCGAGCGCCTCTGGATCGAGAATCGACCCAACCTGAATTTCGAGACGCGGGTCGTCCGGCAGGTTCTCCAGCTTTCCCGTGGACAAATCGTCGAGCACCCGCACGTGGTAGCCGGCGGAGAGCAGCTCGCGGACGATGGCGCTCCCGATGAATCCGGCCCCGCCGGTGACGAGCGCCCGCATAGCTAGCGCCCCTCGCGGCGCACGAAGGTCATCACCGTGCGCAGGGCGACGGACAGGTCGAGCCAGACCGAGCGGTTCTTCACGTAGTAGAGGTCGTAGGAAAGCTTGTTCTGGGTCGCGGCCACGTCGAGCCCGTGGTGCGGGTGCTCGCCGTAAATTTGCGCCCAGCCGGAAAGCCCTGGCTTGATGAGGTGGCGCACGCCGTAGTACGGAATTTCTTCCGAGTACGCCTTGACCGCCGCGGGGAATTCCGGACGCGGTCCAATCAGAGAAATCTCGCCCGTGAGCACGTTCCAGGCCTGCGGCAGCTCATCGATACGGCTCCGACGCAGGAACGCGCCAACCTTGGTAACCGCGTTCTTGCGCTCGCCCCACTGCCCGTTGTCGTTGAAGAGCATGGTCGCAAACTTGGCCAGGCGCACCGGGCGGCCAGCCTGGCCGACGCGATCCTGGAACGAGAGCAGCGGCACGTCTCCCTCGAGGCGGCGCGCGGCCCAGACGAAGGGGGTCACCGCGGCGGCGACCACCAGAATTGGCAGCGCGAGCAGGATGTCGAACGCCCGCTTAGCCGCGTCGTAGAGCGCGTGCGGCCGGGTGCGCACGTTCTCGAGGAACCAGCCGTGCGAAACCAGCGAGAGCGGCACCCGGCCGAAAATTTCCTCGTACACCTCGTGCAGGGACACGAAGGACACGCCCGCGAACATCAGGTTGTAGAGGTGCGGCAGGAGCGGCGACACCGCGTCGTCGTGGGTGTCGATGATGACGGTCGTGGCGCCCTGCTCGTAGATCGGGCGCACGATATCGGCCTGCACGTCGAGGGACGAGGCGACGTCGAGCGCCACCGAGTGCACAACCTGGTAGCCGAGGCCGCCGCGGTTGATGGCGTCGCGCAGCTCGCGCATCTCTTCTCCGCGCCCGACGAGAACCACCCCTTCGGACGTGCGGCGGGCCACGGCGCGGCGGTGCAGCGTGCGCCAGCCGACCAGCACCGCGAAAGAGGCAACCAGGAAAATCGCCAGAATGGTCTTCGGCGCGATGCCGAAGTAGGGCACGAAGTAGAAGAAGGCTACCGCGAGCAGGCTGTTGACCCCCTGCGCGTAGAGCAGCACCTTAGGTTCGGAGCGGCGCCGCAGCGAGGCGCGGGCGTCGTAGAGGCCGGCCACGAAGAAGACGACGAGCCAGGCAACCGAGAGAACCGCGAACGGGGTGAGGTGCCGGAGGTACTCCTCCCAGGTCGGAATACGCCAGGCGCGAATGGCCAAGGCGAGGTACAGGGCAAAAGCTGCGGAGGCCAAATCCCCCGCCACCAGAATGAAACGCCGGGCGCGAATCGTCGGCATGGCCACGATGCTACACTAGCCCCCGTCCCTGTAAACACCGAGGAATTAAGCCTTTGAAGGTCCTCCACCTCATCACCAAGTCCAATTGGGGCGGCGCCCAGCGCTGCGTGTTCGATCTGGCTACCGGCGCCCGGAACGCCGGCCTCGAGGTTGTGGTCGCCCTTGGGGGAAACGGCGCCCTCGCGGAAAAGCTCCGCGCCGAAGGGGTAAAAGTCGTCTCCCTCCCATCCATGGGGCGAGATATTCGCGCCGCCGCCGACCTGGCCGCGGCTCGCGACATCTGGCGCCTCATCGGCGAGGAGCGTCCGGACATTCTGCACCTCCACTCTTCGAAAGCCGGCGGCTTAGGGGCGCTGATTGGCCGCATAAGGAACGTGCCGGCAATCATTTTCAGCGCCCACGGGTGGGCCTTCAATGAGCCGCGCCCCGAGTGGCAGCGATCCGTGATTCGGGCGCTCCACCTGGCAACAACGCTGCTGGCCCACAAGACCGTAGCGGTC
>JBILMG010000023.1:0-13620 GCA_044375695.1 Minisyncoccia bacterium | reverse complement strand
CGGCGCAGGTCTCGAAGCTCCAGACGATCCTCAACGCCCTCGTCTCGATCACGCTCCCGGTGACCGGCCTCTTCGACGAGGCGACCGAGTCCGCCGTGAAGGCCTTCCAGCTCGAGCACGAGGACGTGATTCTCCGCCCCTGGGGCGAGGAGCTCTGCCCGGGCGGCGTCTGTCAGCCGACCGGCGTGGTGGGGCTCACCACTCGACGCTTCATCAATAAGCTGGTCTGCGGTTTCTAGCGAGAAGCCCCGAGTTTTGACGCCCGGTAACGGGCGTTTTCTCGTGCCGAAAAACGTGGGGCCGGTTACCTGTGGATAAGCTGCCAGCATCCTTTATTACCAAGGCGAACGCGGCGGGTGGGGGAGGGGTACAATTACCGCTACCGCGACCTCGGTCGCCGGCTTAACGGGGAGCTAAAACAGGAAGCAAAGATGGCCATCGAAGTAACGAAGCGTGACGGGACCCGGGTGCCGTTCGACGCCAACGAAATCAACCGCTCGATCGAGCGCGCCTGCCGCGGGCTCGAGAATCAGATCGGCATGGTGACCCAAATCGCCACCGAATCCGAGCTCTCCCTCTACGACGGCGTAACGACCGAAGAGCTCGACCAGGCGACCATCAACGCGGCGCTCCAGAACGTCCAGGAGGATCCCGCTTACGACAAGGTGGCCACGCGCCTGCTCCTCAAGGTCACCTACAAGAAGGTGCTCGGCCGCTACGACAGCGACGACGACTCCGCCGTGAAGAACCTGCACCAGGCCAAGTTCCCGGGCCACGTGCAGACGCTGGCCGACCAGGGCTTCCTCGACCGCCGCATGACCGAGAAGTTCGACCTCGAGGCGCTCGCCAGCTACCTCGACCCCGAGCGCGACCAGAAGCTCAACTACGCCGGCCTCTCCGGCCTCCTCAACCGCTACGCGATGAAGGACCAGTCGCAGGAGTGGAACGAAACCCCGCAGTTCTTCTTCATGCGCGTCGCCATGGGCCTCTCGTACAACGAGGCCGACCCGACCGCCCAGGCCAAGAAGTTCTACGACCTGATGTCCTCGCTCCGCTACGTCGCCGGCGGCTCGACCAACGTCGGCGCGGGCACCTCGCGCCCGTCGCTCTCCAACTGCTTCCTGCTGCAGGTCGAGGATGACATGGCGCACATCGCCAAGTCCGTCGCCGACACCATGCTCATCGCCAAGGCCACGGGCGGGCAGGGGGTTTCGATCACTAAGATGCGCGCCACCGGCTCGCCGCTCAAGTCGACCTCGGGCGTCTCCTCGGGTCCGGCCCCGTTCGCCAAGATCATGGATACCGCGGTGCGCGCCATTCAGCGCGCCGGCAAGAAGGTGGGCGCGCTGTGCCTCTACATGGAGAACTGGCACCTCGACTTCCCGGACTTCATCGACTGGCGCCACAACGCGGGCGACGACTACCTCCGCATGCGCACGGCTAACACCGCCGCGTTCATTTCCGACGAGTTCGTGAAGCGCGTGAAGGCCGGCGCCGACTGGTACCTCTTTGACCCGGCCGAGACGCCGGACCTCGTCGAGCTCTACGGCGACGCCTTCAGCCGCCGCTACAACGAGTACGCCGCCCGCGCCGATAAGGGCGAGATGCGCATGTACAAGAAGGTGCCGGCGCGCGAGCTCTGGCGCCAGATGCTCGTTTCCCTGATGGGTACCAGCCACCCGTGGATCACCTACAAGGACCCGATCAACCTCCGCGCCCTCAACGACAACACCGGCACTATTCACATGTCGAACCTGTGCACGGAGATCTGCCTCCCGCAGGATCGCGACAACATCGCCGTCTGCAACCTCGCCTCGCTCAACCTCGTGGCGCACATCGACGCCGAGGCTAAGGCCGTGGAATGGCAGAAGCTCGAGGAGTCCGTGCGCACCTCGATCCGCCACCTCGACAACCTCATCGACATCAACGACCTGCCGATCGAGGAGGCGCGCCGCTCCGACCGCGAGAACCGCGCGGTGGGCCTCGGCGTCATGGGCTTCGCCGACGCCGTCGAGAAGATGGGGTGGAGCTACGACGACCCGCGCACCTACGACTTTGCCGACCAGGTCTTCGAGTTCGTCTCCTACATGGCGATCGACGAGTCCGCGAACCTCGCCAAAGAGCGCGGCAGCTACCAGAACTTCCCGGGCTCCGGCTGGTCGCGCGGCATGGTGCCGGTCGACTCGCTCGAGCGCCTCGAGCGCGAGCGCGGCGTCGCCCTCACGGTAGAGAAGGGGAGCAAGCACAAGGGGCTCGACTGGGACGCGCTCCGCGCCAAGGTTAAGGAGGGCATGCGCAACGCCACGCTCCTCGCCGTTGCCCCGAACGCCAACATTGGCCTCGTGGCCGCAACCACGCCGGGCATCGACGCCCGCTTCGCGCAGGTCTTCTCGCGCAACAAGATTTCGGGCAAGTACCTCGACATCAACAACAACCTCGTCAACGACCTCAAGCGGCTCGGCATCTGGGAGAACGTGCGCGGCAAGATCATCGAGTCGCAGGGCGACATTTCCGGCATCGAGGAGATTCCGCAGGCGCTGCGCGACATCTACAAGACCTCCTTCACCACCTCGCCCTACGCCTACATCGAGGTGGCCGCCCGCGCCCAGAAGTGGATCGACCAGGCGCTCTCCCGCAACATGTACCTCGAGACCCGCGACATCGACGACGTCATGGCAATCTACGAGACCGCCTGGGAGAAGGGTCTCAAGACGACCTACTACCTGCACATGAAGCCGCGCCACACGGCCGAGCAGTCGACCGTGAAGGTCAACAAAGCTGCCGCCCTCGGCAAGACGGGCTTCGGCGCCATCAAGGCGCGCCTCGCGGCCGCAGACGCCGCCGAGGCTGCCGCCGCGGCCCCCGCCCCGAAGCCGGTCGAGAGCCCGATCTCGCCCGACTCGCTCTCGCGCCCGATTGCCGTTGAGGTGCCGGCCGCGCCCGCCACAGCCGAAGCCGCCGAGAAGCCCAAGTACCGCGTGCACAACCGCGCGGCGCAGAAGGGGCCGGATGGCGACCCGATGGAGGGTATGGTCTGCGATAGCTGTCAGTAGCCCTAAACTTTTAAAAAAGTTTACGGAATAGCACTTTCCGCAATGCTTCTCGATTTGATTATCGAGAAGCATACGGAGGGCGTTAGTAGCTAATTGCCGGTAACTCCTCCTGACTCCGGCCCAAGATACCGATGACCCAAATCGGACGCTCGGCGAAGACGGGGAAGTTCACCACGGTGAAGAAAGCCCGGCAGCACCCCGGCACTCACATAGTCGAGACAATCTAAAACGACCCCCCAAGGAGTCGTTAAGTGATTTCTTCAGAAGGCCACCGCTCACATGAAACTTTGCGGTGGCTTTTTGATTTTAACCCGTTCCTGTAAGAAAAAAGATAATGCGTCCACAAGATATTTTTAAATAAACCTTATTTTTAATATTGCGCTGCGAACTATTTTGTTGCAGTTCGCTGTGGATTTTTAGGCGGGGCGGGGGAGGAGTACACTTGGCAGCCCTGCCGGGGTTTAGAAAGTTAAGACCACCCCCATGCTCGTCGGTAAACCTTCCGCCAACGACTTCAACCTCTACCCGTCGCAGTACCCGTGGGCCCGCGACCTGTACAACCAGGCGGTGCGCAACACCTGGTTCCCGCACGAGATCACCCTCAAGGAAGACGTCGTCGACTTCGAGGCGATGACCGACGACGAGAAGCACGCCGTGAAGTACATCATGGCCTTCTTCAACCCCGCCGAGCTCATCGTGAACCGCTCGATCGCGCTGGGCGTCTACCCGTACCTCAAGTCCGCCGAATGCCACCTCTTCCTCGCGCGCTGGATGTTCGAGGAGGCCAACCACTGCGTCTCGTTCGAGTACGTGCTCGAGACCTTCCCGTTCGAGCGCGACGACATCTACTCCATTCACCTCGGCAACGACGCCATGCAGGCGAAGGAGAACTTCGTGAAGAAGTACATGATGCGCATGACCGAGGAGACGCTCGACGTCTCGACCCCGGAAGGGAAGAAGGACTTCGTTCGTAACCTAGTCGCCACCAACATCGTCATGGAGGGCGTGTGGTTCTACTCGGGCTTCATGGTGGTGCTCTCGTTCCGCCAGCGCAACAAGCTGCGCAACTTCGGCTCGATGGTCAGCTGGGTCGTGCGCGACGAATCGCTGCACCTCAAGTTCGGCATCAACCTCATCATGGGAATCCTCGAGGAGAACCCGGACATCGTGACCGAAGAGTTCGCCCGCGAGATTCGCGACCTCATCATCCAGGGCGTCGAGCTCGAGGTGGCTTACAACAAGGAGCTCTTCCCGAACGGCATCCTCGGCCTCAACGCCGACTACGTGAACCAGTACGTGCAGTACGTGGCGGACCGCCGCCTGGAGGAGCTCGGTTTCGAGCCGCACTACAAGGTTTCGAACCCGGCCAAGTGGATGGCGACCGGCCTCGACGTGCTCGAGCTGGTGAACTTCTTCGAGGCGCAGAACACCAACTACGAGGTGAACGCGAACGCCTCCGGGGATAAAAAGTAGCGCTTTGTTCGAGCGGCTGCCGAATGCCGGCTGCGCCGAACTCTGCTCGCCCTCGGAGTACATGCGTACACCGTCGGTCGGTCAGAGATTCGGCTCGCTCGGCCTCGGCGAGCCGAGGTGACGCGCCTCTGCGCAGAGATTCTCAAAGATGAATCGAATCAAAAGAAGAATCTGGAAGGCTGTCGCGATGCTCGCGGCGGCCTTCGCCATTTGGCTCGTTGGCGGCGAGGGTTTTCGCGGCGCCGTTCGCGCGGCGTTTCCAGCGGCGCCATCGCTCTCGGCGCGCTCGCCCGAACCTGCCGCGCCCGCGGCTCCCGGCGATCCTAAGGATGCGTCGCCCGAGGCTGTCGGAGCCGAAGGTCCGTGCGATCTTGTCCGCGTGATTGACGGCGACACCGTTCGCGTTCGCTGCGGCGACGGCTCCGAGGAGCCGGTGCGCCTGGTCGGGGTAGACGCGCCCGAGGTGGCGCGCCAGGGCAAACCCGCCGACTGCGGCGCGGCGTCGTCCACCGAGGCTCTCGCGGCGGCCCTCGCGGACGCCCCGGCTTACCTGTACAGAGACCCCGACCAGGGAGACCGCGACCGCTACGGGCGGCTCCTGCGCTTTCTGGCTACTTCCTCGACGCCCTTTGCCTCGGCTGTTCCGTGGGAGGGGAGCGTCAACCTGTGGCTGGTCCGCGACGGCGCCTCTCTGGCTTATCGGGACCTAAAGTACGGCGGACGGGAGGCGTTCGCCCTAGCCGAGGCCGAGGCACGAGCGGCCGGCCGTGGCCTGTGGGGAAGCTGCCCCGAGCCGTGAGGTACAATGCCCCGGCTTCGCGAGCGCGGAGCGTAACCCACCAGGCAATGTCGAAAAACTTCAACGAAAGCCCGTACGCCGTTCCCGCCTCGATTATCGCGGCCGGCCTCATGATTGCCGCCGCTATTTTTTCTGGCAGCTCGTCGGCGTCTGCCGCTCCGGCTCCCGCCCCGGCGGTCCGCGCGGCTGCGGCCGGCTGCGGCGCCTAGCTTTCGCTAGACCGCTTCGGTAGGTGTTAGAATTCGTCGGCTCTACTAGCTTTAAATAGAAGAAAAATGTCAGAGGCAGACAAGAATTCGCTCGGCGTCCCGGCGGCCATCGTCGGCGCCGGCGTCCTGGTGGCTGGCGCGATCCTCTGGATCGGGCAGGGTAACCAGCAGGTAGCTCCGACCGCTCCGACCCCGGCTGTGCAGGCCGGCAACCCGTCCGCGGTGGCTCCGGTTACGGCGGCTGATTGGGTGCGCGGTCCTCGCGACGCCAAGGTTACCGTCGTCGAGTTCTCGGACATCGACTGCCCGTTCTGCCAGCGCTTCCACACCGGCCTCAAGGAGATCATGGCCGACGCCAAGTACAGCGGCAAAGTTGCCTGGGCGTACCGCCACCTCCCGCTCCCGATGCACCCGCTCGCCCAGACCAAGGCCATCGCCGCCGAGTGCGTTGGCAAGGAGAAGGGTAACGATGCCTTCTGGAGCTACCTCGACCTCATCGTCGAGGAGCAGGGTGAGGCCCGCAAGAACACCGCCAAGCTCTCGGAGCACGCGGTAGCTGTTGGCGCCGACAAGGCGACCTTCGAAAAGTGCCTCGCCGACAAGGCGACCCTCGCGAGCGTCACCGCCGACGCGGCTGACGCGAAGGCGACCGGCGGTTCCGGCACCCCGTGGTCTGTCATCATCGGTCCGAACAAGCAGTTCAAGACCGTCAGCGGCAACCGCCCGGATGCGGTTCGCGCGGCGATCGACGAGATGCTGAAGTAGTCCTTAGACCTGAGTTTTGGGCAGAGCCCGCGGCCTTCGGCCGCGGGCTCTGCCTTTTTCTTCGGGCGTGATTAGATGTGGCGGTGACCGAGCCAAAAATTCTCGAAGGTCGCAGGCCGGCCCAGGAGGTCGCCTCGGCGTTGGCTGCGCGTGTCCGGGCGCTCGGCCGCGCCCCGCGTCTCGCCATTGTCCGGCTAGGGGAGGACCCTCGTTCGGCGGCCTACATTCGCCGCAAGCAGAAATTTGGCGCCGAAATTGGCGTCGAGGTGACGCTCCTGACGCTGCCCGAATCTTCCTCGCAGCAGGAGCTCGAAGCGGCCGTGTCCCGCGCCGGCCATGATTCGGAAAACGATGGGGTGCTTCTCCAGCTGCCCGCCGCCGAGCTCAACGGCTACGCGGCCGCCGCGCTGGTGCCAGCCGAAAAAGATGTGGACGGTCTGGTTCCTGGCTCTGCCTTCCAATCTGCCACCGCGCTCGCCGTCCTGCGGCTGCTCGAGGCTCACGGGGTGGCTATTGCCGGCCGGCGCGTGGCGGTTGTTGGCCAGTCTCGCCTGGTCGGCGCGCCGTTTTCGGCACTGGCTCGCGTGGCCGGGGCAAATGTCTCGACGGCAGACATCTCTACGGCGGATCTGGGGGCGGTGACGCGCGCGGCTGAAATCGTCGTATCCGCGGTGGGGAAGCCGGGGCTCCTCGCCCCGGGCATGCTGGCCCCCGACGCGACCGTGATCGACGTGGGTACAACGCCCGGCCCCGATGGCGCGCTTCTGGGCGACCTTAGCCCCGAGGCGGCTTCGGCCGTGGCCGCCTACTCGCCGGTGCCCGGCGGGGTAGGACCCATGACGGTGGCGGCGCTCTTCGCGAACCTCCTCCAGGCGGCCGAGAGACGGGCAGTGGTATAATGGTGAAGTTACCGTAAGGCCAATTAACTAACGCAGCACATGTTCAGCTACCAGCAGTTCTCGCAGGATTGGAAGGGTCGCGCCGCGCACTGCGCGACGCTGTCTATCGGCGCCGTGGCGGTCTTCCTCTCGATTTTCCTGATCGCGGAGACCGTCTACACCGCCGCCGTCACCCGCCAGATCGACGACCAGACCTACGGCCCATCCATTTCTATCAGCGGCAAGGGCAAGGCGGTCGCCACCACGACCGACATTGTGGCCACCTTCACCTTCGGCGCCTCGGCGACCTCCGAGTCGGTGCCGTCGGCCAAGGACCAGTCCGCCAAGGTTGTGAACGATGTGCTCGCGTACCTCAAGACTCAGGGCGTCGCCAAGGAGGACACCGAGACCCAGTACTACAACATCGCCCCGCACGAGGAGTGGATCTCCGAGCCGTGCCCGGTTGGTTCAGGCTACTGCCCGGGCGGCCGCTACGCCCCGGTCGGCTTCACCGTCGACCAGTCGATTCTGGTTAAGGTTCGCGACACCAACAAGGCCGGCGAAATTCTCTCTGGCATCGCCGAGAAGAACGTCACCAACCTCTCGGGTCTGAACTTCACCATCGACGAGGTGGAGAAGCTCCGGGATGAAGCCCGCGCGCTCGCTATCGAGGACGCCAAGGTTCGCGCCGAGGCGACCGCCGCGGCGCTCGGCGTGAAGCTCGGCAAGATCATCGGCATGTACGAGTCTTCTGGCGGCGGCTACCCGATGTACGAGGCTTACGACTACGCGGCGCCGGCTATGGGCAAGTCCATTTCCCCGGATGTCCCCGTCGGCGAGCAGGACGTCGAGGTCTCCATCGACGTGCAGTTCGAGATCGAAGGCTAGCCAGAATGGGCTAGGGGAGGGCCGCGACCGAAAGGTCGCGGCCCTTTTCCATTGAGCCTGTCCACACGTTTGATTTCCTGCCCTTTCGCGGCCGGGCGATAATTGAGCGGACTAACAAAAACATGAAACTCCAGAAAATCGCTTTGCCCGCGGCGGCCGCTCTCGCGCTCCTCGTGTCCCTGGGCCTCTCCCGCGCGGCGACCCCCGCGCTGATCTCCCTCGGCTGGTACGGCGCCGCCTGCGACGACGGCGAGGCGCAGAACCCGGGCGACCCCGCCGGCTGCCGGTACGACGCGCGCGAGCGCGCCTGCGGCGACGGCGTCGACAACGACTCCGACGAGCGCGCCGACGGCCAGGACCCGGACTGCTGGCACGGCGACCCGGTCTGCGAGAGCGAGTCCGCGGCGAACCCCGGCGGGACCGGCGGCTGCTACGGGTCCGAGCCGGCCCACTGCGCGGACGGCCTCGACAACGACGGCGACGGCGCCTACGACTGCTCGGACGCGGACTGCGACGCCGCCGAGGCCTGCCAGGGCTGCGCCGCGGTGGTGGAGGTCTGCGACAACGGCGTCGACGACGACTGCGACGAACTCGTCGACGGCGAAGACCAGGACTGCGGCTGCACGACCGACTGGTACAACTGGTGGCAGCCGAAGTGCGGCTGCCCGGCGACCGAACTCGACGCCGACGGCGACTGCGCCCCCGAGGCCTACTGGTGGGGGAGCGCCTGCGCCGACGGCGGCGACAACGACGGCGACGGCGCGGCGGACTGCGCCGACGTCGACTGCGCGGGCGACGCGGCGTGCGATGGCGGCCCCGTCACCGGGGAGAACTGCGGCAATTTCGAGGACGATGACGGCGACCGCCTGGTGGACTGCCAGGACAACGACTGCGCGAACGACTACTACTGCGCCACCTTCGGCAATCCGGGCAATCCGATGAACCCGAACGAACCGGGGGGTGGCGGCCCAGTGAACCCGGGCGACGGTAGCCTCGGGGGCGGCAAGCCCGTGAACCCGGGGGATGGCAGCCTCGGCGGTGGTAATCCGGGCGACGGTAGCCTGGGGGGCGGCAACCCGGGCGACGGCCTGAACAGAGGCGGCGCGAACGAAGGGTACTGCAACGATGGCGTATGCGCTTTGAGTGAAACCTACTTCACCTGCCCAGCTGACTGCCCTGACGCTCCTGTGTGTGGCGATGGGTCATGCGGAACTGGGGAAGACTTAAACAATTGTCCCGAAGATTGCGCCGAATTGTGCGGCAACGGCGACTGCGGTTGGTATCGTGGAGAAAATAGCGAGAGCTGCCCTCAAGATTGCGGCGGCGGAGATTGCGGTAATGGGACCTGCGATTTTGAAGTAGGAGAGACCAGTGAAACATGCATTCTTGACTGCTCTGGTAGTTGTGGGGATAAGTACTGCTCCCAAAGCCAAGGGGAAGACATTGAAAACTGCCCACAAGACTGTTCTGAGGGGTGTGGTAACGGCGGCTGCGATGATTTTTTCGGGGAAACCGTCGAAAACTGCCCGGCCGATTGCGCCAGCTTCTGCGGCGACGACTACTGCCACGCGCAGATTGGCGAGGACGCCGACACCTGCGCGGCAGACTGCTACGTCCCGCAAATGCGCGACCCGGAGGGCAACCCGATCTAGGTAGCCGTCGGGTTTCGGGAGGGCCGCGACCGAAAGGTCGCGGCCCTTTTGTTTTCAAGCTCGTTTGACCGAATGCCCAATCGTGGGGTACTATGTGAGGCGTCCGCCCGCGAGGGCATTTTTTACTAGCCTGACTTCTGCCGCCATGATCCAGTTCGTCCGCGAGTCGTTCGCCGAAGTTTCCCGCATCAGCTGGCCTTCCCGTCGCGAGGTGATTGGCCTCACCATCCTCGTGCTCGCCGTCTCCGCTCTCGTCGCCCTCTACCTCGGCGTCCTCGACCGCGGTTTCTCCTGGCTCGTCCAGCGCTCGGTTAACGGCTAAGACTCACCACAAAAACTATGGCTAAGCAGCAGGGAACAGGCGAGCGAAACTGGTACGCGGTGCACACGTACGCGGGCTACGAGGACGCGGTGGCGCGCAACCTCCAGCAGCGCATCGAGTCTTTGGGCATGGAGGACAAAATCTTCAGCGTCATCGTCCCCAAGGAGAAAAAGGTGAAGATTAAGGGCCAGAAGCGCATCGAGGCCGAGGAGAAGGTGTACCCGGGCTACGTGCTCGTGGATATGATCGTGACGGATGATTCCTGGTACGTCGTGCGCAACACCCCGCGCGTGACCGGCTTCGTCGGTTCTGGCGTCGTGCCGGTGCCGCTCGCCAAGGCCGAGGTCGAGGCGATCTTTGCCCGCGCGACCGGCCGCGGCCCCGAGCACACCATCGATGTCGAGGAGGGCGATCCGGTCATCGTCATGGACGGCCCGTTCAAGGAGCTCGAGGGTAAGGTCGAGAAGGTTGACGCCGAGCGTGGAAAACTTCGGGTACTCGTCTCTATGTTCGGTCGCGAAACACCTATCGAATTGGATTACCTGCAGGTTAAAAAGGTTTAGTACCAGCGCGCGTCGTCCGTGGAGCTGCCAGATTCAGCCGCAACGGACTTCGCTCGCCCTCGCCGTACATTGGTACGTCGTCGGGCGGCCGAAGGTCCGTTTCGCCCGAATCTGGCGAGCGTGCGGTGGCCCGAGGAGGATTGAGGGACGGGGTTGATTTAACGGAAGTATTTAGGTAAGGTTCGCCGGCACAAACTTTTATGGCCAAGAAAATCACCAAGCTCGTAAAACTCCAGATCCCGGCAGGGAAGGCGACCCCTGCGCCTCCTATTGGTCCGGCGCTCGGTCAGGCCGGTATCAACATCGGTGAATTCACCAAGAAATTCAACGATGAGACCAAGGACAAGATGGGCGACATCGTGCCGGTGGTCATCACCGTCTTCGAGGACCGCACCTACGAGGTCAAGTACAAGACCCCGCCGGCCTCCCGCCTCGTCCTCAAGCTCGCCGGCCTCGAGAAGGGCTCTGGCAAGAACCTGACCACCAAGGCTGGTTCCATCACCAAGGCCAAGATTCGCGAGATCGCCGAGAAGAAGGCCGTCGACCTCCAGGCCGCTTCCGTCGAAGCCGCCATGCGCACCATCGAGGGCACCTGCCGCTCCATGGGCGTAGAGGTGAAGGGCTAAAAAGCTCAGACGCCCGCCAAAGAGAAAACCCGCCCTGGCGGGTTTTCTCTTTGGCGGGCAAGGGCGCGCGCTCCTGGTTGTTGTTGACTAATACAATATAAAGTTATATAATTTAATTCATGAAGCACACCCTTAAAATTCGGAGTAAATACTACGCGCAACTTCGTCAGGAGCTCGAGTCTCACGGCCAGACGGTCCGGCTTCCCGAGAACAGCCAAGCCTTCTCGTCGCATCGCGTCGAGTGGCGCGAGGGAGCGCCGATCGTGGCTCACGTCTTCGCAGACGTGCGTCTGGTCGCCCCCCGGGACAGCCAAGGGGCAAACCTGCGGCAAAACGCGCGTCTCGTGAAGAGAGCAGTCCGGGCGTTGCGCCAAGAGCTTCGCCCCGACGAGAGCCTTCGGGCAATCGCCCTGGTTGTCGCCCTGCCGAACAAGTTCGGCCAGATTGACTTCGACAAGGTCGCCGAAATCGTACTCGGAGCCAAGAGGGCACCGGAGCCGTACGACGTGCTCGTCGTTTACGGTAAGCCGGCTCACCAGGTCGAGCCAGAGAAAAAAGCTCGAGCCCTCGGCCTTGGAGAAAGTCAGGTTGTCGCCCTCTGCGACGATTTCCGGACCGTCGTTGAGGCTGTTGACCACCTGGTTCGCCAGAAGTGGTCTGGAGCCTGATTCGGCTCATTCGAACCGAAGCCGCCTCGTCATGAGGCGGCTTCTTTATTTCAGGCATCGTCGGTTTGACCGAGCCTCGCGAGGCGGGGTAGCGTCCGCCGCGTATGAGCACCAAATTGAAAATTTACCTTGCCTGCGCCATTCACGGATCTGATCCCGAATTCTCGTTCCGAAACGTTGTGGCCTCGGCCCTCGTCTCATCCGGACACGAGGTCGTGCGATTTTTCTCGGACCTTCCCGAGGGCCAGCGAGAGGGGAAGAACATCTACCTCTTCGACATGGCGCGCGTCGCCGAGTCTGACGTGGTAGTTGCCATTCTGGATAAGGGTTCCACCGGCGTCGGCATGGAGCTGCGCCAAGCGGCTGACTGCTCGATTCCGGTCGTCCTGTTCAGTCGCAACCTTTCGGCGGTCTCCGGCATTACGCGAGACTACCTCGCGTGCCGAAAGATGCCGGACCCAATTGCCCTGCCAGAAGATTCGGGAGAGGCGCTCCGGGAGCTGCTCGCGCGGCTTCCGGGAGCGCTAGCCTCAGCCGGTGTCCGAGTCGCCTAACGGCGGCTTTTCTTTTTTACGGGCGAGGCCTTCTTGGCGTCGCGGTCGAGATCGAGGCGGGGGAGCATCATGCCCGGGTGCCAAGCCTTCTTGAGGTCGGCTAGGGTGCCGGCCGGGTTGTACTTGCCTTTGGCTGTGTAGTCGGCGCCTTCGATAGGGCCGGTTTCAAAAAAGATGAGCTGCGCGATGCGGCGGCCGACCACCAGAGGAATCGAGTAGTGAGAAGAGTTGTTGGTGATCTCCATAGTCCAGCGGTTGATGTAGCCTACGTCGCCCCAGCCGGCGCACTTGCAGACCTCGATGAACGAGCGACCCAGGGACGAGCGTGCCTTCATCATGGTGGTGATGTGGTTTCTGCCGCCGATGAATTCGTTGGTGTGGGCCAGGATGGTTTCGCCGGGGGCGAGCAGGATGACCTTGTCGTCAGGCGAGATACCCTGCCACTCGAAATCGAACTTCTTGAAGACCTCGCGGGCCGGTTCGGCGCGAATGGCTTCCTGGTCGGTGCCCCACACGTGGTCGATGTGATCCTTGTTCCAGATATTGTAAATCTTGTGGTGGTAGCGGGCCGGGGCGCGCTCGCGGAAGTACCACTCCCCGAGGGTGAGGTCGTAGCTCGAAGTGGCGAGGTTCTCGCGCGAGAAAGGGGAGATAACGATGTCTCCCTTCGCCATCTCCTCCTGGATCCGTTTGTCTGAAAGCGCCATATGTTCCGCAATGGTACCGCGTACCGAGCCGTTGACGCACGTGCCCGAGACGTGTCGCCGATTCACGCCTTGCCGCATCGCGCGGGTGGGGTAGGGTGTGCGGGAACCCTCAACCGAAGGACCTACACAAAATGAATAACCCAATATGGACGCCGCAATCGAACGGCGTCGACATCGTTACCCTGGCGGCGCTCGAGCGCGAGTTCAACGTTCGCCTGTCGCCCGAAGATTCGGCTATGCTCGCGGCGCTCTTCTCCCGCGATTCGCGCCACCCGCGCGTGCACGTGGCGGAGATTGCCGCCGAAATGAACCGAACCTGGCGGCGCCGCAACCTGAACCGCGCCATCCGCTGGCTCGAGAAAATCAGCGGCCAAGCTAGGTCTCGGGCGGCTCGCTTCATGGAGCGCTACTACTCGGGCTACGCCCACAAGAGCATCGCGGACTGCGGCTCGACGACGATCTT
>JBILMG010000053.1:0-3592 GCA_044375695.1 Minisyncoccia bacterium | reverse complement strand
CACCTGGGGCGCGGTTCTCTATTTTGTGACCCTAAGCGAGGTGCCTGCGCACCTCGCGCCAGGGAATCGAAAGGCGGAGCGTTACGAGGCGCCTCGCCGAGTCGCGAGCCGGGTTCGCGAGTCCCGAACGCGACGGCGTGAGGGAACTTGTGACCGATTCCCAAATTCTTAGTAGGGTTCTTGGGTTAGAAAATTCTAAAAGGCTTAGTGACTCGTGAGGCGATTCTCCATCAGAAAGCCTCGGGTTTGCCAATTACCGAAAAAAAGAAAACCGGACGCCGCGTGGGGCGTCCGGTGAGTCCGTGATCAAGCCGCGTAGCCGAGACGGCGGTAATCCTCGAGCATCCAATCGCGCAGCTGCGCGAGGGTAATCTCGAGGACCCCACCAAGCTCTCCGGCCTTCACCAGGCTAAGTGCGACCGAATCGAATTCGGGGTGACGGGCCAGCGCTTCAGAAAAAGTGCTGCCGGTTCTGATTTGCTCGACGAGATCTCTCGCAACCTGCGCCAAGGCGGTGCCCCCGCTCTGGCGGTAGCCTCGCTCCATGACATCGAGCGCGCGAACCAGCGGTAACCCTGCGTCCAAGAGAGGCGCCAAGAAGCTGACCAGACCCAGCTGAATGTCCTTATCGAGGCGACACTCATCGGGGAGTTCGCCAATCACTTTCAATGTTTCTGGCAGCTGCCCTGTTTCTTCGCCAACCCCGATAAGGGCTGCTTCGATAGGGGAAATTCCGCGAGCCTCAAGAGTCCCGACAATGGACTCACCTTCTTTGACCGAATCGTGAACCGCCAGCATGAGCTCACGGTTTTCGCGGAAGCCAGCGCTCCGAGAACAGAGCTTGAGCGACATGAGAATTGGCGTGCCGCACCGGGTCAAAGTTCCGAGAAGAGACCACAGGAGCCGCCGCTCGCGAGCCGTATCGCGACGGCGGGTGAACGGCGAGCAGAGCCAAGCGAGAATACCTCGCAGGCTGAATCGGTGAATCTTCCTTATGTAGAAGTTGTAGCCGCTTCTTCTGGAAATCGCGTTCGGTGCCAACGAAACCTTGGCTTTCGCCTTAATAGCGCTGGCAGCTCTCCGGGACTGGCCCGGAAGGCACACCTCGGTCGGGTAGAGCGACTGCTCACGCAGCATTTTCATGGCATCTTCCTCAGAAGCAGCCTCGATGCTGCCTGTAGTTTCTTGGCCGTTTTGATCGAGGGCCGTGTAGTGGAACGTTTTCATACTGTTCTATTTTTTGGTTTTCGGTTTTTGAGGTTCCTGCGCTTAGGCGGTCGCCTAGTTGCTTCAAAAGAAAGGCTATTCCTGCCCGAAGCCCAAGTAAAGCCCGGAGCCGGCGATCGGGTGGAAACCCTTCCCTTTTGCCCTTTTGCCTGGTATACCTTCCCTATTACCGAAAACTGTTTTCCTATGTCCCCTTTCTCCCTCACCCCCTCCCAGGTCAAAGTCTCCCTCTTCTTCACCGCGCTGCTCTGGTTCGTCTCGGTTCTCGAGAACAATTTTTACCTCATGGTCCTCATTCCTTGGGCCGCGTTCATCTTCCTTACCTCGTGGAAGCGCGCGAACCCGGGACTAGCCATTTTCGAGGAGAAGCCGGAGGTGAAGGTTGAAGCCAAGAAAGAAGAGGCCGTCGGCGGCCAGGCGTAAGCCAGGAAAGCAGAGGCCCTAAGCGCGCCGCCCCTCTCGGGGCGGCGCGCTTGCGTCAGGCGAGGAGAAACGGTTAGAACAGCGGCCGCTATGCACCTTCAACACCACCAAGTCCTCCTCATCGTCGCCGGCCAGAAAATTCCGCAGAGCCTCGGGATTCTCCCGAAAGATTCTTCGGGCAACGGCCAGACAGACGTCCCCTACCTCTCCACAGAAACCTACCCCGACGGCAACATCGCACCCGCCTTCGTGGGCCGAGACGGCGCCGAATTTCCGGCCCGCCCGAATCGCTACGTGATACTCCCGTCGCCGAACTGGATTGGCGGGCAGGCATCGCCGAACGTCGTCGACAAGGCGGGGCAAATTGCCGAACGCTACCTTAAGGGTGACGGCGACCTGGTCATCGTCTGCGCCGATACCAGCCCGGCTACGGTCTGGCTGGCTATCGGCCTCGCGACGGCAGCTCCCGAAGGCGCGAGCGGCGTGCTCGTAGCCTTCGATGGGCACGCGCAGCCAGCAAACCTCACCGAGTACCGTGGCGGCCGACCAGCCGCGCGTGGCACGGCAGGTCCAGGCATCGAGGAAGGCTGATCGACGCGCCGCAGGCCCCACCTGCGGCGCTTTTCTTTTTCGCGAAGCCGCGCCCCAACCTCCTTTGACACCGCCTCCGGCCGCTGCTAGCAATCGAGCAAATGGCCTACCGAAAAATAAAAAGACACGTCGTCTACCTCAAGACAATCCTGGCGCACAAATGGTTCGTGCTGGTCGCCGGCCGCCGCGTGGGGGTTTCCGTCTGGCAGCTCCTCTGCCACGACCTATCCAAGCTGCTGCCGTCCGAGTACTTCCCGTACGTCCGGAAATTCGGCGGCCTCCCTATTTCTGACGAAGAATGGGACGCCGCCCGACGCCGCCACTACCGCCGCAACCCGCACCACCACAACTACTGGGTAGTGGGCGACCTGCCGACGCCGATGCCGGAACGGTACGTCCGCGAAATGGTAGCCGACTGGCTCGCCGCGGGGCGCACGTACACGGGCAGCTGGGACATACAGCCGTGGCTCAACGCGAGAGCCAGGCACATGAAGCTGCACCCGGAGACCATCGCGATCCTGACCGAGGCGCTCGCGCGGGAAAAGCTCACCTGGCCCGCCTAGCAAGCAAAGCTGCCGCCACCTCTCGCGAGGGGCGGCTTTTCTTTTTTAGAGGAGAGCCCTAGCGCCGGCTCCAAACGCCTTCCTGCCGCGGCAGGAGCGCCCGGTCTTTAGGGTCTTCCAGCAGCGTCGCGGAGACCCGCTCGAGGCGCACGCCCTGCGAACCTTTCACCAGCACAACGTCGCCCTGCTCGAGCCAGCTGGCGAGCCAGGCGCCCGCGTCCGAGGCGCGGCTGAACTCGCGAACCTCTGGGCAACCGGCCTCGCGCGCGGCGAGCGTCACCCGGCGCGACTCGCGGCCGACCGCGATCACGGCGCGAAACCCGAGCTCGGCAGCCTCGCGGCCGAGGGCTTCGTGCGCGGCGGAGGTTTCGGGGCCGAGCTCGCGCATGTCGCCAATGACGGCGATGCGACGGCCCGGCACCTTGAGCGAGGAGACCTCTCGGAGCGCCGCCCGGAGCGCCGCCGGCGACGAATTGTAGGACTCGTCGACGATGGTCGAGCCGCGGACGCCGCGGAGCATTCGCCCGCGGCCAGGTTCCTCGTGGCCGTTAGCCGAGGCCCGCGCGCCAATTTCGACCGGCAGGCCCGCCGCCATGCAGGCGGCCGCGCCGGAGAGCACCGCGCAGGCGCGGCCAACCGAGAGCGTGCCGAGCACATCGACGTCTGCCGCACCGCCTGGCCAGACAACCGAAAGCGAGAAGCCGTCAGGTCGGCCGTCCGCCGCGTAGTGTGCGACGCGGGAAACCGCGCGCACCTGGGCGCTCTCGCCGAAGCCGTACCAAATAATT
>JBILMG010000004.1:0-42893 GCA_044375695.1 Minisyncoccia bacterium | reverse complement strand
AGTCTTTGAGCGTGACGCCGCGGGCCGAAAGGGCGGTCTTGATTTCGGTGACCGCCTTCGGGCCCATGCCGTCGAGCTCGAGGAGGTCGGCCTCGCGCTTGCGAGCCAGGCCGCCGACGGTGCGAATGCCCGCGTCGGTCAAAACGCCCTCGATGCGAGCGGAAAGGCCGAGGTCCTCGATGCGAGCCTTGAGCGCCTCACCGTCGTCCGGGGTGGCCTCGCGAGCCTCGTTGCGGGACGGAACCTCAGCGGCCTCCTCGCGGAAACCGATGACGGCCTTCAGCTGCTGAACCATGATCTCGATGGCGTTCTCGAGGGCCTCGCGCGGACTGACGGTGCCGTCGGTCTCGATCGAGATGCGGAGGCGGTTGAAGTCGGTGCGGTCGCCGACGCGCATGTTTTCGGTCTCGTAGGAGACGCGGCGAATCGGGGTGAAGATCGCGTCGACCGCAATCTCGCCAACCTCGACGCGCTCCTTGTGCACGTCCTCCTTCGGCACGAAGCCGAGGCCCTTCTCGACGGTGATCTCCATGTCGATGGAGGCGTCCTTGTCGGTAAGGGTCACGAGCGGGAGGTCGAGGTTCTTGATCTCGACCTGGCCTGGGACCTCGAGGTCCTTCGCGGTGAGGGTCTTCTGACCCTTCGCCTTGAGGCGGAGGGTCTGCGCCTCGTCGGTCGCGAGGGAGACGCGGAGCTTCTGGACGTTGAGGATGATGGCGACGACGTCTTCCTTGACGCCGTCGAGGGTCGAGAACTCGTGCGGCACGCCCGCAATCTTGATGCGGGTAGCAGCCGCGCCCGGGAGCGAGGAAAGAATGACGCGGCGGAGCGAGTTGCCGAGGGTGTGGCCGTAGCCAGGGTAGAGACCGTCAATCTCGTAGGTACCCTTGGTCCCCTCTTCGCGGGCGACGCGGGGCTTCGACGGGAGCGCGATAGTGAAGTCGAGCGACATGGCGTGCACTTAGATAAAAACTAGGTAAAGGTCTTCTACTTGCGGAAGTGCTGAATGACGGCGTCGAAATCGAGTTCAGAAGTCGTGCGGTCGAACTGAGGCTCCGCGGCAACCGTCGCGGCAAGCGCCGCGGCGTCAACCTTGAGCCAGGCCGGAACGGTCATGGTCTTGAGGCGCTCATCGGCCCCGCGGAACACGCCCGAATCCTTGCTGCCCTCGCGGGCGGCAACTACGTCCCCCTTGCCCACGAGGGCGGACGGGACGCGAACCTTCTTGCCGTTGACGGTCACGTGGCCGTGGGAGACCGCCTGGCGCGCAGCCTGGCGGGTCGGGGCGAAGCCGGCGCGGAGCACGGCGGAGTCGAGGCGCATCTCGAGGCGGCGGAAGAGAACCTGCGGGGCCTCGGTGCCCTTCTTGGCGATAGCCTCCTTAGCGTAGCGGGCGAGCTGGCCGGCGGTGGTGCCGTAGGTGAAGCGGACCTTCTGGAGCTCCTTGAGGGCCTTGCCGTAAGCGGAAATGCCGAAGGTGCGCTTCGGGGCCTTGCGCTCGGCGCGCAGGGCGTACTTCTGCGTCTGGGTCTTCTCGAAGACCGGGGCGCCGAGGCGGCGGGCGATTTTGTACTTGGGGCCGATACGCATAGGATTTCGTTAAACGCGGCGAGGCTTACGCTTGGTCGGGCCGTTAAACGGCACCGGCGTCATGTCCTTGATCGACTTAATCTGGACGCCGCGAGCGGTGAAGCTGCGGATAGCGGACTCACGGCCGGCGCCAATACCCTTAACCACGACGTCGATGGTCTTGAGGCCGATGGCCTCAGCCTTCTCGGAGAGCACTTCGCCAACCTTGGCGGCAGCGAAGGGGGTACCCTTCTTGGCGCCGGTGAAGCCGAGCGCGCCGGAAGAGGACTGCATGATCGCGTTGCCGCGGGTGTCGGTGAGGATAACCTTCGTGTTGTTGAAGGTAGCCTGCACGTGGAGCGTGCCAGCCTCGACGCGGCGGCGAGACGACTTCCCCTTCGGGGCGGGGTCTTTGTTTTCGGCAGGCTTGCCGGTATCGGCGGTGCGCTTCTTTCCCATGGTGGTGTGCGGGTAAATTGGTTACTTCTTGTCGACAGTCTTCTTGCCCGAACCCATCGTCTTGCGGACGTTGCCGCGGACGGTGCGGGAGTTGGTCTTGGTGCGCTGGCCGCGGACCGGGAGCTTGCGGGCGTGGCGGCTACCGCGGTAGCAGAGAATGTCCTTGAGGCGCTTAACGTGAGCGCTGATTTCGCGCTTGAGGTCGCCCTCGAGCTTGAAGGACTCAACGGACTCGCGAATCTTGGCCTCCTCGTCGGCGGTGAGCTCCTTCGGCTTGCGGCCGTAATCGATGCCGAGCTTCTTGCAAATGGACTGAGCGCGCGGGCGGCCGATGCCGAAAACGGCAGTCAGCGCCACTTCGAGGCGCTTCTCGTCTGGAATGTTGATACCCTGGATACGCATTTCGTCGGCGTCGTAAAAGCGGTCGCTACGCTAGCATGGCCTTAATAAATGGTCAACGAGTTTTAGCCCTGGCGCGCCTTGCGGCGGGGGTTCTTCTTGTTGATGCGGTAGAGCTTGCCTCGGCGGCGGACCAGAATGTCCCCGGCCTGCTCTTTGCGGATGGCAGATTTGATCTTCATCGGAGCTCAGTTTTAGAGCCGGCGGACCACGCGGGCGCGGCCACCGTACGGGTCTTTAATAATCTCTACGCGGTCACCCACGAGGACGCGAATCCGGTGGAGCCGCATCTTGCCGGCGAGGTAGGACAGGACCTGCTCCCCGTCGGCGAGCTCGACGCGAAAGAGGGTGTTCGGGAGGGCCTCAACGACCTGTCCCTGAACCGTCCCCTTTCCCGTATCTACCGCCGCGACCGGCACGCCGTCCCCTTCGGGCTTGTCGGCAGAGGGCACGCTGGTGCCGGCGGGGTTGATTTCTTCGCTCACAGGTGGCAGGTGGGCAATATACGTTCGGAAGGCCTAGCCGTCAACGAGTTCGTCCCCTTCCGATGTGGTCTCGATGGAATTTGCCTCGGACGGGAAGGTCGATCGCCAGAACGGGCGAACAACCGGGGTGGCCTTTTCGATGCCGCCGAACCGGCTAACTACCTGGTCGAAAGACGACAGCGGCTGGCCAAGGAGCGAGGATTCCAGCGAGTTGAGGTCAACCACCCAGGTTAGCTCGGCGTGGCCGTTAACCTCGAGAGCCGGCGAGCTGCCTTCTTTGGGGGTAACGCGCAGAGCGTCGGGGTTGTCGATGCGGGCCTCGCCTTTCTCGTGGTACCCAACCAGGACCCCGGCGGCAACCGCGTCCGAGAAGTCGGCGTCGGAGACCGCGAAAGCGTCTGCCTCGGCCTCGACCCAGACGGTCACGTTCTGGCCGGCCGGCTCGCGGCCGGTGCCGAGAACCGCGAAGCTGCCGGGCACCGTGAAGGCTCGGTAGCCCTGCCCCGCCTTAGCGGCTGCCTCGGAGCCCATGCGGCCGCGGAGCTGCTCGGTGAGCTCGTCGACGGCGTCAGCTACCAGCTTGGGGTCGGCAACCTTCTGGACGCCGTCGAAGCCGCCGGTCATTGGCGCAGACGACCGGGCGTAGAAGCTCGAGAACTGAGGTTTACCGTCGAAGCCGGGGACGGTGAAGCGGGCGACCGGGCCGACGTTGTACTTTTCGCCGACGTCGTCTGCGAGGACGCGTGCCTCGACGGTGCCGCCAGCGGTCGCGGTCTTGCCCGGAACGGTTACCGGCTCCTGAATGCGGAACACGAGGCCTTCTGGGGTCTGGAAACGGGTATTCCTAACCAGGGTCTGCTCTTCCCCTGAGTACTCGTTGACGATGGTGATCGTGCCGCCGGCTTTGGACTGAACGGTGGCTTCGCCGGTGGCGGGAAGGCTCTTTTCGGCGCGGGCAATCACGTTGACCGCCTTGGCGGAGAGCGTGCCGGTAGCCGATTCGCCGATTGATACGGGGATGGTGAAGCTGACGTCTTTGGCGGCGCGCTTCTCGGTGATCGTCACCGAGGCGGAGTGCCAGGTGACGAGCCAGATCGCGGCCGCGACGGGAACGCCCACCAAGAGCAGCTTCTTGATGAGGCCGCCAGAGCGGCGACGGGAGCGGTCGGAGCGGTAGGTGCGCTGGGGAGGGAGCTCTTCTTCGGAATCTTCTTCCGCGGGCGTAGGCGCGCGACGAACCGGCATTGGGGCGTCTTCCTCGACCTCGGCGGCGGTAAATTTTACCGGCTCCTCTTCGCGCGCCACCTCGCGGCTCTCGCGGGGTTCTTTCGTCGCGCGAGACGGGCGAACGTCGTCGGTGGCCCGGGGCGTCGCGGCGCGACGGCGCGGAATCGGAATATCGCGAATGGAGCGGCGACCGTTCTGCTGGGTGTCGTTCTCGTCGTTTGTCATCAGAGGGGTGTTACCGGAAGATTATGGCCCCAAGAAGGCTCGAGCTCAACTCTAGCGGCGGGTGCGGCTGTGGAGCGCCAGGGCGCAGGCTAGCGTTGTCGGGTGGACGGAGTGGTCCGCGGTGATGGCGGATTCGAGCTGCCTCGCCGACAGAGGGATTATCTCTACCCCGGGGAGCATCGACAGAACCACAGAACCCGCCGCCCCAATCATCGAGGGGTCGGCCGAAATGATCACCCGGCCAGGGGTTTCGTCGCCAGCGGCGGAAACAACCCCGCGACGCACGGCGTCTCTCCACGATTTGGCGGCGTCGGCAACGGCTTTCGCTACGCCGGCGGCGCAGTCGGTCGAGCCGCTCTCGGCGTGAGCTCGCAGCGCCGCTGCCGCCGCTGCCGGCTCGAGCCCGCACTGCTTGGCGATGCCGCGAACAGCGGAGAGCACGCCGACCGGCGCAGAAGCCGTGGCGGCCAGGTCGTCACCGTCGAGACGGGTGGCCTCGATGAGCTCGCCGCCGACGTCCAGGACCAAGGTCTGCCCCTCGTGCGGGTACATGCCGCGAGCGAGGTCAAACAGCGCCCGCGACTGGGCGGCGAAGGAGATTTTGATTCCCGGGAAGGCTTCACCTACCGCGGCGCGGATGCCATCTTTGGCCGCCGGCTCGACCGCCGCCAAAAAGAGGGTTAGCTCGAAGGCGCGGGCGCGCAGCCCCACCGGGTTATCGACGGCGTAGCCGTTGGCCGATGCCCTAGCCACCACCTTCTCGTCGAGCGCGTTGCCGAGCTTGAGCGCGAATTCGTTGCGGCTGAGGATTTTGTCGAGCGCTCGCTGGCCTAGGGTCATGGGGGTTTCCTTGGCCACGCAGAGGCGCTTGATCGCGCTGTCGCACCAGGGGGCGCCAACGAAGGCAATTGCCTCGGTGACCGCAGCGGGGGCGTCGCCGTCGGTTCCGGCCTTGAGGCCTTGGTCTTTGGCTGCCGCTAAGGCAATTTTTAGCTTCGCGAGGAGCGCCGACAGCAGCGCTTCGGCCGAGGGGGTTTCCGCGGCGGCTAGCTCGATATCGGAAGAAAAACGGAGGACTGGTTTCTTCCCCGTGCGGTCGAGGAGGGCTGCTCCGGCGCGAGAGCCGTCGAGAGACACGATCAAAGAGAGCGGCGCGCGTCGGCCTCGGCGGATGAATTCGAAAAGCGGGAGCGCCATTGGGGCAATTGTAGCGCGCTCAGCTTTTCTGACTAATCCGCACGGGGGAAATCTTCGCCGCCGGTATTTTTAGCAGCGCTTCTGAACCTTGGAGATGATCATGCCCCACGCCGTAGCCTTGCCGTACGGGGTGATGTAGGCAGCTGTCTTGTCGTTGCTCGGAACGTAGACGATAGAGTCGTTGCTGAGCCCCCAAATGATTTGAGTGGGCGTGACGGTGTTCGCGTAGTAGGTGTAGTCCTTATCGTTGAAACCCAAGACCTTTCGACCTGTTATTCGCCAGCGGTACTCGCAGCTGGTGTCGAAATTTCCGGTATCGCCAGCCGGCAGGTCGACCCAGGCGATTGAGGACGTTGCCGTGGTGCTCGAGGCGGTGACCGGCCTGCCGAGGCTGCTCACGCAGTTCTGCCCGGCTCCGTCGCAGTAGCCGAGAGCCGAAACGAGGCCGTCGATTCCCACCTGAACGTTTCGCGGGGCCATGTAGCTGGCGTTTCGGGAAACAAAGGCGCGGCCAAAAACGCCCAGGCCGCCGACGCCGAGAGTACCCTGCTTAGACTGGGCAACGCCGGAGAGGTTCACGGGAGCCGCCACGTTGCCGGCGGGCGGCTGCTGGGCCGGACCCTGCCACGCGCCGGCTACCGCCACAAAACCGAGGGTTGCCGCCGCGACGCAAACCTGAAGAATGATTTTTTTCACAGCCGAATTTTAGCAGCGGGCGCGCCGCGCCGTTTTTAGGCCTGTGGAAAAGCCGCTGACCGGCGCGCGGACGACTAAGAGAGGGTCGCCTTAATTCGGCGAACGCCCGCGGCTACCGCCTCCTCTTTCTGAATCTTGAACGTGCCGAGGGTGGCGGTGTTGTCGACGTGCGGACCGCCGCAGAACTCTTTGGAGTAGGCGTCGGCGATTTCGTTTCCGATGTAGTAAACGGAAACCTCGTCGCCGTACTTGTCGCCGAAGAAGTGCAGCGCGCCGGTGGCGACCGCCTCGTCTTTCGGCATCACGGCGCAGGTGACCGGCAGGCTGGCGGCAATTTTTGCGTTGACGGTGGCTTCGACCTTGGCCTTTTCCTCGTCGGTCATTTTGGCTGGGTGGACGAAGTCGAAGCGTAGGCGCTCCGGGGTAATGTTGCTCCCCTTCTGCTCGACGTGGGCGCCGAGAATGTCGCGCAGGGCCTGGTGCAGCAGGTGGGTCGCCGTGTGGTACTTAACGGACATTTCCGAGGTGTCGCCCAGGCCGCCCTTAAACTTGGCTTCGGCACCGGCGCGCGACTTCTGCTCGTGCTCCTCCATGCGGACGCGGTACCCCTCGAGGTCTACCGGCAGGCCTCGCTCGTGGGCGAGCTCGGCGGTCATCTCGATCGGCAGGCCGTAAGACTGGTAGAGGTCGAAGGCAACCTCACCGGTAATGCCGCCGGAGGCGGTGTGTCGCTCGAGCTCGCGCATGGCGCGGTCGAGCGTGCGGCGGAACTTCTCCTCTTCGCCGTTGATGGTCTCGAGGATTTTGGCGCGGGACACGACGAGGTTCGGGTAAATTTCGTCGTAGGAGACGATGGCGGCCTCGGCGATTTGGGCGAGCGAACCGGCGGGGCAGCCGAGCATGTCGGCGTAGCGAACCGCGCGGCGCAGCAGGCGGCGCAGAACGTAGCCCTGGTCGGCGTTGCCCGGCAGCGCCCCGTCCGAGATGAGCATTGTGGCCGCCCGAACATGGTCGGCAACGATGCGGCGAGCCCGGAGGTTTTCCTCGAGGGAGAGGCCGTCGATGGCCGCGTTAATCTTAGAGAATACGTCGGTGTCGAAGATGTTGTCCTTACCCTGGAGCACGGCGCAAATGCGCTCGAATCCGGCGCCGGTGTCGACGTTCTTCTTTTCGAGCTTGCCGACGATTTGGCCGTCTTTCTTCTCGAACTCCATAAAAACGTCGTTCCAGATTTCGACAACCTGCTGCGCCTCGTCGGCGGCGTCGTACTCCTCGCGGGTCATGTCGCCGAGGCCTTCGGGGGTGATGTCGTAGAACATCTCGGAGCAAGGGCCGGTGGGGCCGGTCCAGGTGTCCTTCCCTTTCACGGCCGGCCACCAGTTGGCGTCCGCGCCCTTCGCGTAGATGCGGTGCTCGGGCATGCCTGCTTCCATCCAGAAACGCTTGGCGTCCTCGTCGGGCGGCACCAGCCAGGAGCCGTCTTCAGCCTTGAGACCCTCAAAGACGGTCACGTAGAGACGGGCCGGGTTGAGGCCAAAGCCTTGCTCTTTTGAGGTGAGGAGCTCGTAGCTCCACTTGATGGCTTCCTCTTTGAAGTAGCTGCCGAGCGACCAATTGCCGAGCATTTCGAAAAAGGTGGCGTGAGTTTTGTCGCCGATGTCTTCGATGTCGGTGGTGCGGAGGCACTTCTGCACGTTGGCTAGACGGTCGCCCTGAGGGTGCGGCCGCCCCATGAGGTACGGCACCAGCGGCTGCATGCCTGCCGTGTTGAACAGAACGGTGGGGTCGTTCTCGGGGATGAGCGGCGCCGAGGGGATGATCGCGTGGCCGCGGGCGCGGAAGAACTCGAGGAAGCGGCGGCGGATTTCAGAGGATGGCATCACGGGTAGGAACGATACAGTTTTTTAGGTTTCCCGGCAAAGGAATCACCCCGCTCGAGAGCGGGGTGATCGGCGCGGCTAGGCGGGGACGTTAGGGGGCAGCACGCTCGAGTTCGAGTAGGAGCAGAACCACACTTTCAGGCCGTAGGTTCCCGTGATGTCGTAGGCGGTCAGCTGGCTGGTCTTCTGCTCGGCCTTGGCGTTCGGGTGGTCATCCCAGAGGGCAACCCAGTAGGTCTTCTTCTTGTAGATGATGGGGTAAGCCACGTTGGCAACCGCCTTGTCGCCGTTCTTGGCCGAGCTGTACTGCGAGTACGAGCTCCACCAGCCGCTCGCGGCGCTATCGGCGAGCGAATCTTGGCGGAAGTTCGTGAAGTAGGTATTGAAGACCTGCTCTGCGCCGGCGATCTCCTTGGTGATCTGGTGCTTGATGACGCAGCCATCGGCGCTCCCGCAGGCGGCGGGAATGTTCACCGCTGTGAAGCCTGGCGCGCCTTTCGGGGTCGACGTGTGGGCTGGCGTGGCGGGGCACGAGAGCGCGCTCGAGGTATCCGTGTCTACGCCGCCGTTCGTAATGTTGAGAATCTGGTCGATGGTGACGCAGCGTTCGCCGGATTCGTCGCAGTACTCGGCCGCGCCCACGGATCCGTTCACGCCAAATTGCAGGCGCGACGCGAGCGCGTAGCCCGAATCGTTGGAAACGAAGCCCCTGCCGAAGACGCCGAGGCCGCCGACGCCGAGGGTGCCGTCCTTGGACTGCGCGTTGGTGGAAACGTTCACCGGGGCCGGGGTGTTGCCGGCCGGCGGAACCTGCGAGTTTCCGGTCCAGGCGCCAGCAGCGCCGACGAAGCCTAGGGCGAGGGCGGCGAAAATGATCTGCTGCGCAATTTTTTTCACGGCGAAGTTCTGCCTTACTCTTTTCCTAATCCGGTTGCCCAGAATCCTATTCTCTCCCCGGCGCTTAGGTTGCGCGAGCGCGACGTGTGGACAAGCTCTCGCCTGGCGCAAAAAGCGCCGCGCCTTCTCGAGGAGAAGGCGCGGCGGGCCTTTCGGTAGCGAATCTCGGGGCCGCGGCGGGTTACGCCGAATTTTTGCGGTTTTTCGCGCGTCGCGACGAACCTTGCTGCGTAAACAGTACGCTCGCGGGAAAAAAGCGCAAGCGCTACTCCCCCACCCCGAAGTGGCGGCAGATGCCCTCAATTTCGGCGAGCGTGTCGGCCACCTTGTCAGCGTTCCCTCTCAAAATTTCGCGGAGGGTTCGGCTGTCCTTGGCGAGAGTTTTGGTGTCGACGATGCCGGCTTCGGCCACGAGGCGCTTCTCGCGCGCCGAGAGCGAGGTGAGGCACGAGACCGGGAAAACGCCGTGGCGACCCATGCGGTCGTAGAGGTTGTCGCCGCGCGGCGTTTCCCACGACAGGAGCTCGATTCCGGCGCACGCGGCGTAGGTTTCGGCGGTGTCGGTGAACTTGGTGTTGGTGGCGATGGCGCCGCGGGTGACGTTGCGGCTCTTGCCCGCGATCTTGTGCTCGTGCGTCTGCAGGTCTTCTACCCGAGCCTTCACGTAGAGCACGACCTTGGTGTCCGTTTTGAAAGATAGGTCGTTGTGGAACTTGGCCTCGAGGGTGATGAGGTCGAGGTCGTTCCAGGCGACCACGTCGACCTCGTGCGAGACGCAGGAGCCGTACATCATTTCGCCGACGGCCACGTCGTAGCCTTCGGCGCGGTAGAGCTCGCCCACGAACTTCTCGAACGGGAAGCCGGTGGGCCCCAGCTCGAGCAGCGAGCGGCGCATGCCGTAGCGCGAGGCGACCGGCCGCTCGCGGCTCGCCAGCATCTTGTGAGCTGACTGGTAGATGCGCGCGGTGGTGTCGTTGGGGTGGATGGTCTGGGTAATCGAGGCGACGATTTCATCGGCTACCTCGAGCGAGGCTCGAGCGGAGACGAGCGAGTCGCGCAGCTTGCGCGCGTCGAACGGCTCCTTCGAGCCGTCCGATTTGGTGATGAGGGGGCCGCGCGCCATGGCGAAGCTATTGTAGCAGCGAGGCAGCGATTGGCGTTACCCCCATCTTCTCTTTACGCGGGAAGCCAGGAAGACACCTCGCCGCCGCCGAGGCACTCGCCGTCTTCGGCATAGAGAACCGCGGACTGGCCCGGGGTTAAGGCAAAGGGCGCCGAATCTAGGGTGAGGCAGCCGTCGGATGGCGGCACAGAGATATTCGCCGGCGCGCTGCGGTAGCGGAGCTGGCAGGTAGAGGCGCGTCCGAAAGATCCTGGGGCAGTCTCGGACACCGAAGAGAGGAGAATTTTCACGGGGCCGCGGGGCGGTTCGGATTCGGCGGTAACCGTCAGGGTGTTCTCGGAAACGTTGCCCGTGAGGACGTAGAGAGCTTTGCCGCGCAGGTCTGGGCGCGCCGACGAAACCGAGATTCGCTCACCGGCGACGTAGAGAGACGCGCCGTCGTGTCGCCCGACAACCTTTCCCGATTCGTCGAGCGCGTCCCCGGGGAGCGGCGAAAGCCTCGCGCGCAGGAAATCTTTGAAATCCATTTCGCCGACGAAGCAGACGCCTTGGCTATCGGCTTTTTCGGCGACGGGGATTCCGGCGCTCTTCGCGATTTTTCGAACCTCACTTTTCTGTAAATTGCCAAGAGGGAGCCGCGCCGCGCGCAGCTCGTCTTGGCTAAGCGCCCAGAGGAAGTAGCTCTGGTCTTTGGCGGAGTCGACGCCGCGGTACAGGCGCGCCTCGCCACCCACATCTTCGCGTCGAGCGTAGTGGCCGGTCGCGAGCTCGGCGAAGCCCTCGGCTCGCGCGGCGGCAAGCAGGGCGCCAAATTTTATCGACTTATTGCACCAGACGTCTGGGTTAACCGCCATCCCGCGACGGTAGCCATCGAGCAGTGGCGCAACCACCAGGCGCTCGTACTCGCCACCTAGGTCGATCGAGCGGAACGGGATGCCAAGGAAAGCGGCGACGCGCATGGCGTCTCGCTCCTCGGCCGCCCAGTCGCAGCGAGATTCCTTGGGGCTCCAGCCGCGGGCAAAAAAGGCCGTCGGCGCGTAGCCGTCGCGAACCAAGAGCGCCGCGGCGACGGCGCTATCGACGCCCCCGGAGAGGGCGACCGCAATCTTTTTCTGCCTAGCGTTTTTCACGGCCCGACGTTACCACTAGTCGAGGTACTTGGCGCGGTTCTTCTTGTGGCCCTCGAACGTGGTCGCGTAGTACATTTCGCCGTCTCGTCCCGTGAGGAAGTAGCGGTAGGAGGTTTCTTCCGGCAAGACCGCGGCGCGGAGCGCCTCGAGCCCGGGGCTGCAGATTGGCGTCGGCGGCAGGCCCTTGTTGCGGTAGGTGTTGTAGGGGTCGTCGGAGGCGAGGTCTTCGACCGTAATGTCTGCGGTCCCCCGCCCGACCGTGTAAACGAAGGGCGCGTCCACCTGCAGCGGCATGCCGTCAGCCATTCGCTCCCACAGAATTCCGGCGACGGTCGCCCGGGCATCGGCGGTCGATTCGCGCTCGACAAGCGAAGCCATGATCACGATGTCTTCGAGCGAGCGGCCAGAGGAGGCGATCTCCTCTTCGATGGCCCCCAGGCGGCGGTCGAAATTTTTTCGCAGGGCCGCCGCGACGTCTTCGGCATCGGCGTCTGAGTCGAAGCGGTAAGTGTCGGGGAAAAGGTACCCTTCTTCAGCCTCCGTCAGGCGCAGGAATTCAGCCGGGTCGAACTCGGCGAGCGCCTCGGCGAATTCGGCAGCCATCTGGCGCCGGTCAAATCCTTCGGGAATGGTTACCTCGACCATCGGGATCCGCGTATCCGCGTTCCTGAGGCGGCGCAGCCACTCTACAGACCCCTCGCCGTAGGTTGCGGCGTAGCGCCCGGCGGCCAGCTCGTCGGCTGAACCGGTAAGCGCGACCAGCGCCGAGAAAGCGGCAGCAGAACGAATGAGCCCGGCATCGGCCAGCGCTTCGGCCGCCTCGCGGGCGCTCGAACCCTCCGGAATGCGCACGTCGGCCGAGGGGTACGAGAGCGGCGGCAAGAGCATGAAGCCGCAGAGCAGCGCCACGCAAAGAGCGGCGCCGCCGATGAGCTGCGAGGTGACCAGAAAAGTTCTGGCGCCGAGGTGGTAGCGGTACGGTGGCATGGTCGAGTCGCGCTAGATGGGCAGGTTCGGGGGCGGGTCGCCGCGGCGAGACTGGACGCGGCCGAAGGTCGGCGCCGAGACCGACGAGGACGGGAGGTGGAAGATGGTGGCCAGCTCTTCGGTGTTGAGCACGAACGGCTCATCCGTGAACTTACGGTCGCGGTACGCCTCGATCATTTTCTTTTTCATCTTGGCGAGCTTTTTGCCGCCCCAGTCCTGCCAAGGGTAGTCGACGCTGGTCGACTTGGCAGATTTGAAGCCGTTGAGCTCGAGCGAGTTGAACTGGCGGAACGCGCCGCCGAGGCCGGCTTTCATGAAGCCTTTCTCCGCGTCCATGGCGCCATCCGGAAAGATTGAAATGGTGCGAATGGTCGTGTCGAAGCCGTACTTGGCGACAGACCGCTCGATCGACTCGATGACGAACTCCTGGCGCTTGCTGACCTTTCCTTCCTTGTCTGGTTCGCCATCTTTGCCCTTGACCTTGTTGCGGTCGCGCACGGCGGCCACCTCTTTCTTGGCGGCCTCTTGCCAGGAGTCTTCGACGCCGAAGAAGGTGCCGGCTTTCTTGGCCTCTTTCTTGTGCGCCTTCACGATGATCTGAATCCAGGCCTGGAAACCTCGCGGCACCGACGAGAGGAACTCGATGGTCGGCGAGAGCGGGTCAATCTGGAGTTCCGGCTTGTCCTCGTCGAGGAGCCCGTAGTCGACGTAGGTGCGAATCGGGTACGGGTCGGCTTTCTCGAGCTTGTACTCGGCGCCGAACCAGTCGAACTTCGAGGACTCGTAGAAGACCTCGTCGGTGTAGTCGTCTTCGCGCTCGATGACGACGCCCGGGTACTGCGAGTAGAGCTGCGTCTCGATGAGGCGGGCGAAGCCTTCCTGGGTGCGGATGTAGAAGCGCACGTCGCCGCTCATGGAGACCATTTCCAGAGAGAACCAAGGCCGACGCTTTCCCTTCCAGTACAGGTCGAACCAGTTACCCTCGCCGCCCGTCTGGAAGAGCGAGGTTAGGAAAATTTCCATGGCGACCGGCGTACGGAAAACTTCCGGCGGCGGAATTACCCGCAGGAGAGACCACTTGATCGACGATACGTAGGCGCCGCGCACGTGGTCGAGCCAGGTTTCCCAGAGGAAGAGGCCTCCCAGGATTACCGCCAGGAACGGCAGCAGGTACCAGGCAAAGGCCCACACGTTCGACGCGAGAATGTCGGCGTCCATCAGATGAATCGTAGCACACGCGCCCGCGGCCTAGCCGCGGGCGCGCGGTGGAAAAAAACTTCTAGCAAATCCAAGTCCAGGTAGCGGGGTTGATGCAGCGCATAATCTCGTCTCCAGACATTGGGCTCTCTTCGGTCGATGCATCGTTACCCGCGGCGCAGCAGATCGCGTAAGCCTGGGAATAGGTGCCCGTAGACCCAGACGAGCAGCCCCAGTACATCTGCCCGTCAGCGTAGGCGGCATCGTGACGTTCTCCGTACCAATCAATGGTGGCGTCGGTTCCCGCCACGAACGGAAAATCCCAGTACGAGTAGGCGCCGCCGTGACTGCGACAGCCTCCGCCGGTCATAACTTCGACATCCGAACAGCCGACGTGAGACCACTCGCTCTTAATCGGCGAGACCGCGACCCGGCAGGCATCTGCCTCAATCACGGCGCCGCCTGCCCCGCCCAGCGTCGTCACGCAGTTCTGGCCCCGCGCGTCGCAGTACGCGCTCGCGCCCATCGCGCCGTTGACGCCCAGCTGAAGGTTGGCCGGGAGCGCGTAACCGGCGGCGGGCGAGACGAAGGCCTTGCCGAAGACGCCGAGGCCGCCGACGCCGAGCGTACCCTGTTTGGATTGGGAAGAGCCCGACACGTTGAGGGGCGCCGCCACGTTGCCGGCCGGCGGCTCCTGCGCAGGGCCCTGCCAGGCGCCCGCGGCGGCAACGAACCCGAGGGCGAGCGCGGCGAGGACTACCTGACGGATGAAGTTTTTCATTTGTCTTTAAGCTCGATCAATTCTGGCACGGGACGGACCGGCTGCTGCCTCGCGCCTGTGGATAAAGAGAAAGCCCCGCATTTACGCGAGGCTTTCTGGGGGGCAGAGTTTTTAGGCGACGACCGCGTAGCGACCGTCTTTGCCGCGCTTGAAGTGCTTCTGGTTCTGGAGGTTCACCAGAATGGTGTTCTCCTTCACGAGACGCTCCTTGAGAACCTTGTCGACGACCTCATCTTTGGTCATCGGGCCGTGCTTGCGGAGGACATCGCGGATGACGTCGCGGACGACGCCGGTGGCGTAGCCCCACTCGGAGAGAGCGTAGAGGCCGCGGCCGACGAGCACGAATCGCTTGTCCTTGATGAGCTCGTTGTGGCAGGTGGCGACGTGCGCCTTCTTGCCAAAAGTCTTCTCGATAGCCTTGGCGACCTCGCGGAAGTGGATCGGCGAGCCGTGCTTGCGAATGACGAGGTAGGCGTAGTCGCGGATACCCTTCACCGAAACGTTCGGGGAGGCAGCGCGGCCCCATTCGCCGAGCGGGTTGCAGCCAATTTTCTTGGACACGCAGAGCCAGCTCTTCATGACCTCAGGCTTCTTGTAAGGCGACGGGACGTTGCCGAGCTCGCGCTCGAAAGCCGAGAGGATCTCCGCCTCAGAAACGAGGCCGTGAGGCTCGAGCTTCGAGGAGAGGCGCTCCAGCGAGGCGTGGACCTGGTCGGCGAGCTTCTTGTCGGTGACCCAGCGCGGGTGGAAGGCGTCGGTCTCCTTCAGGCGGGTGAACGGGTCAGCGAGGACGAAGAGGAAAGAAAGGGCGTTCTTGGTGCCGTCATCCTTGGACATGCACGAGAGGAGGTGCTCCTCGGCGACGACGGCGCCGAGCGCGTCGACCGCCTTCTTGAGCTCCTCGACCTGCGATTCGAGGGCGCGGTACTCCTCGGATTTGCGAATCTGGGCGAGGCCGTGCTCCTCGATCTGGCGGACACGCTCGCGCGTGATGCCGTAGGAGGCGCCGATGGCCTCGAGCGTTTCGCGCTCGACGGAGGTGCCCACGCCGAAACGGCGGACGACGACGTCGCGCGTGCGGTCGGCGACCGCCTTGAGAAGCTTCTGGACTACCTGCTTGGGCTTAAGTGAGTTGTTGGCCATCGGTTTTTAGTAAGTGGCGAAAGCAAACTACCAGTAATGATTAACCCCGTCAAGACCCCGGCTCGGTCACCAGCGAGAGCAGCCGATCCGGCACCAAAACAGCCTTTTTAACCTTACGCCCCAACAGCCATTTGGAAACCTGGGGATTCGATTCGGCCGCGGCGCGCACCACCTCCTCCACAGCCCCGCGCTCGATTTCGAGGGTAGCGCGCACTTTTCCGTCCACCTGCACGGCGATTTTGGCCGAGGCCTCGACGAGGAGATTTGGGTCGTGGGCCGGCCAGGCGGCGGCGTGAATAGACCCTTCGCCGCCGAGCTGCCCCCACAGCTCTTCGGCCAGGTGCGGGGCGAACGGGGCGAGGGCCTGAAGGAACAGGCGGTAATCGGCGGCCGAGGCGCCGCCGCGCTCGAGCTCGGACAGGCAGGTCATGAGAGCGGCAATGGCGGTGTTGAGCTTGAAGCGGTCGACATCCTCCCCCACCTTGGCAACCATCTTGTGAATGGCTCGACGGGCGGCGTCGGGGGTCTCCTCGACCTGTTTGCCCAGGCAGGCCCGCCAGGTGCGGTCGAGGAAGCGCCTGACACCAGTGACGCCGTTCGGGTCCCACGGGTAGGCGTTGACCTCGGCGTAAGGGCCCATGAAGGCCAGGTACATGCGCACGGTGTCGGCGCCGTACTTGGCCACCTCGGCGTCGGGGTCGATGACGTTACCCTTGGATTTGCTCATTTTCTGGCCATCAGGACCCATGATGAGGCTGCGGTTGAAGCGGTAGCGGAACGGCTCCTCGTTGGGCGCGAGGCCAATTGCGGCGAGCGCCTTCTGGAAGAAACGCGCGTAGAGCACGTGCATGGTGGTGTGCTCGGCGCCGCCAGAATAGACGTCTACGGGTAGCCAGGCGTCGATTTTGGCGCGGTCGGCGAAGGCGTTCTCGTTCTGAGGGTCAGCGTAGCGGTAGTAGTACCAAGACGAGTCGATGAAGGTGTCGAGCGTATCGGTCTCACGACGGGCATCCTGGCCACACTTGGGGCACTTGGCGGCCACAAATTCGGACGAGCGCGCCAAGGGCGAGCTGCCGTCATCAGCCGGCAGGTAGGAGTCGATTTCCGGCAGCTTCACCGGGAGCTCGGCGTCGGGCACGCCGACCGGGCCGCACGACGGGCAGTGCACCACCGGAATTGGGCAGCCCCAGTAACGCTGGCGCGAGACAAGCCAGTCGCGGAGGCGGTACTGCGTCTTCTGGCGACCGAACTTGGCGGCGATTTTGGGGCGGGCTTCGGCGGAGACCAAGCCGTTAAATTCGCCAGAATTTACAGCCACCCCTTCCCCGCCAAAGGCGCCGAACCGCCCAGCCAGCCACTCGCGCCAGAGATCGATCTCGGCGTGGTTCATGTTGGCGCGGGTGAGAAAATCTTCCTCGACCCACTCGAGCTCGTAGCGACCGGCTTCTTCGGAAGAGACTTCGCCGCGCTCGTCACCCAGGAGCTCCAGGAGAACGGGCGTGGTGAGGGCTACCCGGTTGAGCTGCTTGTGGCGAGCGTTGAAGGAGGTTTGCACCTGGGGGCCGAGCGCTCTGACGACGCGGAGGTTCGCGTAGCCGGTCTCCTCGCGAACCTCGCGCAGCGCCGCCTCTTCGGGCGTTTCGCCCTCCTCGACGCCGCCGGTGACGAAGGTTGTCCAAGGCTGCTCTTTCCACCTGAGGCAGAGGTAGCGCCCGCTCTTCGGGTCACGCACGATGCCGTGAATACCGGGACGGGCTACCGTCGGCTGGCCATCTACCGGAGGATTCTTCTCGTCGACGAAGACTCGGGTGACGACATTCCGCGTCGGCAGTCCGTACTTCTTGGCGAACTCCCAGTCGCGCTCGTCGTGCGCGGGGACGGCCATGACGGCGCCGGTGCCGTAGGAGCCGAGCACGTAGTCGGCAACCCAGACGGGCACCTTTTCGCCGTTTGCGGGGTTAACCGCAAAGACACCCTCGAGGCAGACGCCGGTTTTTTCGCCGTTCGCCTGCAGGCGGTCGAGCTCGCGCTTCTTCCCCGCTTCGGCGACGTAGGAATCAATGGCGTCGCGGTTCGGGCAGCGCGCGGCGAGCGAGGCTACGAGCGGGTGCTCGGGCGCGAGGACAACGTAGGTCACGCCGTAGAGGGTGTCGGCGCGGGTGGTGAAGACGGTGACCAGGTCGTCGGCGCCGTCGATCTTGAAGTCGAACTCGGCGCCTTCCGAGCGGCCAATCCATTCGCGCTGCGCGGCCTTGATCGCCTCGGGCCAGGCCGGCAGCGAGTCGAGGTCGTCGACGAGGGCGTCCGCGAACTTGGCGATACGCAGCATCCACTGCTTCATGCGGCGCTGCTCCACCTGGGTGCCGCAGCGGTCGCACTTTCCGTCCTTAACCTGCTCGTTGGCGAGCACGGTCTTGTCCTCGGGGCACCAGTTCACGGCGGTTTCGGCCTGGTACGCGAGGCCTGCCTCGAGGAGCTTGAGGAAGAGCCACTGCGTCCAGCGGTAGTACTCGGGCTCGCAGGTCGCAACCTTGCGCGACCAGTCGAACGAGGCGCCCATGGAGCGCAGCTGCGTCTCCATGTGCGCCATGTTCTGGCGCGTCCACTCGCGCGGATTGAGGCTGTGCTTGATGGCCGCTCGCTCGGCGGGCAGGCCGAAGGCGTCGAAGCCGATCGGGAACATGACGTTGTCGCCCGCCATGCGGCGGCGGCGCACGTAAATGTCCGGCACGGCGAAGGCGTACCAGTGGCCTACGTGCAGGTTGCCGGATGGGTACGGGAACTCGACGAGCACGAAGCGCTTGTCGCCCTTTTCCGCGCGGGTATCATCGGCGCCGCCAGTTGGAGCGGCGGCCCAGGCGGCCTGCCACTTCGCTTCTATGCTCTTGGGGTCGTAGGGCGGCATCTTTTCTTTAGGTGCGGCCGGCTAGAACATCGGCATGGCGCCGTAGTCGCCCTCCAGGTCGCCTCCGAAGTAGTCAGGCACGGTGTCCCACTGGCTGTTCCAGGCCACAGACGGGGTGCGTTCGAAGCAGACCTCGCCGGCCTCGTGGCTCCAGCCGTACTCGGGCAGGCTGACCGAGCCGTAGCGACCCATGTCGTCGTAGATGGTCGAAGAGGGCGGGTAGTAGTAGGAGCTCTTCTCCGAACCGGGGACAGATTTCTCGGCGAACGTGGCGCAAATCGAGAAAGAGACCAGGCTCCCGTCGGTAACGTTCGATTCGCCGAAGGCGGCGTCTTTCTTGGTTACGCGGTAGACGTAAGCCTCTTCGGTTTCGGGGTCTTTCGGCATGGTGAGCCCGAAATCTTTCTCGAGCGCGGCGAGCGAAGCCGGGGCTCCGGATTCGGCGTCCCAGTGCTCGATGATTGAGCTCTCGATTTCCTGCAGGTGGGAAACGCGGGTCGCGTCGGCGCGCAGGTCGCGCACGGAGCCGTGCTCCCCGTTGGCGAACCAGCCGAAGATCACGAGGCCAACCGCGGCGAGGGCCGCGGCCACGCCAATCGCCGCAGAAACGCGCGGCGAAGAAGCGGCGCCCGGGCGGAGCGACAGCAGGTACCAGCCGGCGCCGAGGCCGTAGAGGAAGACCGCGGCGGCCTTCCAGGAAACGGCGGCGGTCAGGTCGCCCGAGAAGAAGCCGCTCGCAACGTAGATGAGGTCACCGACGACGAGCGCGAGCGCGGCGGCGATGGATACGTACAGGATCAGGCGAGAAATAACGCGAGCGGCGGTGACCGGAGACTCAACGGCGGCAGTCCGTCGCGCGGCGCGCATGAGGAAAATCGCCACGATGCCCGAGACCAGCGTCGAAGCCATCAGGTACGGAGAGACGGCGTAAGAGAAGCCACCCAGGTAGTAGTCGTAGCTCTCGCTCCCGGCGAGCGCGTCAGGAATCAGGTGGTCGATAACCTCGAAGGTGAGCCAGATGAGGCTGCCGACAAACCAGTAGAGGAAACTGTAGCTAACCCAGGCGAGCACGATGTCGCGGGTAGAGTCGGTCTGGGTAGCCTGGACAGAAACCGGGGCCGCGGTCATTGCGGGCATCGGATCCATAAAAAGTACGCGTTAAATCTTAAACTCGATCACGTCGCCGTCCTTGACAATATACTCCTTTCCTTCCGTTCGGAGTAGCCCCTTCTCCCGGGCGGCGGCGTAGGAGCCGACGGCGAGCAGATCCTCGCAGCCGATAACCTCGGCGCGAATGAATCGCTGCTGGAAGTCGCCGTGAATGGCGGCGCCGGCTTCGGGGGCGGTCGCGTTCTGGCGAATCGTCCAGCCGTGGGTTTCCTCGGGACCGGTGGTGAAGTACGTGTGCAGCTTGAGCAAGCGGTAGCCGGCGCGGATGAGGCCATCGAGACCTTCGCCGGTGACGCCGAGCGCCTCGCGCATTTCGGCGCGGTCGGCTTCTGGCGCGTCGGCAATCACGTGCTCGGCAGAGGCGTCGACGGTAACCCAGACCGCGTTCGTTTCGGCGAAGTGCGCCATGAGCTTCTCCCAGCGGCCGTCCGCGATGGCGTCGAGGTTCTTGCCGCCGGACTGGCGGTTGAGGCAGTACATGACCGGCTTCGCGGTGAGGAGGTGCAGGTCGCGCAGCGCCACGAGCTCTTCGTCGACGAGGGCGACGCCGCGGGCCGGCCTGCCTTCTTCGAGCACCGCTTTGAGCTTCAGGCAGGCGGACTGCACGTGGAGCGCCGCCTCGTCGCCGCGCTTCACGTCGCGCTCGATAGACCCGAGCCGCTTGGTGACGGTCTCGAGGTCGGCGATGGCGAGCTCGAGCTCGATCGTCTCGATGTCGCGGATCGGGTCGACGCCGCCCTCGACGTGAATGACCTTGTCGTCGTCGAAGACGCGCACCATTTCGCAGATGGCGTCCACCTCGCGGATGTGCGCGAGGAACTTGTTGCCGAGACCCTGGCCTTCGGCGGCGCCCTTCACCAGGCCGGCGATGTCGGTGAACTCGACGGCGGCCGGCACAATCTTCTTGGAGCCAGAGAAAGCCGCGAGCGCCTCGAGGCGAGGGTCGGGTACGGCAACGACGCCCACAGACGGGTCAATCGTGCAGAACGGGTAGTTCTCGGCCGGAACCTGCTTCCTGGTGAGGGCGTTGAAGAGGGTCGATTTGCCGACGTTGGGGAGGCCGACGATGCCTACGGAGAGCGCCATGACGCGCGAGAGACTACAACGGATCGCGCGGCGCGTCGAGCGAGGCACGTTGACAGGCGGGAAAACTGGCGACAGTCTCTCGCCGTTATGTTCCATCCATCATCATTCCTGTTCATTGTCGGACTCTTCGCCTTCATCGGCGCTATAGGTCTGGCTTTCTTCGTTGCCTACCGCTCGGCGACGTTTGTCGAATGCATCTCGTCCGCTTTCCTGGGCGTCGTCGCGACGCTCGCGCTGCTCTCGGCGCTGCCCGGCAGCATCGTCGCGGTTCACGACCCAGACACGAACGGAGAGGTAATCGTGTACGGCCCGCTGCTGACGCGGTGGGCTACTCCCGAAGCGGCGCTCGGCGATTCGAACGAATTCTTCTTCGAGCGGGTCGCGGTCGTGCCTGATCAGCCAACGGCTGGCCCGAGGTACCTCGGCGACCCGACGCCTCCTCGGCAGAAGCCAACACCCGTATCCGGCAGGCCGTTCGCCTGCCTGCTCGTCGGTCTAGCCGCATCCGCGGCCGGTCTGGGCGCCCTGGCTTGGCGGCTCAATTCGGGAAAAACGTTCCGGGAAACCAGACCTTGGTTCGCCGTCGTCGCGTGCGGTCTCGTCTTCGCAATTTTTGGCCTAGCCACTAGCTAGCCCCGCTCGCGCGGGGCTTTTCTTTTAGACGCTGCGGGCTACTTCTGCCGGCTGTCAGCCGCAGCCTGGAGCGCCTTGGCAATTTCCTGCTTCTTGGCAAAGAAAACCTGGAGCGACGCGGCCTGCTCGTCGATGCCGGCCTTCTTTTTAGCCTCAATCTCCTTGGCGATGGATTCGAAGAGCTTAGGGTTCTGCTCCATGACCGCCTTGATCATTTCGCGCTGCGCCTCGGGCACGCCGCGCAGCTTCCACTCGAGGGCCTTGTTCGCGAGAAATTTCAGCATAGCCGGCCGATGGTAGCGCAGCCGCGCGCGCCGCGCCAGCCGAAGGCTTACAGGTAGCGGGCGATATTCTTCTTGTGGGTCGCGTAGTCCGAGGCGCAGTGGATCGTGCGGTTGCGGTCGTGAATATAGAAAAGGCAGCTGGTGTCTTCGGGGCGCATGGCAGCCGAGAGTGCCGCCTCGCCAGGATTGGCGATGGCGCCGGGCGGCAGGCCCTCGTTCTCGTAGGTATTAAAGGGCGAGTCCAGGCGCTTGTCCTTGGCGCGCACGCGCGGCCACCAGAGGTCCTCGTCGCCCTTGATGTACTGAAGGGTCGCGTCGATCTGCAGCGGCATGCCGGAATTAACGCGATTCCAAATGACCCCAGACACGAGGCTCATGTCCCCCTTGCCGGCCGCCTCTCGCTGGATGAGGGCGGCGACGCGCACGACGGTCTCGGGATCTTCGGCGACCGCCGCACCCTCCTTGGCGAGGCGCGCGTACACCTCCTGAAACCGCTCTTCCATAGCCGTCAGAACCTCTACGGGCTTGGCGTCGCGCGGCAAGAGGTAGCGGTCGGGAAAGAGGTAGCCTTCGGCGCCCAGGAAGTGGCAGGCGCCGTTACCGCCGGAAAACTCTTCGGCTTCTTCGGGGCTCCAGGCGAGCTTGCGCGTAAAAATTTCGGCCATTTCCTCGCGGCGCATACCCTCCTGCAGCGAGACGAAGGTGTAGTTCTCGTCCTCGATAGGCAAAGACACGGCGGCGAGCCCGAGGCTCAGGCGCACAGTGCCCCTGTCGGGATCAATTTCGCCACGCTCTCCCAAGAAAGAGAACGCGGCGCCGGCGAGGCGGTTGCTCGCCCCCAGGCCTGCGAGCGCCTCCGAGGCCGTGGGGTTTTGGCCGAGCGCGACAATGCGACGCTCGTCGGCGTTCAGCGGCCAGAGGCCGTAGGCGGCGAGCGCCGCGAGGAGCGCCAGGGCGGCGAGCTTCTTCATCCGGCGTATCGTAACGCGGCGACGGCTCGCCTGGAAATAGAAAAGCCCCGCATCAGCGGAGCGTGGTCACGGAATCAGATTGCAAAGCTCGTCGGCCAAGTCGACAGCCTCCTGGAACTCGGGGCGGAAGGTTCGCCACCCGAGCGGAATACCTTCCTCGCCGAGCTGGGCCCCGAGGAGCCCGCCGAGAATCGAGGCGTTGGTGTCCGTATCGCCGCCGAGGGCAACTATGTCGCGGAGCGCCTCGGCGAATCGATTGGGCGGCGAGAGGCGCGACATTCGCTGGGATTGCCAGAAAGAGGTCAGCGCGAGCGCGGCGCTCTCTGGTCCGCAGTAGGCTCTCCCCTTTTCGGCTCGCGCGGCGGCGTAGAAGACTTTCGGGTCGGCGTCGGCCGCGAGAAGGCAGCGCCAGGTGGCGCCGTCGGCGCCCAGGGAAGACTGCGCCTCCTCGACGAGGAGGCGCAGCAGCGCGTTGCCGACAAAATCTGAGCCACCCGTCGTAACGAGTGAGCGGATCAGGACGGCAACGGCGTAGGCGGCCACACTAGCGTCCCGGTCTGGGTGCGTTAGGTCACCGAGCCGGACACAGTCTTCGAGGAGCGGGTCAGGCGAGCCAAGCACCCACTCGCGACGCAGCGCAGAAACGATTGCCAGCGGCGCGATTTTCATGACGACGCCGTTGCCGGAAGCCTTGCCGGATTCCGGCATCGGCAGCCGCTGCGAAATGTCTCGCCGGCTGTCACGAATGTCCTCGATTGCCTTCTGGGTCCCCTTGCCCCACCCGAAGGTGGTTTGGGCGAGCGACTCAACGTGGCGCCTGGCGCAGTCGGCGATATCAAGCCGGCCACCGGTTGCAATCAGCGAGCGGGCTACCACCGTGGTGAGCTGCCAGTCGTCGGTTGTCGAGCCGGCAGCCAACCCGACGGTGTCTTTGACGCGCGTCTGGTGCGGCAGATGAAACGTGGTCACGCCGCGGCCATGCGTGGCCGCCAGAATTTCTTCGGGCGACATGGTTTCCCACGGCATGCCTAGCGCGTCGCCAATGGCGAGGCCCAGGAAGCAGCCGCGGACGCGGGAGAGAATTTGCTGTTTTGGATCAAGGATCATAGGCAGCGACACTGCGACAGTTGACGTATTTGGTCAAGAAAAAGAAAAGCCGCCTAAGGCGGCTCAGAATGCGATCGGGGTCTGAAAATCGAACGCTTTCACCTCGCGGCGGAGCGGCTCGAAATCAATGTTTGGCCTATCCTTCACCGCCCAACGAAGAACTTCGACATCCGTGAGGCGCGACTCGCCGTCGTGATCGCCCCAGCGGGTGAAGGCGCCTTCGCCGCCATCGCCGAAGCCGTAGAGTCTGGCAAACGAATCTTTACGCAGAACGTATAGGTCGAACTTCGGAAGCTCGGGAATACCTTCTCGAGCGTTCCGCAGCGTGCGCAGGAGGGCGCGGAGCGAATCTTCGCCGCGTTTATTTTTCCCGAAGGCCCACTTGCAGTCTGGGCAGAGGCAGGCGGCGGTGTAGCGCTTGCCGGGCAGCTCGCGGAACTCGTAGCCGAACGATGATACGCCCGGGTAGGAGCCAAAGACGACCAGCGCTACCTATGGGCACTCCGGGTGCCAGACGAGCGACGGCTCGTGCCAGGCGTTGTTCTCGGAGGTTGCGGCGGCAATTGGCGCCACGTTGAGAGAGCGGAGCGCCTCCTGCTGCGCCAGGGTGTTCCCGGCAAACAGTGGGTCGCGTAGCTCATTTTGTTTGAAAAGGTCGAGGTTCATAGGTTTTGAAACTACAACGTCATATTTAAATGGTCAAATTTTGCCACACGCGCCTGCTTGACCGCCCAATGCTGCGGGAATAGCGTTTCCGGCGAGGGTCCGAACAGGATCTATCGAAAACCAAAAACCGCCCCGAACAGGGGTACGCCGTCCAGAAAGGCGGCATAGCAAAAATGAAAACGAATACACTGCAATTGTTAGCCGGAGGCATCTCCGAGCACGTCCTGCGATTCATACAGATGGCCGGAACGTTCAGCGAGAACGAAGGCGGAAGAGATCGGCGCATTGCCGAACAATGGGTGGGCATCTTTACCCGCGAGCTCGCCGCCGGAGAGGTTCCCGTATCCGGTCCAGACACGCAGAAGCTGACCCACGCCTTGATAACTTTCTCGAAATCCGGCGGCGAGGCGTTCCTGACGCTCTTGGGCGCAAAAATTGATCGGTCGAGGAAGGGCCTCAGAGAAGCTCCCTACGTAGTGGCTGGAATCTTTGACGCTCTGGCAGATTTTTCGTACGCGGCAAACTACGGGGAGAAAATCTCGACAGAGACGCCCCTAGAATCCGCCAAGAAAATTCTTGCCAAGCTGCTCACGGTTCACTACCGACACATGGACGGCAATGAGAAAGCTGCTCTCTCGGGGTCGGTTGCCGCATGCCTTAAGGCGTGGGACGCCGCCGTCCAGGACCCGGTTTCCCCGGAAACAAGTCTCGCCATGATCGGGATGTTTCATTGGATTATCGGCGAGGCGCACCGAATTTCTGAATCTCTTTCAGACGGAAACCTGAGCCGATTTGGGGAAGCGGTAGCTGACGAGGTTTCCTGGAAACTGTTCGCGAAAATTTCGCCGCGGGCGAGGCTGAAAGCTCTGGTAAGTCTTGCGGGCAAGCCCTCTCAGCCGAAAAAATAAGAGACGGAAGAATCGAAAGAGTAGAAGCTGCACCTGGCCGAGCTGGCCAGGTTTTCTTTTTTTAAGTTAGACGGGCGCAGTTTAAGCCGCCAGAGCGGATTAGGTCACGGGTTACTAAGCCGATTTGGTGCTAGAACACGACCGAGCGGATTAGGTCACGAATCACTAAGTCTTTCGGCGCCGCCTAAATCCTGGCCACGGCGCCGAAAGCCTAAGTGTTCGCGACCCCGCCTCGCCGCCGTTCCGCTCCTTCGGTGCTCGCGGCATGCTCCGGCCTTCAAATCCGCGCGCGAGCGGAGCCTTCCGCTCGCTTCGGGTCCACAAGAAAGCCGCCGCGCAATTTTGCGCGGCGGCTTTCTTGTGGACCCGAGCGGATTTGAACCGCTGACCTTCTGCTTGCAAAGCAGTTGCTCTACCAACTGAGCTACGGGCCCGTAAGGGGAGAGATTACCCTCTCCGGACGGTTCGGTCGAGTACGTGCCCCACCAGCTGCTTGAGGTCGGCGCCGACGGCTACCAGGCCGCGCCACACGGCCGAGCCAGGAGCCACCGACGGCACGGCGTTCGCCTCGACGACGTAGCTGCCGCGCCGCGGGTGGTGAATGATATCGATGCGGGAAATATCCTTGAGGCCGAGCGCGCCGTGAGCGGCTTTGGCGGCGGCGTAGAGCTCCTCGCGGCTCTTCTGGTCGAAGTTGCCGGGGCAAACCAGCTTGGCCCCCTGCCCCGTCTGCTTCATCTCGCAGGTGTAGTGGCGGCAGTCGCCCGAGAGGCACACCTCGACGGTCGGCAGCGCGTAGAGGTCCTCGCCGCGGAAGCCCTCCACGACGCCGATGGTTACCTCCTTGCCGTCGATCCACTCCTCGACGATTGCCTTAGGTGAGACGGCGAAGGCCGCGTGGAGCGCCAGCGCGAGCTCGGGGATGTTCTTGGCTACGGACACGCCGAGAGAGCCGCCGCGATCAGCCGGCTTCACAATCGCCGGCATCGGGCAGACGCGGAAGAGCTCGATGGCGAGCGCCGCCGGGTCCTGGCGATCGACGACGCGGGCAACCGGCGTCTTCACCCCGGCGCGACGCAGGACCTCTTTGGCGTGGTGCTTCTGCGTCGAAAGGGCCGCGCCAAGGTCGGAAGGTCCCGTGAAAGGCAGTCCGGTGGATCGCATGTCGCGCTGGGCGCGGCCATCTTCGCCGTAGCCGCCGACAGAGGCATTCCAGATCAAGTCGCCGCCGCGGGCCGCCTCGCGCGGCGGGAGCGCCCGCCCTTCGCGAACCCAGTTCCCTTCGGCGTCGACGACAATATCAATCGGGCGGTGCCCCAGGTGGTGCAGCACCTCAATGAGGGCGCGACCGCTCTTCATGGACTCGTCGTGATCCCAGGTTGGGCCGCCGCGAAGGACGACAACGGTGTAGCGCTCGTTCACGCGCCTATTCTATACCGCCGGTTAGGCAATGCGGCGGCGCGTTTTCCCCGTCGCCTGCTTTCGGGCTTTGGCGCGCAGCGTGGCTACGGCGAAGCGGTGAGCCTCGCTGTTAGCCAGGAGAATCTCCCGGCGGTACTTCTTGATCTCTTCGGCGGGCCCGTCGATTCGCGCCGCGCGGTGGCGGTCGTCCTTAACGATGGAGGTAACCGGGGCGGCGACGCCAGACGCGCGGAAGAACTCTTCCGCCAGCTCTCGCTGCAGGTTGCCGTCGGCGACTACGAGGCCGGGCACGCCCCACTCGGGGTGGCCCAGGCGACGTTCCAGGAGCTCGCGCAGCGCCGAAAGATCGTCGCCGCGGTGCTTTCCCCGAAGGGTAAAGGTTCTGTAGGCGGCTTTTTTGGGCCAGCTGTCCTCGAGCACGGCCATGACGCCGACGGCATTCTCGCCAGCGTAGTGCGCCACGTCGTACGCCTCGATGCGAAATCCGGCCGGGGCGAGCTCATCGGCCTTCACCAGGGACGCGTCGCGAATGTGCCGCAGCGAGAAGAGCTGCCGCTTGATCACTTCGGCGACCTCGAAGCGACGCGCCTTGGCTTCGGAGGCCATGGCACGCTCGAGGTCGCGCTCGAGCGCGCCGATCTTGCCGTCGAGGAGCAGCGACAGACGACGGGTGGTCTTCGCGTACTCAGCCGGGGTGATTTTCCCAATGCAGCAGCCGGGGCAGAGGCCAATCTGGTACGAGAAGCACGGGCGCGCCTGCGGCGGCCGACACTTGAGGTCGCGGTACGGAAAAATTTTTCGCACGATGCCGAGCGCTTCCTTGAGCTGGCCGCCGTGCGGGAACGGGCCAAAGACGCTCTTGAATTTCTTAGCCTCAGCGGATTTTAGGAACTCGAGCGTGCGGCCGCGCACCAGCTCGACCGCCGGGTACTCTTCGGCCGTCAGGCAGACGAAGTAGTAGCTCTTGTCGTCCTTCTCGTCGGTGTTCGCCTTGGGCTGGTGCTTCCGGATGAGCGCAGCCTCGAGCACCAGCGCCTCGAGCACCGAGCGGCACTCCTGCCACTCGACGCCGTCGGCGCGCGTGACCATGTCGACGATTTTTGGGCCGCGGGTCGCGATTAGGTCAGCGCCGAAGTAGCTGCGGACGCGGTCTTTGAGCGAGGTAGCCTTACCGATGTAGAGAATCTCTTTGCCCAGCTTGAAAAAGTAGACGCCTGGCACGTCCGGCAGGTTGAGCTTCTTGAGGGCCTCGAGGGTCACGCGGAGATATTGACACCTCGCTTTTGTAATATCAATATCAAAATTGTCAGATCCTCAAAAAAATAAAAATTCGAGACTCTCTCTACACCCTGTCTTTCCTGTACCTCTGCCTGTCTCTCGTATCCACCGCGTGGCTAGGCGTCCCAAAGGCGACTCAAATTGTCGCGCTCCTGCTCTTCTCCGGCTACATCCTATTCGAAGTGGTGGCGCGCGCCTTTGGGGAAAGCGGGCGGTTCCGCCTGCGCGGGCGACCCGCCACGCGCACGTACTGGTTTCTGCCGCTTTTCCTGCAGCGAATTCTGCTGCGGCGACTCGTCAATCATTACCGCGAAGGAGCCGTGGGCCCGCTCTCCTCCCAGCTGCACGGAGCCGCGGCCGCCGACATTGTCGCCGAGATAAGGGAGACGTAGTCCTAAACCGCGCCAGACCGGCGCGTTTTCTTTATATTTGACACATGTAATTTTATGAAGAAATATTTAAAAAGGTGCCACAAAGCCCTTCAAAACCATCATGAAAAATATCCTCTCCCTGCCCTCCGCCTCTACGCTCTTAACCAAAATTGCCGTAGCGGCCATACCGGTCATCGTCGCGCCGGCAACATTCTTTGTGGCGCAATCTTGCGGGCTATCTCCAGAACAGACGCTCGTCGCCGTAGGCGGAACGAGCCTGGGGTCGCTGATGCTTATCCTGCTTTTTGTCGGCCCCTGAGAAAAGGTTTGCCGGCCGCCGCCACGTTCTGTGGCGGCTTTTCTTTTTGGCAAAAGAAAAGCCCGCGCGACGCGCGGGCGAACAGCCTTTTCAGGCGAGCGAGAACGCGGGCTCGGCAGAGGCGGCGAGCGGAGCCGGCAGCAGACCGGTTGGCGGGAACGGGCCGAAGGTTGGCGCCGGAGGGTCCGAGGGTGGCCCCGAGTTCTTCCAGGGGTTCCTTTCCCAGTAGATTGCCTCGTGGGCGGCCAGGATCACGAACGGCGCCGAAGCGGATGCCGCCATGAACGCCGCGCCGAGCAGGAAGCCGATTGCCTCCGATCCGAATACTTCGCCGAGCAGGAGCTCTTCGAGATTCAGGGAGTAGGCGCCGCCAAGGTAAGACAGCGCGCTCGCTCCCAGGAGCCACGCGGCCGCAAGGGTGGCCGCGAGCAGCGGCAGCTTACCGTTCACGAAGGCCGGCAGCTTGCCGTTTCGCATGGAGCGCACGGCAATCAGGTTTTCCAGCCTCATCCAGATTAGCCACGCGAGCGCGGCCAGATTGAGCGCAGCGGCCACAACCGGCAGGTACGCCGTCAGGATCAGAACCCCGACAGCTGCGCCTACCAGAGCGATCGCGCGCTTCTTGTTGGTTAGCATTCTTTTCATCGTTTTTTTGTTTGGTGGAGCTTAACGGAGCTAAGCCTACCGCCTGACGACGACGGGTGGCAAGCGACTAGGTTCGCTTTGGGTCTAGATATTTTTGCCGCAAAAAGAAAAGCCGCCGAAGCGGCGGCTCAGGCGTCTACGCAGGCGATACGCTTGCCGTCAGACCCGAGGGCGATGAATCGCGCTCGCAGCACACGAAAGTAGGACACGGGCGGCCCGGCTTCGCCCGAGGCGCCTTCTCCGAAGACCATGATCAGATCGCCGAAGGAGGCTTCGGGTTCGCGCGTCTGGGGAGTCTCGGTTTCGGCGCCCAGCTCGATGCCTAGAGATACGGCCACGGCCGCGTCTCCTGGACGGAAGAGGCGCACGGAGCCGCCGCGCCGCGCCGCGCGCATGCCGAGGTAGGACATGGCCGCCGCGACCGGCACCTCGGTTCGCGCCAGCACTGCGTCGTTGGGCAGGTTCGACGCGGTGAAGGCGCCCGCTACCCAAACAGTATTTTGATAAGGTTCGCTCATACGGGGCGAAGGCTGCCAGCGACGAGTGCCGGCGTCAATCTCCCGGGCTAACCCCTGCCCTTCTTGAGCATCGGCCGCAGGTACGCGCCGGTGTACGAGCCATCGGTCTGCGCCACCTCTTCCGGCGTGCCCTTGGCGACCACCTTGCCGCCCTGGACGCCCCCTTCGGGGCCAATGTCGATGAGGTAGTCGGCGCACTTGATGACGTCGAGGTTGTGCTCGATCACGAGCACGGTGTTCCCCTTCTCGACCAGCTTCTGGATGATCTCGATGAGCTTGCGCACGTCCTCGTAGTGGAGGCCGATGGTCGGCTCGTCCAAAATGTAAATCGATTTCTGGATGCTGGTGCGGTAGAGCTCGGCGGACACCTTCACGCGCTGCGCCTCGCCGCCGGAGAGGGTCGTCGCGGACTGGCCCAGCTCGAGGTAGCCTAGGCCCACTTCGCCCATAGTCTTGAGGCGGTCGTAGATGGCCGGAATATCCTCGAAGAACTTGAGCGCCTCTTCGACGGTCATCTTGAGGATGTCGTAGATGTTCTTGCCCTTGTACTTCACGTCCAAGGTCTCCTTCATGAAGCGCTTGCCGCCGCAGATGTCGCACGGCACGTACACCGTCGGCAGGAAGTGCATCTCGACGGCAATCTCGCCGTTACCCTCGCAGGACTCGCAGCGGCCGCCGGGCACGTTGAACGAGAAGCGGTTCGCCTTCCAGCCGCGGTAGCGGGACTCCTCGGCCTCGGCGAAGAGGTCGCGAATGAACGTCCAGGCGCCGGTGTAGGTGGCCGGGTTGCTGCGCGGCGTGCGGCCGATCGGCGACTGGTCAATCAGGATCGATCGCCCGAGGTACTCCGCGCCCTCGAAGCTCTGGCAGTTGTAGCTGGTGACGCTGCGCATCTTGCGGTCCAGGCGCCCCTCGAGGTTCTTGTGCAAAATCTCGTAGACGAAGGAGGACTTGCCGGAACCCGAGACGCCGGTGACGCAGATGAAGCGGCCGAGCGGCACGTCGACCGAGAGGTTCTGAATGTTGAAGATTTTGCCGCCGCGCACCTTAAGTGACCCCTTGTCGCCGGTGCGGCGCTTGCCCGGCACCGGGATCGACTTGTCGCCGCGCAGGTACTGCACGGTAGACGAACCGCCGTCCGGAACCTTGCGGGCCATGAGCGGCTTGAGCCAGTCGGCCACCACTACGTTGCCGCCGTGGACACCTGCGCCCGGACCGATATCGACGAGGTAGTCAGCGGCCAGCACGGTGTCCTCGTCGTGCTCAACCACCAGGATGGTGTTGCCGAGGTCGCGCAGCTCGAGCAGGGTCTTGATGAGACGATCGTTGTCGCGCGAGTGCAGCCCAATGGTCGGCTCGTCGAGCACGTACAGCGCGCCCACGAGGCCCGAGCCTAGCTGCGAGGCCAGGCGGATGCGCTGCGCCTCGCCGCCCGAGAGCGTGTGCGCGCGGCGCGACAGCTGCAGGTAGTCGATGCCGACGTCGTTCATGAAGCGCAGGCGCTCCTCGATCTCCTTGAGGATTACCTTGGCGACGTCGCGATCGCGGGCCGACAGCGGCACCTCGCGCACGAAGCGCAGCGCCTCGCTGATGGTCATGCCGGCAAACTTCACGATCGAGGTCTTCTGCTTCGGGTCGCCGAAGAAAACCTCGAGCGCCTCGGGTCGTAGGCGCGCACCCTTGCAGTCCGGGCACGGCTCATCCGAGAAGAGGCTCACGTTGCCGAGACCGTTGCAGGTCGGGCAGGCGCCGTAGGGCGAGTTGAACGAGAAGAGGCGCGGCTCGACCTCTGGGAAGGCGTAGCCGTCGTAGGGGCAGACGAAGCGGGTCGAGATGAGCTTGTCCTCGCCCGGGGAGACGATGCGGAGCATGCCGTCAGCCTCGTGAATCGCCTTCTCCACCGACTCCGAGAGCCGCTCGCGGAAATCTTTGCCGCCCTGAGTCAGCTCGGACACGTAGAACTCGTCGACCAGGACGTCGATGTCGTGGGTGTCGTTCTTCTTGAGCTCGATGCGCTCGCGCAGCTTCTTCTGGACGCCGTCGACGCGAACGCTCTCGTAGCCCTTGCCGAGGAGGTCGTAGAGCAGCTGGTAGTACTCGCCCTTGCGGCCGACGACCACCGGCGCAAAAATCTGCACCTTGTCCTTCGAGACCAGCACGCCCTTCACCTTCTGGGTTTCCTGCGGCTTCTGGCGCAGCGTCTGAATCGACTTGAGGACGGCATCGATGATTTCCTCCTTCGAGCGACGCTTGATTTCCTCGCCGCATTTCGGGCAGTGCGGCTTGCCGACGCGCGCGTAGAGGATGCGCAGGTAGTCGTAGATCTCGGTGATGGTGGCGACGGTCGAGCGCGGGTTGTTCGAGCGCGACTTCTGGTCGATGGAGATGGCCGGCGAGAGGCCGCTGATTTCGTCGACGTCGGGCTTCTGCATCTGGTCGAGGAACTGGCGGGCGTAAGACGAGAGCGACTCGACGTAGCGGCGCTGGCCCTCGGCGAAAATGGTGTCGAACGCCAAAGACGACTTGCCTGAACCGGAAAGTCCGGTAACGGCAATCATCTGCCCGCGCGGCATGCGCACGCTGACGTTCTTAAGGTTGTGGGTGCGCGCGCCTTTTACGACGATCCAATCGCCTCCACCCCCCTGCCCGGTTGGCTGGGTTGCCATAACGTCGGAGAGGGTAACACGTGGCCGCGGGCAGCGGAAGGCGGGGAAAAAGAAAACCCGACTTTTGGTCGGGTACCTGACGCGGGGCAAATGATTTACCGGTCGCCTCCGCAGTAGTTGCCGAGGGCGGGTGTCGGGGTTAGCGGCGCGTACCCGGAGCGGGCTTCGGTTTTGGAAGCGCAGGACGAGAGAGTCAGGGCGGCGAGGGCCAAGAACGTGTATGTAAGGATCTTTTTCATGGGGGGCTTATGTAGCCAAACATACTTTTTATATTTTGTCAAAAAGAAAAGCCGCCGGTTGGAACCGGGCGGCGGGCGGCGGCTAGGCCGCGCAGACTTGGAGGCGGAGGCGCTCCGGTCCCGCGTTGGGAACGGCGTGCACCCGCAGGAGATCGTGCGTCGGGACGCGAACGCCCGACTCGTAGCTAGGCCGGGGAACTTCGAGTTCGAGGGCTCTGAGCAAGTTTTCGAAGCCGCCTTCCATGCGCTTTCCAGGAACCTGGAAGCGAATGAAGTCGGCTGAGCTACCGTTCTGCAGGTGTCGGCAGATAGGCTCCCAGTGCCTTACCGCGCGGCTCACCCGATCGTGGAAGACCGCTTGGCCGGCCGCATCGTCTGGGCGAACTTCTCGGCTTTGGGCCAAGCGCTCACGCCACAGGTCGAGGCAGATTTCTTCTGGACGATCCAGCCACACGACGATCACCCGGTGGGTGTGGTCGGTGTCCTCGCAGAGGCGGCCGCGGAAGTACTTCCACTGCTCTTCTGTGCGCACGACGCCGTTGAAGACGTTGAGCCGCGCGGCGCGGATCTCTTCGCGCTGACGTTGCCAGGCGGCGTCGAACACCGGCTGATAGACGTGAATCGGCGCGAGCTCTCCTTTCGGCATGTCTTCGAGCACGAATTTCTCGACCTCCGAGTCGAAGGTTCCAGGCTGGTTTTTGACTGCCCGGAACTCGTCGCCCATGCCGAAGATGTGAACGTGGCGAAGGTGCTGCTGCATGAGGTGGGAGAGGAAATCCTTCCCGCAGGAAGGAAGCCCCCACACGACTACGTGCGTTTGGTGCGGAATTTTCATTGATTCTGATTGCTGTTTGTTTTTGCTGTCTTATTTTTTGATTGGAAACGATTTTTCCAAGAACTTGCCCTGAATCTAGCGGTAAAACGCCCCCTGACGCAAGGAGGCTTCCCCGCTCTCTCAGACGCGAGGCGCTGCACGCGAAAAAGAAAAGCAGCCTTAACGGCTGCTGGGAGCTGGCGCAATCGCGCTCATGGTAGCCACGAACGAGGCCACGGATGCCACGGCAGCCGCGGCAGATCCATCGAATATGTGCCGAGGGCACGATTCGTCCGCGCGCACGTTTTCAGGACACGTCACCGAGAAACGCTGCGGGAAACCGAGCGTCCTAGCCGCGTAAGACAGGTGGTCTTCCGAAGCGTTGGGGACAAGGCTAGCCGGAACGAGGAGGCACGATGGAGGTGTTGAGAAGCTCTTGGCTACGTGATCGATGAGCCCAGAAATCTCGACGCCGCCAACGTCTTTCTCGCTCGAATCTGCGGGCGACGGAGCCTTCCACAGCGAAACGGCGCAGGCGCCCCTAACCGTAGCGAGCAGCGCCAGAATAAGCCGGCCGTCCGATTCCGGAGAGCCGGTGTTGATATCGACCCAGAAACGCAGCGCGGGCTCCGCGCGGCGAAACCTGAGGCGATCCGTCACTAATTTAGTGTTCGTCTCGATGACGTCGTCATCGAGGTAGGTCAAAGATCCCTTCACAAAAAGAGACAAACACGTATTCACGCTCTCCTCAAGAGGCCAGACCTAGCGCCGCTTCCCCTTCCGCAGCTCTACCTTCGGCGCCTTTGGGTTAATGACGACACGGGACGGGTCGCTCGCGCGAACCTTGGCGGCGAGCTTGTTGGCGGCCCAGCCGCGTCCCTTGGCCAGGCGCCCGGCAAGCGGCACCGCCTCCTCGAGCGTCTTCTCTTTGGCGCGAGCCTTCTTCTGCTTCGCGGCCTGGAGGGTCTTGCCCTTCTTGGCCATAGACCCGGCGCCGTCGGCCGTGACCAGCGCCGCGCGCGCCTCGTCAGATTCGGCACCCTTTTCGGCCATGGCCTCGAGCGCGGCAATCTCGTCGCGCAGGAGCGCCGCCGTCTCGAAGTCGAGCATCTTGGCCGCGGCGTTCATCTCTTTCTCCTTGCGGCGAATCAGCTTCTCGAGGAGCGAGCGCGTGGGCTTTCTGCCGCCGAGGTCAGCCGCGAGCTCGGCCACGAGCGCCTTGTCGTGCTCGGAGCGCATCGTCTCGGCGATGCTCTTGATGGCCTTCTGGATGGTCTTCGGCGTGATGCCGTGCTTCTCGTTGTACGCCAGCTGAATGTTGCGGCGGCGCGTGGTTTCGGCCACGGCGCGATCGAGCGACCCGGTCATGCGGTCGGCGTAGAGGATGACGCGGCCGTCGACGTTGCGCGCGGCGCGGCCAATGGTCTGAATGAGCGACATTTCCGAGCGCAGGAAGCCCTCCTTGTCTGCGTCCAGAATGCCGATTAGCGTCACCTCGGGCAGGTCGAGACCTTCACGCAAAAGGTTCACGCCGACCAGGATGTCGAATTCGCCCTTGCGCAGCGAGGTCAGGATCTCGATGCGCTCGATCGTTTTCACGTCGCTGTGCAGGTACTTAGCGCGTACGCCCTTCTGCTCGAGGAAGGCGGAGAGGTCTTCCGCCATTTTCTTGGTGAGGGTCGTGGCGAGCACGCGGCCACCCTTCTCGATCGCCGCCTCGGCCGACGCGATGAAGTCCGGCACCTGGCCGGGGTAGCTGCCGTCGCCGGTAACGGGGCGAATGTCGATCATCGGATCGACCAGGCCGGTCGGGCGAATCACCTGCTCGGCGAGGCCGTCGGTCGCGAGCGCGAGCTCGTACTTGCCCGGCGTCGCGGAAACGTAAATAGCCTGGCCGATGCGCGCGGCGAACTCATCGAACTTGAGCGGCCGGTTGTCGCGGCAGGACGGCAGGCGGAAGCCGAAATCGACGAGGTTATCCTTGCGCGAGCGGTCACCGGCGAACATGCCGCCAATCTGCGGCACGGTCATGTGCGACTCGTCGATGACGGTGAGGAAGTCGGGGCTGCCGTCTTTCTTGCGCGGGAAGTACGAGAGCAGCGTGTCCGGCGCCTCGCCCGGGTTTTTGCCCGAAAAGTGGCGCGAGTAGTTCTCGATGCCGTTGGTGTAGCCCACCTCGCGAATCATCGAAATGTCGTAGCGGGTGCGGCGCTTGAGGCGCTCGGCCTCGAGGTTCTTCCCCTCTTTCTCGAGCTCTTTGAGGCGCTCTCCGAGCTCGTGCTCAATCGATTTGCAGGCGGCCTCGATCTGGTCCTTCTCGGTGATGAAGTGCTTGGCCGGGAAGAAGTAGCAGTAGTCCATTTCCTCGACCAGCTCGCGCGTGATGCCGTCGATTTTTTGAATGGAGGCAATCTGCTCGCCCTCGAAGGTGACGCGCACGACGTAGCGCTCGGAGACCGGCATGACCTCGACCGCCGGCCCGACCGCGCGCACGAGGCCCGGCTTGAGGTCGGCGCTGGTGCGCTCGTAGTGAACGCGAATGAGCTGGCGCACCAGTTCGCCCCGCGGCAGGGCGGCGCCTTTCTTGATCTTAAAGTTAACCTTCTCGTACTCCTCGGGCGATCCCAAGCCGTAGATGCAGGACACCGAAGCGACGACGATGACGTCCTTGCGGGTAAGCAGCGCCTGGGTGGCCGCGTGGCGCAGGCGCTCGATTTCCTCGTTGATCATCGCCTCTTTCTCGATGTAGGTATCCGAGGCCGAGACGTACGCTTCCGGCTGGTAGAAGTCGTAGTAGGAGACGAAGTACGAGACCGAGTTGTTCGGGAAGAACTCCTTGAACTCCTGCGCCAGCTGCGCGGCCAGCGTCTTGTTGTGCGCGATGACCAGCGTCGGCTTCTGAATCTGGTTGATGACGTTCGCGATCGTGAACGTCTTGCCGGTACCGGTCGCGCCGAGGAGCGTCGTGTGGCGGTCGCCGCGGGTCACCCGCTTCACGAGTTCGGCAATAGCCGTCGGCTGGTCGCCGGCGGGCTTCATGGTCGTCGCGAGCTCGAACCGACGGTTCTCGGGAGGCATCGGTAAGAGGTTAGCAGAAAAAATGACCCCCTGCCGCAGGAGGGCCGCGCGCAAGCTCTCGGGCCGCGCGGGCCCGCGCCCGGGAAAAATAAAAAAGAATAGGACCCCTTCTGCTCCACGCGGAAGGGGTCCTGATGTTCGAACGTTGGTTTTCGGCTTGTCGCCTACTCCCCTTACCTTCAGCTGACTTGGGGTGGCCTAGCTGGCCTTTCTTGCCTCCTGATCGAAGCGCGCGCTCGAGGGAAAACCTCGTGGGCTTCTTTCGGAGCATTTACGTGTACCCGGTAGCGATCGTTGACCGTTGCTCTCACGAGCGGAGTCGAGTGTCGCGGCCGAAGGTTCGGGCGTTGAGAAACGTTGATTTTGGAGTTTTGCCTTTCCCGCCTGACGGCAGGTCTCGGTGGAGCACGTTTCGATTTGGGAGGCTACGCCTGGTTCCAAAAGGTGTCAAGCGCGGGCTCCGAACGACAGGCTCCAGGCTCATCTCCCAAAAAAGTAGAGGTCCCGGGGAGCTAACGTGCGCAGTGCATCGTTGCTCTCCCGGGACCTGGGGGTTTGCGGGGGCTTTCGCTCCACCGCACCTGAGGTTTATTTAGTTTCGAGCATCTGTTCATGCTCACCTTCAGGATTTTATCTGTAACCCAGCTTCTAGTGCTTTTGCCTTTTAGGAAGGCCTCAAGTCTTAATCTAGAGCACAGGGTTCATCCGTGCGATGTGATCCTTGCAGACCTCATCATCGCGAACCTCGCTTGTTCAGACGCCGCTCTTTTGTATCCAGAGGGCGCGGATGGGAAGGTGTACGAGGAACCTTAACTCCATCTCTTCGCGTATCGTGCCTTGTTCGTTGGGATCCTTTCAGTTTTGAACCGTTAGAGGATTCCGACCAACTTAGCCATGTTTCGCTTACCGATTACGATTTCGCCCAGATGCTCTTTGTAGAGGTCTTCGCGGCGCTTTCGTCTCTCGGTCGCTCTCAATGAACTAACGGTACCCACACAGTATAGCAGATATAAAAAATCTGTCAAGCGTCCGGATGGGTTCGGGGCGTAAAAACAGCGCTTTTATTCAAAAAAGCCTTATTTTATAAGAAAAAGGCAGTTTTTAAGCCTAGGCCCGGTAGCCGTCCATGAACGATTTCGCGTAGGCCACGAAGTTCCCCGAGGCGATCGCCGCGCGGGCGCCCTCGCACAGGCGCACCAGGAAGCGAATGTTGTGAATCGTGAGCAGCGTGGCGCCCAGCATTTCTTCCGCGCGGAACAGGTGCGCCAGGTAGCTCTTGGAAAAACCCGAGGCGCAGGTGTAGCAGTCGCACCCCTCTTCCGTCGGCGAGAGGTCGTCGCGCATCGCCGCATTCTTGAGGTTGATCTTGCCGCGCGCGGTGTAGGCAATCGCGGTGCGGCCCAGGCGCGCCGGCGAAACGCAGTCGAAGGTGTCGCAGCCTCCGGCGATCCCCGCCAGAATGTCTTCCGGCTCGCCGATTCCCAAGAGGTGCTTCGGCGCCTCTTCCGGCAGCTCCTCGTTGACCCACGAAACAATCTTGGTGGCGTCCTCCTTGGCGAACGAGCCGCCGATGCCGTACCCGTCGAAGCCCATTTCGGCGAGCGCCTTGGCCGAGGCGCGACGCAGATCTTCGTGCCGGGCGCCTTGCACCACGGCGAAAATGCCCTGCTTCCCCGCCATTTCAGAATTCCGGTGCGCCACGAGCGAGCGCTTGGCCCAGCGGTGCGTGCGGTGCAGGGACTCCTCTAGGTAGCGGCGGGTCTCGGACGGCGCCGGGCACTCGTCGAAGGCGAAAATAACATCGGCCCCGAGCGCGTTCTGAATTTCGATAGATTTTTCGGGCGTCAAAAAGTGCGCCGAGCCGTCGAGGTGCGAGCGAAACATCACGCCCTCTTCGGCCACCTGCGCGGGCTTGAAGTGCTCTGAGACGTTGCGGCCTTCGCCGCGGGCAATTTCGCCAGCGGCCAAGAGAAGCTCCGGCGCGTCGTCCTTGGCCACTTTTTTGATGGAACGCCCGAAGGCGACGCCCAGAGAGAACACCTGGAAGCCGCCAGAATCGGTGAAGGTGGGGCCTTTCCAGCCCATCGCCTTACCCAGGCCGCCCATCGCCGCAATTCGGCCGTGTCCCGGCTCGAGGTACAGGTGGTAGGTGTTGCCCAAGACCGCCTCGGCGCCGGTAGCGGCTACCTGCTCGGGGGTCAGTCCTTTGACGGTCGCCTTGGTGCCGACGGGCACGAAAGCCGGCGTCTGCATTTCGCCGTGCGGCGTGCGCAAGACGCCGGCCCGGGCGCGGGACGCGGAATCCTTGGCGGTAATGGAAAAAGTCACCGGCTGGCTCACCGACGCAATCTAGCAGAAAGGCGGCGCTGGCCTGATACTTGCTTTTTCATATATAAATGTTATAATTATATAGATGCGTACCATCAATCACTGGAAAAACGGCATCGAAACAGCCTCGCTGTTGTCGATGGAAAACTATGTAAAAATCCTCCGATTCTTCGCCGCAGGCATTGCCTCGGCGATGCTCATCGGCGAAATCATCCTCCACCTCAAGAACGGCCCCAGCCAGTCGTTCTTGCCAGTCGGCCCTTACGTTGCGCTGGCGGCCATCCCTTGGGCCCTCGCCCGCTTCGGCCCCTACGCCACGGCGAACGTCGAGGCGCAGGGCCGGATCGCGAACGGCAACGATCTCGGCCGACAGTTCATTGTCGGGCAAATCGTTGCCGCTCACATGCTGCTCATGGTCGGTAGCTGCTTCTCGGTAGCTATGGCGATGATGTCGCCGTACCGGTGGGTTCCTGCCCTGTTCGTTATCCTGACCGTCGCCTGCGTCGAGCTCGCCCTCCTGGGTCGCCGACGCCTCGTCTGGTCGCGGTGACCGAAGTCCGAAAACACTCTCGCCCTCCCGAATTCGGGAGGGCGCGTTTTTATTTTTAAACGCGGCGCGCCTCCTGCTACAATTCCCCGCAATGGATACACCAAACCCGACACCAAGAGTTGTTAGCCGCGGCAAGCACGTCTGCGACCCCGTTACCCTCGAGCACTTGGCGCAGGACATCGAGATGCGCGTGAAGCACGTTTCGGGCGAGCTGCGCTCGGGCCTACAGTTCATCTCGACCTGCCAGCCGTCGGTGACCATTCTCGGCTCGGCGGTCACGCCCGAAGGGCACCCCGAGTACGAGCAGGCGCGCCGCATCGCGGGCCGCATTGCCAAAGAGCTCGACTACGCGGTCGTCACCGGCGGCGCGCTCGGCATCATGGAAGCGGGCAACCGCGGCGCCTTTGAAGCCGGCGGCACCTCGGTCGGCATGACCATTCAGCTGCCGGACGGTCAGATGACCAACCGCTACCTCAACCAGCACGTCGACTTCTACTACTTCTTCACCCGCAAGGTTTGCCTAGCCTACTCGGCCGAGGCCTACCTCTTCTTCCCCGGCGGCTACGGCACGCTCGACGAGCTCATGGAGATCCTGACCCTGGTGCAGACCGCCAAGATGGAGAAGGTTCCAATCATTTTGGTGGGCAAAGCTTTCTGGGCACCTTTCGATCGCCTGGTCCGCGAGACCTTCCTGGCCGCCGGCAAAATCGATGCCGCGGACCCCGACCTCTACCTCATCACCGACGACGAAGACGAGATCATTCGCACCATCAGCCGCGCCAAGGTCCGCCACGTCGTCATGCCGACGGTCGAGCCGCGCGAAGGCGCCACGCCGCGAGGCTAGGCAGCGTCAGCTCCCGCGAAAAGCGCCCGTCGACCGACGGGCGCTTTTCGCGTTTCGCCGCGGACGCTAGGCGACGATCGAGGCAATCCTCCCTCGCCGGGCAAGCTCGGCGTTGATGGTGTCGACGACCAGCTGCGGGTTGGCGATGTTGGCGATAACGAATTCCTTAGCCTCGCCCGCGTTCTGCACCCGCACGTCACCGAACTTGAGGAAGGTGGCGAGGACGCCATCCACCTCAGCCGTAATGTCCTGGATGCGGTCGTAGCGCAGCGAAGAGGTCTCTCGCCGGAAGAACCCTTTCTGCTCGACGTCGATGACGCGCTCGGTGGTGACGATCCAAATGTCGAGGTGGTGGTCCAGCCAGGCGAAGTAGCCGCCGACCCACAGCGCCAGCATCCAGCCAGAGTAGGCAAAGGCGAGCAGCGCCGGCCCCCAGCCGGTGGTCTCGAGGGTAATCGGCAGAGCGTCGATGATCGCGTAGAGGGCAACCGGGGCGAGCGAAAGCAGGACCAGAACAATGTAGATCGGCAGCACGACAATCCAGTGCCGCCGCGCCTCGAGCACCACCTCTTCCCCTTCGTTGAAGCTAATCATTTTTACTAGAAAGCGCCGTAGGCGATAGCCGAGACGGTCATGCCCGCGAGGAAGATGCCGGAAACCACGTAGTACACGGCGGCGGTTCCGGCGCGCTCGCTCTCGCGCAGGCCGTAGTAGCCCCAGTGGTGGTGCACCACCGCCGAGACGGTCATAAAGATTGCCGCCGCGAAGGCCAGGAGCGCCCAGAGCGCGCCAGGAGGCACCGGCAGGCTAATTACGGTCTCTTCGGTCACGGCACGATTCTAGCACCGCCCGCGCTGCTAGAATGCGCGGGCGGCGAGAATTCTCCACAGTTTGATTCCGCGCGCCGGCGCTGACACAATCTCCCCCTAACCCATTTTATTTTCCGCATGCGCGTCATCACCTTCGACATCGAAACCGCCAACACCTTCGAGGAGGCCGAGTCCTGGGACCCGGCCGACCTCGCCTTCGCGGTGCTCTCGGCGCACGATTCCGAGACCGGCAAAATCACCAGCTACCTCGAGAAAGACCTGCCGGAGTTCTGGAAGCTCCTAGCCGAATCTCACGTGCTCGTCGGCTGGAACTCGAACCACTTCGACATTCCCATCATCGCCCGCCGCTACCCGGGGCAAATCGCCCGCCTGCGCTCGGTCGACCTCATGAAGGAGCTCCAGAAGGTGGTCGGCCGCCGCATCAAGCTCGACGACGTCGCCCAAGCCACGCTCGGACACGGTAAATCGGCCGACGGTCTGCAGTCCATTGTCTGGTGGCGCGAGGGCAAAATTAAGGAGGTCATCTCGTACTGCGAGCAGGACGTGAAAGTCACCCGCGACCTCTTCGACTTCGCCCTCAAGAAGGGCTACCTGAAGTACCCGGTGCAAGGCGGCGAGGTGCAGAAGGCCAAGCTCGACACCTCGGCCTGGCAGACGCCGGCCGAGCTGCCACAGGGTGTGACGGCGAGCCTGTTCGGCTAAAAAAAAGAAAAGCGCCCGGTTGGGCGCGAGGATCAGAGCTCGTAAACGTGAGCGGCGGTAATCCAGACGAACGGCTGGCCGGTAACATCGTCACGTCCGTTCCTGAAGTTGAAGGAGAACTTCCACTGGTGGAGCTTCTCCTCGGTCTCGTAGCTAAACATTGCCTCGTGCTGCCCAATTGGGGCAACCGATTCTTTCGCTTCGAGCCGCCTGCCGAGGTAGGCGTGGACCGCGTCGCAGACCACCTGCTCGTTCGGCTCGGCGACCCCCTTGAAGGCGAGGCCGGTCAGGCTCGAGGGGTTGACCCATTCCGTTGGAATGAAACGGGGCGCGCGGAGCGCGTCGTCGCACCACTCGCGGAAAGCCGTCAGGGGCAGCTTCGCGGCATCTCCCAGGATAGTCCAGCAGGCCATGACGAGCACCAGGGTGATGCTGACCGGGCCCAGGGTCATGGGGACGCCCACGAGGGTGGCCGCCAGCTTGGCGACCACGCAAACGGTGGCCACAATGCCGACCGTGTCCAGGCACATGCCGGGTTGGTCGAACAAGACTTCAAGGGAGGATATTGGTTTTTGATTTTTCATACTTTGCTTTACCGGCAAACGCGCCGGATACCTGTCGGCAAACTACAACATTTTGCAGTCTTGTCAAAATTAGCCGCCATCCGGCAGCTGGCTAGAGAACCCAGAGCGCGAGCGCCGCGGCGAGCGCCAGGCGGTACCAGACGAACGGCCAGAGGGTGCGGGTCGAGAGGAACCGCGTGAGGGCGCCGATCGCGAGGTAGCCAGAGATTAAGCCGACGGCCGAGGCGATCAAGAGCGGCTGCCAAACCGTGGCCAAGGTGCCGTCCGCGGCAATGTCGAGCAGCTTCTTGCCGCCGCTGCCAATCAAGATCGGCACGCCCAAGAGGAACGCGAAGCGCGCGGCGGCGGCACGGCCAAAGCCGGCCAAGGTGGCGCCCGCGATGGTCGAGCCAGAGCGCGACATTCCCGGCAGGAGCGCGAGCGCCTGAAAGACGCCGACGCCGAGCGCGCGAGGCCAGGATAGCGAGGCGCCAGTAGCCGCGGCGGCGCGTCGCCGGCCGGCGATCTCCGCGAACGCGAGCAGCGCCGAACCGGCCACGAGGCCAAAGACGACCGCGCCAACGCCGCGCAGCGAGCCCTC
>JBILMG010000066.1:0-3719 GCA_044375695.1 Minisyncoccia bacterium | reverse complement strand
TGTAAGATTCAAATTAAAAGCAGATGGATCGCTATCGGATATACCAGCTGAGCCAATCGCGGCTGACCTGAGAGCATTTGGAGACGGGCAGAAAGATGCCTTTCTGAAAATCGCAGCTGGTGTTGCAGGCGTGGGATTCGATGAGTTGCGACAGCGGGAAATACAGCGACAGATGCGTCGAGCCTTGGCTGTCACTGCTGTATCGCTAATCCTTATGGCACTCATGACGGGTTTGGCAATTACGGCTTTCTTAGCGAAACAAGAAGCAACGCGGCAAAGTTCAATCGCAAGAGAAGAACGCGATCGAGCCGAGGAGAACTTTCGAGCGGCCAGGGACGCGGTCGATCGGTTTTATACGAAGGTGTCAGAAGAAGATTTGCTGAAAGCGGAAGGGCTACAACCCTTACGTCGCGATCTTTTGGAACAAGCACTAGGATACTATCAGACATTTCTTGAGCAGCGAAAAGAAGATCCTGCGTTTGCGATCGATACGGCAGTGGTTCAGTCCAATGTTGCGGACATATTATCGGAGGTCGCGGATCCTTCAGAAGCTCTCGTTGCAGCCGTTACAGCCACCGACATGCTCCAGCGTGTTAGCGGTAAAATGTCAAGCACCAGCGATTATAAAGTACGTATGGCTAATGCTTTGGGATTAGAAGCTTATGTGTTAGATCGCCTTGGACGGACAGAAGAGGCTATCCAGAAACAGATTCAAGTCATACAAATACATGAGTCGTTTCCAAATGGACACGAAGAAACTTCACCTGAGGTGTTATGTCACCTTTGGGCAACTCGAGGTGCTTTCGAGGCACAGGTTAATAGATTGGACGATGCTATAAAGTCATACGAAAAAGGTCTTAAAGAGGGTGAGAAAAAACAAGCATCACTACTCGCGCCACTGGGTATGGCGGTCGAGCAAAATAACAGAGGACTATTGATTTCCGGTGTCATGCCCGACTCACCCGCTGAGCAGGCGAAGCTACAAGTCGGTGACATCCTACTGTCACTCGCAGACGATAAACTCAAAGCTGTCGAAGATTTAGCTCAAGCAAAAAATAAGCTAAAAGGAAATGTATCAATCCCTGTCAGTGTCATGCGCTCTGGGGAAACGCTAGAACTGCAAATGACTCCCGTATATGTCGGTGACTTCGTGTTGGCGAACACGAAATACAATCTTGGCTATCTGTTACTGATACGTTTGGGAGAGCCAGAGAAAGCGAAGCCTTGGCTGGAGCAAGCGGTGGACGAATATAGGCGTTGTATGTTCCTGGGAGGTGACTCAATGTCTACGATTCGACGAGGATTAACGACTGCCGCCAGTTCACTCGGCATCTGTGGCTTACGACTTGGTAATGAAAATCTGTACGAGCAAGGTGCAAGGCTGGCTGCGAAAACGGCCGATGACAATGCTCGGGCGAATCCCGCTGTTCCGGAGATTCGGTCATTTGCTGGTGCAGAACTCACTAATCTATCTTCATTTTTCCTGAAGCAAGACCGCTACGAAGAGGCCCGGGTGGCGTGTGAGTCTGCGATTTCCCATTTCCGTATTGCTTTGGAAACTGGCGGAAATCTTGATAGTGATCGCTTGAAATTAATGCAATCGCTTACGAATTTGGCCCTGATTCGAGGATCGCAAGATGGTGCTCAAGCAGCGATTCCTATTTACGAGTCCGTGCTTGATATTGCCAGTAATTTCAAAGAATCGGACGTTCCGGAATTACTTATTGCAATGGCTAGACTACGACGTAATTATGCATCGAGCCTACGCACAGGAGAACGGATGGAGGAAGCGGCGGAGCAGTACCGTTTGGCATCGGCCATCTATTTGAGATTATTTGAAGTATTAAAGTCCACGGGAAACAATAAGGTCGTTCAACTTTATCAAGAAGAATCGATTCATATGCTGCCGTGGCGAATCGCCTTGTATCTGCGACTTGAAAAGCAAGAGAGCGAGGCTCTAATTAGTAATGAATTCGAGGAGGCATGTCGCTCTCTCGAGTCTACCGAAAATGGAAAGGCTGTTGTCGTAAGATTGCGAACGGGTGCTGTAGGGACCTGGTGTACTTTCGCAGATAGTTATGATCGCGGTTCGGTGAACGAATTAGAGTGCCTAGAGCGTGCCAAAACTCAACTTCGCTTGGCCGAGCAACTGGCGGGAGAAGATGCCGATTTACAGTCCCACATATCGTCCGCAAGAGGTTGGCTGGCGGATTCAACGGCGGATAAAAAGTGACGCGAGAGGTGTAGGGTAGCGGCATGACGGTTCTAATAACCGTTGGGCTTCGGATAAGACGCTAAGTTGTTGAATTAAATGTTGATGCGGCGAACTAGGTGTCGAGTGTTTTTCAGTTAATGAACAAAGTGAGGAACTGAGTGGGAATAACGTTGCCAACAGATCTGAATGTGTTGCTACCCATGCAAGGCAATGATAAAAAAAGTGCCGTAAGTACTTTTTTCTGGATAAAAGAGAAGCGGGATTATAGCGGGATTATAATCGCTCAGTACACTATGGTGCATGGACATGAAGTTACGATCGTTGCTTACAATCATTGTGCTATGTGGACTCATCGCGTTTTTTAGTGGGGTGTATGGGTTCCGTGATACATCACCCGATCTTCCGCTATCAACTTGTGTTTATCTCACCATTCAGTTGTTTACTCTAGAGTCAGGCGCAAGCGTCAGCAATCCGACGTTTGCGTTGGAATTGGCTAGATGGCTTGCTCCAGCAACGACTCTCGGCAGCGTGATTGCCTCGGTGGTGGTATCGTTACAGAAATTGCGCACGTGGTTTGGACTACGGTTCGAAACGACCGACTCAATCGTCATGGGGCTTAGTCCTGAGACTCGGCAATTAGCATTGGAAATAATGGATCGTTGCAAGCGGCGGAGGCGAGTTTATGCAGTATCGCTCGATAATGATGTGGCCGAAAACGATATTCTCAAGAGATCGGGAGTTGTCTTCATTAATTCGGATCCGAGTCAGATTGATGTTCTGGGCAAAATTTGTTTGAGATCGGTTGAAAGAATTATCTGTGGAAGTAGTTGCGATCTATCCAACATTGAAGTTGCTCTTGCGGTAGATGACGCTTGCCGAAAAATCAGTCGTGACAAGCCACTTCAGATAGCTGTTCAAGTTCGAGATCTTGCCGTTCGAGATGTTTTCCAAAGAAACAATATTTTAGAGTTGTCGGCGTTGTCATCTTCGAGCTTTCATATCTACAATCCTGCAAGAAACCTGGCGAGGCTGTTATTCGAAAGATATCCTCTCGAGCAGATGTCGAACGATTCTGGCGTAACGGTTGGCAGTGATATTCAGCTAATACTTCCCAGACTGGATGATCTTGCAATTGCCTGTTTAGTGCAGGCGGCAAGGATTGGCTACTTTCGAGAGGGGGGCAGGTTGAAGGTCTTACTCTTATCTTCGGTCGCTTGCAGTGACATAGCTTTGATTCAGTCATATTACCCTGGTATCGCAAATTGCATAGATTTAGAGCCGATAACAATTGACGATCACGACTTCTTGTCCGCCTGTGCTTTACGGATTTCACAACTTGGTGAAGGTTCAAGATCGACTGTGTTTCTGGGATCGAAGGATGAGCATCAAGCTTTTAGTCAGGCTTTATTGTTTAATGAGCGTTTGAGGAATTCCAAAGGTAGATGGAGATTAATCCTTTCGGCTGGTCCTGACAGCGTTCTTCGTAGGATAATTTCCAATGACA
>JBILMG010000068.1:0-3788 GCA_044375695.1 Minisyncoccia bacterium | reverse complement strand
ATCGCGAGGGTGCCGACGGCAATCGTTGTGGTGCCGGTGTAGGAGTTGTTGCCGCTCATTGCGAGCGTGCCCGCACCCTGTTTGGTGAAGTTACCCGAAGCACCTGACATGACGCCCGAATACGTGGTGTCTCCTGCACCTCCTGCGATCAGGGTTCCCGCTCCGAGCGTGATTGCGCCCGAACCAGAGATTGACGCGACGGTTTCCGTGCGACCATTGAGGTCGAACGTTCCTGATGCGCCCAGGACGATGTCGGACGAGTTCGAGATTCGCTCATCAGTCGTACTGACCTGGAGGATGCCTTCGTTGATCGTTACGTCACCGGTGAACGTGTTCGCACCGGAGAGAACGAGCGTTCCCGTACCGGCTTTGACGATCTCGCCGGTTCCGCTCATGATCGACGGATAGGTGCAGGTCAGGCTCCCGTTGTCAGGCGCGCCGACTGTGGGCACCAGATTGAACGTGATAGTGGCGTTGTTGACGATGTTGCCAAACTTGATTGCTCGGTCCACGGAATCGCAGCTCGATCGGTCGATGGTCAAATTGCTGCCAGCATCGACGGTGACTGCGCCCGTGAAGGTGTTGTTTCCGGTGAGCGACAATCCGCCCGAACCACTGATGGTCACACCACCCGAGCCACTAATCACGCCGCTGTAGCTGTAGAGCAGGCTGCGATTGATGTTCAACGTGCCGTTGTTGACGATGCTCGTCGATGCGACGCTGCCAGTCGTGCCACCCGTTCCGAGTCGAACGGTACCCGCGCTGATGGTGAGCGCACCGGTGAATGTGAGATCCTGCTCGAGAGTCAGCATGCCCGAGCCGGTCTTGGTCAGCCCTCCTGTACCGCTGATTGCACCGGTGTAGACGGTGCTCGTGTTGTCGCCGCCCGACGTCAATGTTCCGGCACCGAGCGTGATGGTGCCAGCACCTGCAATCGAACCGACGCTCGTCGTGCGACCGTTCACCGCAAACGTCGCACCCGACGAAACTGTTACGGCTGTTGACGACGACAGTTCACCAGCCGAGCTCGAAGAGAACTGCAGTGTGCCCGCGCTGATCGTGGTTGCCCCCGTGTAGGTGCTGGTTCCGGAGAGGATGAGCGTGCCGTCGCCAGCCTTGGTGAGGTCCGCCGACGACGACGCACCAGCGCTGACACCGCCGTAGGTAAGCGTCGTTCCAGATGCGACGTTGACCGTGCCGTCGGAGTTGCCGATTGTGATACCACGAGTCGTACTCATCGTGTAGGTCGCAGTCGTGGCGAGTGTGCCGCCGTCAATCTTCAGTTGGTCGACAACAGCGCTCCCTGGTGCAGACCCCAAGTTGTTGTCCGCAGCGATCGAAAGCGTTCCAGCCGACACGATGGTCTTGCCAGTGAACGTGTTGGTTCCCGAGAGGGTGAGCGTGCCTGAGCCTGTCTTGGTTAGAGCTCCGGCCTGGCCGGAGACGTTCGCGATGATTCCGCCGTAGGTGACGGTTTGCCCCAACGCAACTTGAATCGTTCCAACCGACGAACCGAGTGACATCCCCCGATTGCTACTCAGCGTGAAGCCGGTGGTGACTGAGAGGGTGCCTCCGTTGATCACCACCTGTTGGGTCGTTGCACTTGACGGCACTGCCCCGAGGTTGGTGTCAGCAGCCACTTCAAGCACGCCGGCACTCACCGTGACGCCGCCGGTGTGCAGGTTGGTGCCGCTCAGCGTGAACGTGCCACTGCCCTGCTTGGTGATACTGCCGCTGCCGCTACTCGTGGCACCGCTGAAGGTAGTCGATGTGTTATCGCCGCCCGTGGTGAGAATCGCAGTCAGGGTCACCGCGCCCGCACCAGCGAGCGAGCCGATGGTCTCGGCCTGGCTGCTCATGTTGAGAGTTGCACCCAACGACACCGAGACTGCAGAACCGTTGGGTATCACTCCGGCTCCACCAAGGGTGAGCGTGCCGGTGGAGATGGTCGTCGAGCCGCCGTAGTCGTTGCTCGTGCTCGACAACGTGAACGTGCCCGAGCCTGACTTCACCACGTTGCCTGCACCCGTGACCTTTCCGGAGATGGTGACGTTTCCCGACCCTGCAATCGTGAGGTTCCTCCCCGACGCAGTGGTGACGGCCGTTGCTGCCGACAGCGTCAGTGTGTTGGAGTCAGACTGAATCGTTGCTGACGCGTTGAGCGTGACGGCGCCTGGAAGTGTGTTGTTACCTGACGTGCTTCGAATCGCGCCATTGCCAGACACGCCCGTGCCAGTGATGCTGATTGGCTCGGCATTGAACGTCAACCCGCCCGACACGGTCAACGCTGCATCGTTCGCCACCGTGGTCGCCCCATCAGTGGTGCCGAGTGACGCCGCGTTACTGATCGCCACGACACCCTGGTTGATGCTGGTCACACCCGTATAGGAGTTCGCGCCCGACAGCGTCAGCGTTCCGGAGCCCGACTTGGTGACGGTGCCGGTCGAAGTGGCAATCGGATCAGCAACGGCGATGTCGCCGGTGTTGGCATCGAACGTCAGGTTGAAGGTGCCGGTGATGGCGCTGCCAGACGAAGGGTCAAACGTCAGCGTTCCCGCATCAGACTGAATCTCCGTCACGGCCGCCAACGTCACGAGACCATTGATGGTGTTATTACCGCTCATGTTGCGAATCGCACCAGTCGAGGAGACACCCGTTCCCGAAATCGTGATGGGCTCACCGATTGACAAGCTGCCTCCGCTCACTTGCAACGCGGCCCCCGAGTTCACGGTCGTGGTCGAGTATGTTGCTCCATTTCTGCCCAAGCTGTCAGAGTTCGATACCACCACAACGCCGTCCGAGATCGTCGTCGACCCCGTGTAGGTATTGGTGGCCGACAGTGTCAACGTGCCCGAACCCGACTTCGAGAGTGCACCCAAACCCGAGATCACGCCTGTTTGCAATATTTGGTTCGAGTTCGTCGCGATTGAGAGCGTTCCTGATGTTCCGATTGCAATTGCGCCCGAGTACGTGCCTGAGCCGAGCGTGCCGGTCACCGAGATCGTGCCTCCCGACGCGGCGATGGACGTATTGCCGGTGTATGTGTTGGTGCCGGAGAGCGTCAAAGTGCCTGCACCTTGCTTGGTGAGCGAACCAGAACCGATTCCGACGGCACCAGAGATGATCGTTGTTCCGACACTGTCAACAACGAGGTCGATGTTCGTTGCTGTCACGCCACCCGACAACGTCAACTGCGCACCCGAGTCAACCTGAATCTCCGACGATGACGTGGAGAGTGTGACAGCCGAAGAGATCACGTTTGTGCCCCCAGTGACGCGGATGGCACCCACACTCGAAGTACCCGAACCGGTGATCGTGACTGGTTCCCCAATCGTGATGCCACCCGAGATTGAGAGTGTCGCTGTGCTCGCCACCGAGGTGCCGGTACCCGTGCCGCCGAGCGCTGAACCGTTGCTGATCGCCACCACGCCAGCCGAAATCGTCGTCGTCCCCGTGTAGGTATTGGTGGCCGACAGCGTCAACGTGCCCGAACCCGACTTCGAGAGTGCACCCGAGCCCGAGATCACGCCCGTTTGCAATATTTGGTTCGAGTTCGTCGCGATCGAGAGCGTGCTTGTATTACCAATTGCAATCGCGCTCGAATACGTGCCCGAGCCGAGCGTGCCCGTCAACGACAACGTGCCGCCCGAGTCGTTGATCGTGGTTCCACCCGTATAGGTGTTCGTGCCCGACAGCGTCAACGTGCCGGTGCCGGATTTCGTCACCGAGCCGTTGCCGATCGTGATCGCCCCAATCGATGAGGTGCCGTCGCTATCGACGACGAGGCT
>JBILMG010000022.1:0-14384 GCA_044375695.1 Minisyncoccia bacterium | reverse complement strand
CTCGAGGGATGACTCGCCGCCGGACGGGCCTACCAGCGCTAGGTTTGCCCTGCCCGCGGCAAAAGTTTTCTTGGCGGCGCGGCGAATGTCGCCGGCGGTCACCGCGCGGACGCGCGCGAGCCAGGCAGACGGAGCCTCGGGCACGCGGGCGGTGAGCGCCTCCTCGGCCCAGCGAAGCGCCACCTGCTCGGAGGTTTCGAGCGCGGTCGCGTAGGTCGAGGCGTAGTACTCCTTGGCCTTCGCGAGCTCGGCGCGCGAGAGCGGCTCTGACGCGAGGCGCGCGAGCTCGCCGCCGATTGCGGCTACCGCCTCCCCCACCCGGTCGACGGCGACGCCCGCCGAGACGACGAACGACCCGTAAGACGACTGCGCGTTGTGCTCGGCCTCGACGTAGTAGCAAATGCCGAGCTCCTCGCGAAGCTTCTGGTGCAGGCGCGAGGAGAGCCCCTGCCCCGCCACCGTCTCGAGGAGCGCCCAGGCGGGCGAAGAAGCCTGGTCTGAGCCGGGCGCCGGGAACGCGAGCGATAGGTGCGCCTGGTCGGTCTGACGACGGGCGACGCGCACCCTGGGCTTAGCCTGACGCGAGGAGAAGCGCGGGAGCTCCGCGCGCCGGCCGCGCGGCAAGGACGCGAGCGCCGCTTCGGCGACGCGGAAGACCTCGGACGCGTCGACCGGACCGGCGACGACAACGACGGTATTGCGGGCTACGTAGTGGCGGTCGCGGAAGCGGGCCAGGTGGGCTCGGCCGAAGCCGCGCACGCTCTCCTTGGTGCCGAGAATCGGGCGGCTGGCCGGGTGCCCGCGGAAGAGCATTTCGTCGACCAGGTCTGCCGCCTGCGACTCTGGGCGATCGTTCGACGCGTTAATCTCCTCGACGACGACGCCTCGCTCTTTGCCGATTTCGGCCTCGGGGAACGTCGACTGGGCGAAGGTCTCCCCCACCAGCGCGAGGAGCTCGCGCCAGGATTTAGCCGGACCCTTGGCGTAGTACGAGACGGTTTCGTTGCCGGTCTCGGCGTTCGCCTGGCCGCCCAAGGCTTCGACCGCGATGTTCCAGTCACGGTAGGCTCGGGCCAGGGTTCCCTTGAAGCACATGTGCTCCAAAAGGTGCGCCAGGCCAGATTCGGCCTTTTTCTCGAGGTTTGAGCCGGCTCGGGCGGCCACCAGCACGGTGGCTGTTGGCCCTGGGTGCGGCACGCAAATGACGCGCAGGCCCGACGGCAAAACCTTGACGAATTTACGATTTGCTGGCGAGGAGATGGTCATCGGAGCCGGAATTTACCCCCTGCGGGAGGCGGGGGCAAATTTGACCAAACAGGCATAAAGTGTCAGTAAATAAAGCGTGAAAGCACCATCAATACCCATAGATCCGTCGCAGGCAACCAGCCATCTCCTAAACCTCATCGCCGAGAAGCTCATGGACGATGCCGCGCTGGGAAAAATCGACCGCCGCGGCCTCGCCGAGCTCGGTTTCTCGTTCCGCCAGGCATCTCCTTTCGCGAGTGGCCCGCACGAACAGGGCTACCAGTTCGACCGGCCATTCATCGACCACCTCCTGATCGGCTGGCTCCTCGAATGCGGCGACGAGAAAGAGCCCACCTGGCTACTGGTCTCCGCCAACTCCATTCTTCGACTCGAAGACTGCCACTTCGTGACCGAACGCGTTCGAAACGGTTGCCCGTGGGCAAGCCCCGCAGACGGGCACCGCGCCAAGGTGTTCAAGCTCTTCTCGATCGACGGCTTCGACGCCGAAATTGAACCGGCCTCTGGAGGTCCGCGCGAAGGTTTCCCCCGCGGACGAATCTGCGAGCCGAATCAAGAGTGGGCCAAGCACCACGCCCAAGAAATCAGACCTTAGCCCGCTTATCGGGCTTTTCTTTTTTAGGGGCGCGGAAAGAAAAAACGGCGCGCCTAGGGGCGCGCCGTTTTTTCTTAAATCTTAGGCTCGAAGCTTCGCCGCGAGATCCGCGATGGCGACGCGCTCCTGCTCGCCGGTATCGCGGTGGCGCAGGGTGACCGTGTCGAGCGGGTTCTCCTTCCCTTCCAAAGTTTCGAAGTCGACGGTGACGCAGTACGGCGTGCCAACCTCGTCCTGGCGGCGGTAGCGCTTGCCGATGTTGCCGTTATCGTCGTAACTGATTCGCCCCGGGAACGCGGCGCGGAGCATCGTGCGCACCTCCTTAGCCTTCTCGACGAGCTGCGGCTTGTTCTTGAGGAGCGGCGAGACGCAGGCGAGGTACGGCGCGACCTTGGGCGAGAGCGCGAGGTACACGCGCGGTTCGCCGCCCTGCTCGTCCTCGCGGTAGGCATCAGCCAAGACGGCGAGCACGGTGCGGTCGACGCCGAACGACGGCTCGACGACGTGCGGCACGAAGCGCTCCTTAGTCTCCTCCTCGAAGTACGAGAGGTCCTGCTTAGATTTATTTTGGTGCGCCGTGAGGTCGAAATCGGTACGGTACGCGAGGCCGTAGAGCTCTTTCTTGCCGAACGGGTAGTCGAACTCGAAGTCGATGGTGCGCTTGGAGTAGTGCGCGCGGTCCTCGGGCGCGACCTCGAGCTCGTGCACCTTTTCCTGGGTGAGGCCGATGTCCTTGGTGTAGGCCCACATTTCCTGGCGGAGCTCCTCGAAGGCCGCTTCCCACTCGGACGGCTTCACGAAGTACTCGATCTCCATCTGCTCGAGCTCGCGCAGGCGGAAGATAAAGTCACGCGGAGCAATCTCGTTGCGGAAGGCCTTGCCGATCTGCGCGAGGCCGAACGGCAGCTTCGGGTGAAAGGAGTCGACGACGTTCTTGAAGTTCACGAACATGCCGCCGGCGGTTTCGGGGCGGAGGTACGAAACAGAGGAAGCGTCCTCGATGGCGCCGATGGAGGTCTTGAGCATCATGTTGAACTGACGAACCTCGCCGAGAGGGTTGCCGTCCGGGCTCTTGATCCCCTTCTCCTTGATCGCCGCGTCCATGTCGGCAACCTTCATGCCCTTCGGGTCAACGCCCGCGGCCTCGAGGAGGTGGTCGGCGCGAAAACGCTTCTTGGTCTTGAGGTCCTCGACCAGCGGATCGGCGAAGCCGGCAACGTGGCCAGACGCTTCCCAGGCAGCCGGGTTCATCAAAATGGCCGCGTCCATGCCGTACATGTCGTCGCGGTTAGAGACGAAGCGCGCCCACCAAAGGTTTTTGACGTTCTGCTTGAGGGCGACGCCCAGAGGCCCGAAGTCCCAGGTACCGGCCAGGCCGCCGTAGATCTCGGAACCCTGGTAAATGAAGCCGCGCCGCTTGCACAGCGACACCAGCTTCTCCATCACGCTCTGCTCGTTTTTGTTAGCCATTGTGGCCCAGCATTCTGCCCCGCGGGAACGACCGGGGCAAGCCGCCAGGGCCAGAAACCAGGCCTAATCGAGGTTGGGGGCAATTTTGCCGCGGCCGCCGGGCACCGAGTCGGTCGAGACCTCGCGCACGCTCGCCTCGACGCTCGCGCCGGCGAAGAGGTCGTTGCCGGTGAAGGTAGAGCGGCCGAGGATGGACGCCGCCTCGCCTTCGTCGGTAATCGACGGCACGAAGGAGATATCGAACGAGGCGCGACGCTCGGCCTTGCCGTAGCCGGCGCCGCCCGGGAGCGAGCCGACCTGCCAGATGACGCGGCGGCCGTTCGGGTCGTAGGAGACGTTCTCGGGAGCAGAGGCGTTCCCGACCCAGCTGACGAGCGGCGGCAGAACCGCCGAGACCGTGCCGGAATCGATGTCGTTCGAGGTGTTGGTGAGCGCCCAGGTGATGCGGTACACCGTCTCGGTGTCGACCTTGGGGGGCACCGCGCCGGAGACGTACATGGCGCTCGGGGTCACCTCGACGTTCGAGAGAATTTTCACCTCGCGCAGGAGCTTGGCCACGAGCTGCTCGGGCACGTTCTCGTCGTAGACGCGCTTGCCGCTCGCCTCGGCGTCGACGATGATCTTTGGGTTGGCAAAGACCGTGGCGTCTTTCGCGAGCGGGAGCGACTGGAAGCTGAAGGACAGCTGCACGGTGCCGCCCGGGGAAATCTCCTCGAGCTTCGGCATGGTGGTCTGGTCCCAGTAGACGGCGTTGTCGGCCGAGCGGTAGACGCCGTCGGAGGTTTCGACGGTGCGCTCGTCGAGCACCAGGCCGGTGAGGTTCATGCGCACCTTGGCGTCGCGAATCGGGCCGTTGGTGTTGTTGACGACGGAGAGCTTGGCGGCGATACGGCCGGCGCCGGCGCGAACCACCTCGGGCGCGACCTCGCCGTCGAGCGCCAGGATGAGGTCGAAGAACGGGCGGGCTACCGCCACCTCGACCGCGCGGCTGCCGTAGGGCACCGACACCTCGGTCGACGAAGCGGTGTCGAGGGCGCCGGCGACGAAGCGGAAAATGCGCATGTCGCCGTGGGCGCCGTCGAGGCGACCGGTGATGGTGACCTCGCGGGAATCACCTGGCTCGAGCTTATCGAACACCCACAGACCCTCCTCGCGCGGCGACTCGGAGAGTTCGTCCGTCTTGAAGCCGAACGGCAGGTCGACCTGAAGGCCGATAGGGCCGAGCGGCACGGTCGAATTAGAGGAAACTTTAGCCACCAGCTTGAGCGGCTGGCCCGGGGTGATTTCGGAGAGCGCATCGACGGTGAGGAGGACCGGCGCCGCCGAGAGCGCCACCTCGTACCCGCGCTCCTTCTCGAAGATGGTAGCCGAGTTAGGGGCGCGGTACTCGAGGCGGATATTGAAAGCGCGCCGCTCGCCCTCGTCGCCGAAGAGGCCAACGGCGACCGTCTGGCGGCGGGTTTCGCCGGCGGCGATGTCGCCGATTGGGATGCGCAGGCGCGGCAGGTCTTGGCGCAGGGTTTCCGCGTCGCGGGTGCCGGGCGGCATCTCCACAACGAGATCTGCCAGGCGAACGCCGATTGGGCTCAGGTTCTGAATGACGACGTCGAAGGCGTACTCTTCGCCGCCCGAGGCGACCGACGGCGCGACCACCGAGAGCCGAATATCCTCGGTTCCCTCGAGGACGCCGGTGGCGCCAGGGCCGAGCTTCCAGAAGCCGTAGCCGGCAGCCAGTAGGAAAAAGGCGAAGGCGAGGACGAACACCTTCGCGAACGGGTTCCCGGGGCGGCGACGCAGCGAGGCTACGTAGTCGTCGGACGACACAGCCTGCTCCGGCTGCGCCCACGATTCGGCGGCGGTCGCGTGCTTATCCTTGAGCTGCCGACGGGGGCGCACGTCGAACTTCGCCTCTGGCGAGTAGAGTCTCTCTTCACTCTTGGCGAGCTTGTTGAGGCGCGGCTTCTCGAGCATACGGCCAAAGTATAGCGCCGCGACCGCTTCGGGCCGCGGCGAAGATTCCCCACCCCACCCAGCCGGACGGGGGCGCGGCTACAGGTGGCTCGCGGCGAGCGCCTCGTTAATGGCGTTGACCGCCTCGGCCCGCACGCCGAGGGCGATCTCGGCCGTCGCCTCATCGAACGAATCGGCGGTCGCGAGCGGCTCGAGCGACGGCGTCTCGCGCAGGTAGCCTAAGCCCCGCAGAACCCGCAGCGCGCAGACGGTCTCGGCGGCATCCTGGGTGCGGTGGTCGCGCGGCGTCGCGGCGAAACGCGCGAGGGACAGGAGCGCCGGGAACAGCGCCGCCCCGTCGCCTTCGCCCTTGGCGAGGCGAGCCACCAGCCGCGCGGCTCGCGAGACCGAGGCGAGTCCGCCAGAGGCGAGGAGCGCCGGGAAGTGCTGCTCGAGCAAGACGACGTTGGTGAGCCGCCACTCCCCTTTGCCGCGTACCAGGTACGCCCTAACCAGCGACCAGTCCTCGAGCGAGCCGCGCAGCTTGGACGAGATCTGCCGCACGCCACGGACGCGTGTGCGCACGAGGCCAAGCTCTGGCGAGAGCAGCGCGACAACGCGGTCGCGCTCGCCCACGGCGGCGCCGCCGAGAATGAGCGCGTCGGTTTCGAGGACTTGGTGCACCCGCCAATTCTAGCAGCGTCACCCGCCCGACGAGACGAGGCGAAAACTTGCTAAGTCGATGAATATATTGCAATTTTGAAACCTATGCGCACCTTCTTCTACATCGTGTCCGTCGCCGCCGGCACCTACGCGCTCGGCGCCTGCGGCCTCAAAATCGCCAAGACATTTTACGAACATGGCATCGGCTTCGGCCCGGAACCCTAGACGAGCCTGTGCTACCTGGGCGCCGCGGTTGGGCTCGGCCTTATCGTCGCGCCCTTCCGGCACAGCTTCCGGGCAAAAATTGACTGAGCCGCCGAGGTTTCGACCTCGGCTTTTCTTTTTCCAAAGCTTGGGCAATCAGGAGAAGAACCAAATAAAATCTTCGGCCAGAAAGGCGATGCCGACAATCAGAATGAAGATTGCGACTATCCAGTTGAACCACTTTTCCGCCCAGCGGGCGACCTCATCCCGAAAGACAATACCCAAAGCGCCGCAGAGAATGCTGGCGAAACCGGCGCCCCAATTGCTACGCGAGAACTCGAACACCGCGCCGGCGACGGCAAAAACGGCGATAACCAGGTATGAGTTCTGGAGTCGGGAAAGAAACATGGGGCCAGGGGCGGCCTAGAGGCTAACCCCCACGCGGAACTTGTACGGCTCCTCCCCCACCGTCTCGGAAACCGAGCGCGGCGAGTTCCAGAGAATGGCGTGCGCGTTGACCTTCTGGGTGATTTCGGCGCGGTACTCCTCGACCAGGGCACGTCCGTTGTGATCGGTGTCGAGGGTGAGCGCGATCTTGTCGGACGGCGCGAGCGACAGCTCCTTGCGCTTGTCCTGCACGTAGCGGACGAGCTCGCGCATGGCGCCCTCGCGGCGCAGCTCCTCTGTGAGCGCCTCGTCGAGCCACACCGGCTCGTCAGCCGATAGCAGCGGCTCGTGGGCGACCTCCTTCACGTTCACCTCATCGCGCACGATCGCGACCAGATCCGGGTCGGCAAAAATCGCGGCGTCGCGCAGCTTGAGCGCGGCGAGAGGCTGGCGCACCTTGTGGCCAGACTTGGCGCGGAGCTGTAGGCCTCGAGAGGCGGCGTCGCGGGCAGCTGCCATCTGCGCGAGGAGCGCGGCGTCGGGCTTCTGCGCCGCCGGCCACTTCTCGAGGTGCACCGAGCGCAGCGCCCCGCGGGACGTCTGGTACACGTGCTCGGCGAGGAACGGGGCGAACGGGGCGAGAATCTTAGAAATCTCGATGAGGGACCAACGCATGGTGCGCACGGCGGCAGACTTCTCGCCCAAGGGTGCCCCTTCGCGCATGCGGTCGCGCGAGCGGCGCAGGAACCAATTCGAGAGGTCGTCGACCAGCGGCAAGATCGGGCGCACGGCGCGATCAATTTCGTAGGCCTCCATGGCGCGGCCAACCTCGGCGGCCGTCTCGGCGACGCGGGCAACCATCCAGCGGTCGAGAGCCGCCGGAGAATCGGCCCCGGGCGCCGGCGGGTTCTCCCCCGCCGCCTGAACGTAGAAGGCGAGGCAGTTCTCGAGGCGCGACACGAGCTTCTTGCCGACCTCGTCGACGCCCTTCTCGGAGAAGCACACCTCTTCGCCGCGCACGGCCGGGCTGCCTAGCAGGAAGAAGCGCAGCGCGTCGGCGCCGTAGCGATCGACCACGGTTTCAATCGGCGGGTAGTTACGCAGGCTCTTCGACATCTTGCGGCCGTCTTCGGCCAGGATGAGGCCGTTGACCACAACGTTCCGGTACGGGGCTTTGCCGAAAATGGCGCCCGAGAGCACGAGCAAGGTGTAGAACCAGCCGCGCGTCTGGTCGAGGCCTTCGGCGATGAACTCAGCCGGGAAACCTTTTGCCTTGCCAAAGAGAGCTTTCAGCGGCGCGAAGAGGCCGGTCGGCGCGTCGAAGCGCGAGCGGTCTTTCGGGAAACCGGAGCTCGCGAACGGCACCGAGCCCGAATCGAACCAGGTATCGAAAACGTCCGGCACGCGGCGGAATTCCTTGCCGCGCTCGCGCAGCACGACCTCGTCGACGTACGGCCGGTGAAAGTCGAGTTCGAAGTTTTCGTCGCGCGGGATGGGCGCGAAGTCGAAAGCCTTCCAGCCGCCGGTCGGCACGTAGTCATCTGCGGCTTTGAGCGCCGCGGCGCGCGCGACGGTCGCGCCCTCGCGCACCGCGTCGAGCATCCACACAACGTACTCGTGAGCCACGACGAGGATCTTCTCGTTCTGGTTCGCGGCGTCGGCCTCGTAAATGAAATTCCCCACGCGAGCGCGCACGTCCCGCAGGTTCTCGCCACCCTCAGGACGCATGTCGAAGCGCGCCAGCGTCTGGTCGGCGGCGCCGGCGAAAAAGGCGCGGTACTCCCCGATCGGCTTGCCCGAGAAAATGCCGGTCTGAATCTCCTTGAGGCGCTCGTCGACAACGACCGCGGAGGCCGGCAGGCCGAGGGCCTCGCGCACGATTTCGGCAGTCTCCATGGTGCGGAAGAGCGGCGAGCAGTAGATCTTGGTGATCCCCTGCTTCTTGAGGTCCTCAGCGGAAGCGGCGGCTTGAGCGCGGCCGGTTTCGGTGAGGTGCGCCGGCGCGGCGTTGTCCTGGCTGACGAAGCCGCGGGCGTTCGATTCGGCCTCGCCGTGGCGCATCGCGAACCAAGAGTTCGAGGAGCGCGAGTAGCGGCGAAGATCCTCGAGCGAGCCGACCACGATGGTCTCCCCGTCCTTAGACTTCCAGACCGGAATCGGCGTGCCCCAGTAGCGCGAACGTGACACGGACCAGTCTTTGGCCTCGCGCAGCCAGTTGCCGAAGCGGTTCTTGCCGACCGATTCGGGTACCCAGCGCACGCCGTCGTTTAGCTTCGCGAGCTTCGCGCGGATGGCGGAAACCTTCACGAACCACGACGAGAGCGCGTAGTTGAGGAGCGGCACGCCGGTGCGCCAGCAGTGCGGGTAGCTGTGGCGGTACTTCTTCTTGGCGAAGAGGCGCGCGCGGGCGGCGAGCAGCTTCACCACCTCGACGTCCGTCTCGGACGGATCGTGGGCGGGCTTCGCCTGGCGGCCGTCGAGCTCCGGGAGGCCGGTGCCGAAAATCTTGCCGTCCATGCCGACGTGAACGATGACGGGTAGGCCTTCGCGCTCGCCGAGGTTGAGGTCGTCCTCACCGAACGCCGGCGCGATGTGCACGAGGCCGGTGCCGTCTTCGGCGGTCACGAAATCGCCGGCGTACACCTTCCACAGCTTCGCGCGGTTCTTCGGCGCGGCATCCGGGAACAGCGGCTCGTAGGAGAGGCCGACAAGTTCGGCGCCCGTAACGGTCGAGGCGACACGGTGGTCTTTGCCTTCAAAGTTAGCCGTCACGAGGTTCTCGGCGACGATGTAGGTGGCGCCATCGCTCTCGACGCGGGCGTAGACGAGGCTCGGGTTAACCGCGACTGCGGCGTTGCCGGGCAGCGTCCACGGCGTCGTCGTCCACGCGAGTAGGTACGTGTTCGGCTGGCCGGCTACCGGAAACTTGGCCGTGACCGAGAGATCGTCGATATCCTTGTAGGCCTGCGCGACCTCGAAGTTCGAGAGCGGCGTCTCGAGCGCCGGCGAGACGTGCACGCTCTTGCGCCCCTCGTAGGTGAGCCCCTTCCTGGAGAGCTCGGCAAAAGCCCACCAGGCGCTCTCGGCGTAGGTGGCGTCCATGGTCTTGTACGAGTCCTCCATGTCGACCCAGCGGCCGAGACGCGGAATGATTTTCTTCCACTCGGCGTCGTAGCGCATGACGGAGTCGCGGGCGGCGCGGTTGAAGGTCGCGACGCCGACGCGCTCGATGTCGGCCTTGGTAGCCAAATTGAGCTCCTTCTGGATGAGGGTCTCGATCGGGAGCCCGTGGCAGTCCCAGCCCCAGCGGCGCAGCACGCGGTGCCCCTTCATGGTGAGGTAGCGCGGGATCGCGTCCTTGATGGACGTCGGCAGGAGGTGGCCGAAGTGCGGCAGGCCGGTGGCGAACGGCGGGCCGTCGTAGGTGACAACCTCACCCAGGGGCGCCTCGCGCGACAAGGTCTCTTCGAAGATTTTCTCACGCTGCCAGAACGCCAAAGTCGCCTCCTCGCGGAGGGCTACCTCGGTTTTGGCAACCGGAGCGCCGGCGTCGGTCTTCTCCCCTTTCACGCGGGCGAGCATAGCACCCGTAAGGTTTTTTTGCAGGTCGCCGGAAAGCGGCTACATTCGCGGGGGGAGCGACACGCCGAGAACGTCGAGACCGGCGCTGACGGCGGCGAACGTCGCCTCGGCGACCGCGAGGCGGTGCGCGGCGGCTTCGGGGCTCTCGGCCGAAACGATAGAGCGGCGCTCGTAGAAGCCGTTCCAGGCGGCGGAGATTTCGAGGAGATGCTGGGCGACGTGCTGCGGCGCCTTTTCGCGGAACGCGCGGCGGTAGGCGTCCGGGGTACGGGCAAGGATGGCGACGAGCGGCTCGCCGTCTGTCGCGAGCACAGCGGCAGAAGGCACGACGGCGATGCCAGCCTCTTTCGCCTTCGCGGCGACCGAGCGCGCGCGGGTGGCGGCGTACTGAATGTACGGGCCCGACTCCCCCACCAAGGACGTCGCCTGGTCGAGGTCGAAGACGATGTCCTTGCCCGGCGACTGCTTGAGGATTTGGTACTTGATGGCGGCGACGGCGACCGAGTTCGCGACGGAAACCTCCTCTTCGGGAGAGAAGCCACGTCCGCCGATAACCTCGCGCGACTTATCGCGGGCGGCCTCGAGCAGGTCGAGCGCGATCATGGCGTTACCCTTGCGCGACGAAATTTTGCCGTCGGCGAGGCGCATCATGCCGTGGGTCACGTGCGAGGTCTTCGCGGGAATCGACGGCTCAATTTCGGCGAGCGCCGCCTGCACCACCTTGAAGTACTGCAGCTGCTCGGAGGCGGTCACCAAGACGGCGAGGTCTGGGTGGTAGCGGTCCTCCTTTTCGAACGCCCAGCCAATTTCTTTGGCCTCGTAGGCCGGCAGACCTTTGGACGTGAGGAAGACGCGGGTGTGCAGCCCCACCTTCTCGCCCTTGTACACGACGGCGCCGTCGCTCTCCTCGAAAACTTTGCCGAGGTTCTCCGTGACGATTTTCTTGCCGCGCGCCTCGACCTCTTTCTCCCAGACCTCGTGGTCGAAGCGTGAACCAATCGCCTCGTACATTTCGTGGAAATGCGCGATGGACCAGGCGCGGCCGCGCTCGTACCAGCGCTTCTCGCTCTCGGTGGTCTGACCCGAGAAAACGCGGGTATTAATGTCGGCAATGTGAGCCTTCGGAGCGGGATCTTCGCCTTCGTACGCCTCGGAGCCGAGCGCGTAGGCGCGGCCGACGAAGCGAACCTTGAGCGCGGTCGGCGCATCATCAGCCGGGGCCTCGCCCGCAATCTGCTCCATGCCCCAAATAGCCTTTGCCACGTGGAGGCCAACATCGCCGCCGTAGGTGACGCGGGTGACGTCGGCGCCGGCCTTGGCGTAGAGACGAGAGAGCGCCTCGCCGATCGCGTTCGCCATCATGTGGCCGATGTGGAGCGGCTTGAACGGGTTCGGGCACGAGTACTCGAGGAGGGCGCGTTTGCCCGCGAGGCCGGCGAAGTCGCCGTACTTTTCGCCGGCGGCGAGAATAGCCGCGAGCTCGGCGGCGAGACGCGACGGCGCCACGCGAAAGTTGAGGAAGCCCGGGCCCGCGACGTCGACTGACGCGAGGATCGCGCCGAACGCGGAGTCGGTGCGCATCGCGTCGGCCACCATCTCGGCGAGCTCTTTCGGGTTCTGGCCGAGGCGCTTCCCCGCCGCGAGGCAGACGGCCGAGGCGTAGTCGCCGTGCTCGGCGGCGGTCGGCTTGTCGAGCGAAGGCGTCGCGTCGACGACGCCGGACGCCTCGAGGGCGCGGCGCAGAATCGGGAGAATGTCTTCGGCTACGGTCACGAGGGCATACTAGCGGCGAGAGGGTCAAAAGAAAAGGCCGCGCTCGGGAGAGCGCGGCTGACGTCGGAGAATCAGGGCGCGGGAGCATCGTCGGCTGGCGGCGGCGTACAGGCAACCGCCGAGAAAGCGAACGCTACCCCAATGAGAGGAGACCCTTCCCTGAAGAGCGCGAGCGGCCCGGTGCCAACGTGAGCCGACTTAACCAAGACCATGTCGGCACTGCCGCAGAACGTCGGCATTTCGTCTAGCTCGAAAGTCCAAGGCCGGGTGGCGTCGTCAGCCTTCCACGAAGAGACCCAAGGATTGGCGGCGTCGCCTGGGACAAAAACCTCGACGGCTGCTAGGTCGAGGAAGTATCCCCCGCTCGAGCTTTTGGCCAGGCGCACGTTCTTGAGGCGTAGCAGGCTTGGAGCTTCGCCCGAAAAGGTCAGCGCCCAGCCGCTGGCGAACGCCGGCAGGAGCGCGTTGATATCTTCGAGCATCTCGCGGGCGACCTCTTTTCGACGATTCGCGAGACGTCGCTCTTCGGCTGATTGCATCAGAGAGACGAGGACGATTAGGGCGATGATGGTGAGCAGGCTCACGAGGAGCATGCCGATAGGGGTAGGTATTTGAGCTAGGGTATTCATTTTTAAGGATTGAACCGTTAATTAAATTAAGTAAAATATTGAAAATGTCAAGGGGCGCCCGAAGGGCACCCCTTTCCCGTAACCAGCCGCGAGGCTACTCCCCCTTCTTCGCGAAGGCCGACAGAATCTCGACCGGCACCGCGAACACGATGGTGTTGGACTGGTCGGATGAAACGTCGTTGATGGCCTGGAGCGTGCGAATGTGCAGCGCACCCGGAGCCGCCGAGAGGGTCGCGGCCGCCTTGGCGAGATTCTCGGATGCGGCCACCTCACCCTCGGAGGTAATGATCACCGCGCGGCGCTCGCGCTCGGCTTCGGCCTGCTTGGCGATGGTGCGCTCCATCGAGGCGTCGAGCGAGATGTCCTTGAGCTCAACCGAAGTCACGTCGATACCCCACTCGAGGGTCGCGGCGTCGACGGCGGCCTTGATGCGCTCGGAGACGTGCGCGCGCTCGGCGAGCAAGGTGTCGAGCTCGACCTCGCCAATCGCGTTGCGCATGGTGGTCTGCGCGAACTGCAGCATCGCGTAGTAGTAGTCCTCGACGTTGAGGATGGCCTTCTCGGCGTCGGCTACCTTGTAGTAGATGACCGCGTTCACCGCCACCTGCACGTTATCCTTGGTGATCGCCTTCTGGTCCGGCACGTCGACAGCTTTGAGGCGGGTATCCACCTTGCGCATCGACTGGAACACCGGCACCACGAGGCGCCAGCCCGGCTGCTTCACCTTGTAGAAGCGGCCCATGAGGAAGGTCACGCCACGCTCGTACTGGTTAACCTGGCGGAGGAACGAGAGGATCGCGATGAGGCCGAAGAAGGCGAGGATGAAAATGGGCATGGGTTTTGTTTAACGAGGCAACTCTACGGCGCGGGCGGGCAAAAGAAAAGCCGCTCCTCAGCCGAGGAACGGCGCGAGCCTTTTGGCGACAGAATCGGCGAGCGGCTCGGGCGTAAGCGCGGCGTCGCCAATGACCAGACGCTCGGCAATGCCGGGAAGCTCTGGGGGCGCCCCGTCGAGGCCGAAGAAGCGTTCGTACCCTTGTCGCACCCGCGCGTGGAACTCTGGCCCCAGGCGGTCGATGTGGTTCTGTTCCCCGGTGCGCCGACGGCGACGCTCGGCCAGCACCTCGTCTGGCGCAGACAGGTAAACGTACGCGTCGGGGTGGCGCGGCAGCATCGAGCAGGCATCGAGGTAGAGCCGCTTGGCTGCTGGGTTATGCCTCGACATGAGCTCGAGCCCGTAGAGCTGGAACGCGAAGGTAGATCCGTAGAAGCGGTCGCACAGGACCACCGCACCCTCGCGCAGCGCCGGCAGGACCGTCGCATTCATGTGCGCGAAGCGCGCGGCGATGAACAGGAACAGCGTCGCCTCGTGCGGCAGCTTCTCGGTGATTCCGAGCGCGTGCGGCTCGACGAGAACCTTCCGGAGAATCTGCGCGACCGACGGGTACTCACCTTCCAGCCGCGCAGGACCGCCTGGTTCTCGGGTGACCACAACCTTTCGTCCGTCTCGCCCGAGGCGAGAAACGAGGTTCCTGACCAGCGTCGATTTACCAGACCCGTCCAGGCCCTCGACCGTAATGAGGGTGCCCCGGCTAGTGCCTTCCATTGCCGTCCAGCTTTCGTCGCCGGAGTTAATGCCTTGATTCGAATTCATTTTGTTTTTATTTGGTTTGGTTCGTTTCGGGAAAAGACTAGAGCCGCACCGGCGGCGCGACAATATGGCGAGGCGTCCCAAGATGTGGCGCGGTGTACTAGGCGCGAAGCGTCGCGTCGATGCGGCGGGCAATTTCCACGAAATCGGCTTCGGTTTTGCCGCGGGTGGTCTCGGCGGCGGCGCCGAGGCGAATACCGGATGGGTCCTGCGGCGA
>JBILMG010000070.1:0-3185 GCA_044375695.1 Minisyncoccia bacterium | reverse complement strand
GGCCGGTCACCGGGAGCGTGATCGAGACGAGGGCGTTGAGGATCGTCTGGAGCTTCGAGACCTGCGCCGGCGGGTTGAGGCGGCCGCGGCCGAGGGTGGCGGTGAGGTACGGGTCGCAGCCGAGGGATGCATCCAGGGACACGCCGGCCGGACCGGTCGCGCCCGGCACCGCGACGCCCGGAAGGTACCCTTCGCCGGCAGCCGGCTCGATGACGCCGTCACCGTCAAGGTCGAGAAGGGCGAGCGGCACGCCGACGGGCGGGGTCCAGTCGGCCCAGCGAACGTCGCGTGCGCCATCGGCAACCGGAGCATCGGCGGCGTCCGAAGTCTCCTCGGAGACACCGCCGGAGACGTCTTCGCCGGCGCTTCGCTCTTCGGCAGCGCGGGAGGCCTCGGCGGCGCGGTTAGCGTTGTTGCGGCTGACAATCGAGCGAGAGAAGGACGAGCTACCAGATCCGGCCGAAGATCCCGAGCTGGTGCAGGCCAGCTCCGCGGAGCAGTTAGCGTCGGCGCAGTCGGTCTGGCCGTCCACGTCGTTGTCGACGCCGTCGCCGCAGGCAGACTCGCTGGCGCCGCAGTAGGCCAGGTACGAGCAGTCGGTATCGTCGCAGTCGGCGTCACCGTCGCCGTCGTTGTCGTCGCCGTCCTCGCAGCTAACCTCTTCCGCGGGCTCGCAGGATACGCCGAGCGAGGAGGTCTGCCCCACGCAATCGGCGTCGGCGCAGTCGGCGTAGCCGTCGACGTCTTCGTCTCCGGCCGTGCCGCAAACTTCGGGATCGTTATTGCAGGACGGTTCGGCGTCACAGTCCGTATCGAGGCAGTCAGCGTTCCCGTCGCCGTCGTTGTCGAGGTTGTCGTCGCAGATTTCGGTGCAGTCGGCGTCGTCGCCGTCTACGTCGCCGTCGGCGTCGTTGTCGAAGCCATCGTCGCAGATCGACTCAGTGCCGTCCTCGCAGATGCCGCCGTCACCCTCTTCCCCTTCACACTCGCTGTCTCCGCAGTCGGCGGAGCCGTCGCCGTCGTTGTCGATGGTGTCAGCGCACTCGGCTCCGGTTTCGGTGCAGGCGTCGGTGCCGTAGCAGTCGATATCAGAGCAATCGGTTTCACCGTCGGCGTCATTGTCGAAGCCGTCGTCGCAGCTGCCACCGTTGACGAGTTCGGTATCGCAGGAAGCTGTCCCGAAGCAGCCGCTGTCGGCGCAGTCGGTGTAGCTGTCGGAGTCGTTGTCGGAAGAATCCGCGCAGCCGTAGCCGTTGTCGCCCTCGGCGCAGTCGGAGTCCTCGCCGTCGGTCTGGCCGTCGGAATCATCGTCAGATCCGTTGTCGCAAATCTCGGGGACGACGCAGTCGGAATCGTCGCCGTCGGTGTAGCCGTCGCCGTCGTTGTCCTGGCTGTCAGCGCAGTAGGCGCCGTAGTCGTCGGTGCAGGTGCCGCCGGTGGTGCCGCCGCCAGAGCAGTAGGTTGCCTCGCACGAGGTGTACTCGTTGCTGAAGTAGGCGTCCGCATACAGGACCCCGTTGCAGCCGCTGTCGGCGCAGTCGGTCTGGCCGTCGGCGTCGTTGTCGGAGGCGTCGCCGCAACCGTAGCCGTTGTCGCCCTCGGCGCAGTCGGAGTCCTCGCCGTCGGTGTTGCCGTCGGAATCGTTATCGGTACCGTCGAAGCAATCGCTCTCGGCGGCCACGCAGTCGGAATCGTCGCCATCGGTGTTGCCGTCGCCGTCGTTGTCCTGGCTGTCAGCGCAGTAGGCGCCGTAGTCGTCGGTGCAGGTGCCGCCGGTGGTGCCGCCGCCAGAGCAGTAGGTTGCCTCGCACGAGGTGTACTCGTTGCTGAAGTAGGCGTCCGCATACAGGACCCCGTTGCAGCCGCTGTCGGCGCAGTCGGTCTGGCCGTCGGCGTCGTTGTCGGAGGCGTCGCCGCAACCGTAGCCGTTGTCGCCCTCGGCGCAGTCGGAGTCCTCGCCGTCGGTGTTGCCGTCGGAATCGTTATCGGTACCGTCGAAGCAATCGCTCTCGGCGGCCACGCAGTCGGAATCGTCGCCATCGGTGTTGCCGTCGCCGTCGTTGTCGACGGCGTCGGAGCAGGAGCCGTTGTTCTCGGTTTCGGTGGTGCAGTAGGTTTCGTGGCCGAAGCAGCCGTCGTCGGCGCAGTCGGCGTTGCCGTCGGAGTCGTCGTCCATGCCGTTGCCGCAGTCCGCCCCTCCCTCGTAGTACGTGCAGTCCGAGTCGTCGCCGTCGGTCTGGCCGTCGGCGTCGTTGTCGTTGCCGTCGGAGCAGGAGCCGCCGTAGCTGGTTTCGGAGGTGCAGTAGTCACCGTTGCCGAAGCAGCCGCTGTCAGCGCAGTCGGTGGCGCCGTCATCATCGTCGTCCGTGCCGTTGCCGCAGTCCGCGCCATCCTCCGAGAGGCCGCAGTCGTCGTCATCGTAGTCCATGTTGCCGTCCTGGTCGTTGTCGACGCCGTCGGCGCAGTGGGTTTCCGAGGAGCAGTCGGAAGCGCAGCTCTCGCCTTCGGCGCAGCTGGCGTCGCCGCAGGGGTCCACGTAGCAGTCGCCGTCGGAGTCGTCGATGGAGCCGTCCTGGTCGTCGTCGAGGCCGTTGCTGCAGCTCGACGAGGAGCCCGACGAGGAGCCGTTCTCGAGGCAGCCGGTGTCATTGCCGTCGGAGTGGCCGTCGCCGTCGTTGTCGGAAGAGTCTGCGCAACCGTAGCTGCCAGCACCTTCCGGGCAGTTGGAATCCTCGCCGTCGGTGTAGCCGTCGCCGTCGTTGTCGCCGGCATCGACGCAGGAGCCGGCTCCTCCGGCGCCCTCGTTGGCGCAGTTTACGTCGTAGAGATCTGCGTAGCCGTCGGTGTCGTTGTCCTGGCCGTCGAAGCAGTCGGCATTGATAGGCGCGTAGAAGTTTTCGGTAGCGCAGCCGGCGTCGTAGAAGTCGTAGTAGCCGTCACCGTCGTTGTCGACGCCGTCGAAGCAGTCGCCGTTGCCGCCGCTCTCGGTCCAGCAGCCGGCATCGCGGCGGTCGGTGTAGCCGTCGCCGTCGTTATCGACGCCGTCGAAGCATCCAGTTTTGTTGTTGTCGTACCCCTGCCCTTCGGAGCAATCGGAGTCGGCGCCGTCGGTGTAGCCGTCGGAATCGTCGTCGGAGCCGTTGGTGCAGTTTTCCGAAGGGGGCGGGGCGCAGGACGGGTCCGAC
>JBILMG010000029.1:0-9110 GCA_044375695.1 Minisyncoccia bacterium | reverse complement strand
GAGCAGTCGGAGTCGCTGCAGTCGGTGTTGCCGTCGCCATCGTCGTCCGTGGCGTTGGTGCAGTTTTCCGAAGGGGGCGGGGCGCAGGACGGGTCCGACGAGCAGTCGGAGTCGCTGCAGTCGGTGTTGCCGTCGCCATCGTCGTCCGTGGCGTTGGTGCAGTTTTCCGAAGGGGGCGGGGCGCAGGACGGGTCCGACGAGCAGTCGGAGTCGCTGCAGTCGGTGTAGCCGTCGCAATCGTCGTCTGACGAGTTACCGCAGCTTTCGGTCGACGGGGAGCAACCCATGCAGGCGGGATCCGAGGAGCAGTCGGAGTCGCTGCAGTCGGTGTAGCCGTCGCAATCGTCGTCTGACGAGTTACCGCAGCTTTCGGTCGACGGGGAGCAACCCATGCAGGCGGGATCCGAGGAGCAGTCGGAGTCGTCGCAGTCGGTTAAGTTGTCGTAATCGTTGTCTTCGGCGTCGGAACAGTTAGCCTCTGCGGCGCCGCAGTAGGCGATGTGCGAGCAGTCGGGGTCGTCGCAGTCGGTCAGGCCGTCTGGCTCTGATTCGTTATCTACCCCGTCCTGGCAGTTGTCGTACTCGCCGCCTTCGCCCACGTAAGAGTAGGCAGAGCTGTAGACGAGCGCGCCAACGCCGACCAGCAACGATAGGAGGGCAGCTTTCCACAAAGCGCTTTTCACCCCCACAATTTAGCACGGGAGGAAAACGAACTGTGGAGAACCGCTAAACAGCGCGCACGGCGCGACCTTTGCCGCGTTCCAAAGTGTCGCCAGACGCGAGGACGCGCGCGGGATCAGCGCACGTTTCGCCGTTGACCTTCACCCCCTTCTGCTCGACGACGCGGCGCGCGTCGGATTTCGATTCGGCGAGGCCGGCGGCAACCAGCGCATCGAAGAGCCCGAGGCCGGCAACCGCGGCCTCGGCGACGTTCGCGGGCACATTCCCCTGCCCCAAGAGCTCTTCGAAGTAGGCCTGAGCCTCTTTGGCGGCCGCTTCGCCGTGGCACGAGCGCACAATCTCGAAAGCCAGAGTTTTCTTTACGTCCCGGGGGTTTTCGCCGACGGCGAGGCGCGCGGCGAGGGCTTCAACCGCGAGGAGCGGCATGCGGGTGGTTAGGCGGGCGTAGGTTTCGATGGAGCGGTCGGCGACGCCCATAGCTTTTTGAAACTGCAGGCGCGGCTCGTCGTCGAGCGCGATGGTGTTGCCCCAAGATGAGCTCATCTTGCGGCCGTCGGTACCCTCGACAATAGGGCTCATGAGGATGTCCTGCGGCTCCTGCCCGTAGCGGCGCTGCATGGTGCGGCCAGCCAGAAGGTTGAATTTCTGGTCGGTGCCGCCGAGCTCGACGTCGGCCTTTACGGCCACAGAGTCGTAGCCCTGCAGCAGCGGGTAGAGCGTTTCGTGCAGGCCCACGCGCTTCCCTTCGGCGAGGCGCTTGGCGATGAGCTCGCGAGCCGTGAAATCGTTAACCGAAAAGGCAGCCGCCTGCGCGAGCACCTCGGCGTACGGCAGCGTCGCGAGCCACTCGGAATTGCGCCGGAGCTCAACCTTGGACATATCGAGAATTTTTCCGGCCTGCTCGGCGTAGGTTTTGAGGTTCTGGTCGACAACCTCCTGGGTGAGCATTGGGCGTTCGGAATCCTTGTCGGAGGCGTCGCCGATGGTGCCGGTGAAGTCGCCGATAATGAGGACAATCTGGTGCCCGAGGTCTTGAAAATCTTTGAGCTTCCAAAGCGAGACCGCTCGGCCGAGGTGCAGGTGCGGGCTCGTGGGATCGATGCCGAGCTTCACGCGCAGCTGGCGGCCGGATTTTAGCTTCGCCTCGAGCGAGGCGCGATCAATTGCCTCGGCGACGCCGCGCGAGAGAAGCTCCTCGATTTTCTTTGGGTCGACAGATACGGGCATAGCGTGAAAAATCTAGCACCTTTGAAACCGAAGGACGAGGCCGAGCCGTTCCGGTGTTAAATTTTTTTCCATGAACAACTTCATCCTCGTCATGACCCTGCTGGCCAAGGCAATTGGCGGCGCCGCGGCGCCGGTTAACCCCGTCCAGGAAGCGCCGCTCCCCTACCCTGAGCCCGCAGATTTCTGGGAGACAGACGTAGACCCGTTCGCGGCAGAGCCCGATGATTCGACGCTGCTCGGCTGCCCCGGCTCTAGGCGGTGCGACGACGGAACCGTGCGCGAGCTCGAATACATGGATCCGAGCTGTCACTACGGGTGCCCCGAAGAGGATCGCTAGCGGCCCCGCGCCTCGGCGGCCAAGATACGGCGCTTAGCCTCGGGGCCGCCGCGGTTGTAGCCGCCGGGGCTGCCGTCGGCGGAAACGACGCGGTGGCACGGAATTTTTGGGTCGAAATTGCGGCGCATGATGGCGCCGACGGCGCGCGCCGCCCGCGGATTGCCAGCTAGTCGCGCCACTTCCCCGTAGGAGAGGGTCTGCCCGGCGGGAATAGACGCGACAACGCGGCGAACCCCATCGGAAAAATTTTCCGGTGGAATGCGGCTAGGCTTCGATTTCCCCACCGGCGTCCGGACCAAGCTTTTCGAACTCTTCGCGCCGGGCGGCGAGGGCGGCTTCTACCGCCTCGGGGCGGTCGAGCGTGTTGCGCGCACCGGCGGCCGCGGCGAACTTTTCAAAGGCAGCCAGGAGAGGATCCCCCTCCGAACCAGGCTGCGGCTCCGCTGAGAAATCTCCTGGCATCGCGTTTTCCATACCCATAAGTTCGCCCACTATACCAAAAGCGAGAGCCGCCCGTGAGGGCGGCTCTGCGCGCGGCGATGCCGCGAAGGCCTAGGCGCGGGTGAAGCGCGGGCGGTCTTCGCGAGGCTTCGCGATGTTGACGGTGAGGGCGCGGCCGTCGAGCGGCTTGCCGTTCCAGGCGTCGATAGCGGCGTTGGCGCCGTTATCATCGGCCATCTCAACGAAACCGAAACCGCGGGAGCGGCCGGTGTCGCGATCCATAACAACAGACGCGGAAACAACCTCGCCGCAAGCCGAGAAGGCCTGGCGGAGCGAGTCATCGGTGGTCGAAAACGGGAGGTTTCCGACAAAGAGGCGCTGGGACATTTGGTCGAACTATCCTTATCTAACGGGCCCGAACGGGTCGTGGCTCCGATCAGAGCGGGGACCTGGGGCCCGTGGGACTAGCACGGCCAAGGGCCAGACTTCTGACAAATACAACTCTCGCACACGTAGGGGGAAAGTCAATCGCCCGGCCTGGCGGTGCCCCAAAAGCCCTACGTCGCCTTACGTTTAAAGGCCCGAACGTTGGCCGGGCGGTAATTTCCACAGCTGCCTATCCCTGCCCCGCGGTTTCTGGTCGCGATAGAGTGGCGACATGAAAAAACTCGCCTTTGGGCTCATCGTCATCTTCCTGCTCGCGATCGGCGCCCTCTACCTGATCGGCCGCTTCGCCAAGCTGGCGGATAACCCGCTAGGGTCGAACCGCCCGGAGACCCCGAAGATGAGCGTCTGCACCGCGGACGCGAAGCTCTGCGACGACGGCAGCAGCGTCGGGCGAGATGCGGCGAACGGCTGCGCGTTCTTCGAGTGCCCCAAAAAGGCGACGGATACCGGAGATCTGCCGGTCGCCTGCACCGAAGACGCGCGAATTTGCCCCGACGGCAGCGGCGTCGGCCGAGACGGCGCGCGCGGCTGCACGTTCGCGGCGTGCCCGGGCGAAGGAACTGTGAGCGGCACGGTGACCCTTGCCCCGATCTGCCCGTACGAGACCACCTTCGACAAGCCCTGCCCCACCGAAGACTACGAGGGCGACCTGCGAATCGCACCAGAGGACGGCGGTGAGGTTACCGTTGTCCAGGTCAGCGCCGGCAAATTCTACGCCACGCTCCCGGCCGGCACGTACCGAATTTCGAGCGGACGGGTTCTGCCTCGGTGCGAAGAAACGTTCACGGTTACCGAAGGCGGCGACACGACGTTCTCGGCGAGCTGCGATTCGGGAATTAGGTAAGAGTCAAAAAGAAGAGCCGGCGCCCTGGGGCGCCGGCTCTTCTTTTTGACTCAACCGGACGCTAGCGAATCTCCCCGTAGGTGGAGTTGCCCGGCGCGTACGGGTCGCCCTCGGCGTAGTAGGCGCCGGAGGCATCGTCGTAGATGTAGCTCTCGGTGGCGCTCAGAATATTGGCGAGCGAGGTGGCGCCGGTCGGAGCCTCGACGGAGACCGGCTCGCCGTGGCGCGAGTAGGTCGCGGAGAACTTAGCGGAAAGCTTTCCTTCCATTTCCTCTTCCGGAACCTCTTCGCCGGCAGCCGCGGCGAGAGCCGCCTGGTCTATTTTCGCGATATCGACGAAAACGGTTCCCTCGACCGAGCGGAGCTGGCCAGAGAAGAGGCCGACGCGAACCTTGCCGTCCGCGAGGGACAGGGCTGGCATCACGCCGCTGATTACCGGCGTGAGCTCGTCGACCAGCGCCTTCGATTCGGTGGTGGTGGCCGCGTCGCGCGCCTCGGCGACAACGAAGTCTCCGAGCTTGTCGGCGTCGAGCGAAACGTCGTACTCGCGCACGTACTCGCCCTCGAACTTCGCAATGGAAGGGGCGCCGAAAGAAACGGCGCCAGAATCCACGAGACGGGCGAGGTCTTCCTCGGCCGCCTCGGCAGAACCGTCTTCGCCGCCGAAATCGACAGGCTCTCCGGTCATGGTGGCGATGTCCTCCAGCGAAAGGAAGAACCACTGCCCCACCATCTCCTGTACCTGTGGGTCGCCGCCGATAGCGGCTCCAGGAATTTTGTTGAGCTTGAGGTAGAAGTTCTCGTCGACCAGGCGCATCTCGCCGCCCATGAGCACGCCGTAGAACTCGGCGTTCGCGGTCATCTGCATTTTGGGGCGCTCGGGATCGGTCTGATCAGAGTCTCCCTCCATATCCATAGACAGGCTGAATTTCTCGCCCAGCGCCTCGATGGTCATGTCGACGCTCGCGACGGTGCGCACCGTGCCGGCCTCGATGAGCGCGCGGCCAGCGGCCGGCAGCACCGTTTCCGCGCCGCGGTAAGCCCAGGCGTAGCCGGCGCCGAGGGCCGCCAAGATGATTACGACGAGGACCGCGAGGATGGTCTTGAGGTGGCTGCGGCGCGGCGCGGCCATGGTGACAATTTCTGGCTGCGGCGCGGCGGCCGGCGCGGCGGGAGCAGCCGCCGCTACCGGATCAGGGGCAACAGGGGTCGAGACCGGGGCGGCGGTCGGAACCGGCGGCACCGGCGGAATCTGGTCGGGGTTCATCTTTTTGTGAAAATGGTAAAGGCCCTACCAGTTTAGCAGGGCCTCCCGTGAACTACTCGCTGGTTTTCCCGTCGAAGTGCTCGGAAGCGGCCATCGCGTCGGCCACCGTCGCGTGCACCGTGCCGTCTTTGTGCTCGGGCGGCGCGTAGAGCGTGTAGAGCTTGAGGTCGGCCACGCTGGTGTTGCGAATGTTGTGGCGGGCGCCGGCCGGAACCAGAATCGACCAGCCGTCGGCAATTTCGGTGGTGACGCCATCGATCACCGCCTCCCCCGCCCCCTGGTCGACGCGGAGGAACTGGTCGTGCTCGGCGTGCACCTCTTCGCCAATTTCGCCGCCAGCGGGAATGGACATGAGCACGAGCTGCAGGTTCTTGCCGGTGTAGAGGACGCGACGGAAATCGGCGTTGCCAACGGTTTCCTGCTCGAGGTTGATGATGTGGCCTTTCATTGTTTTTGTTTAACCTGGATGCGCGGCCAATTGTACGCTAGGCGAGCGCCAGGTGCGTCACGTAAGCGGCGTAGAGCAAGAGAAAGGTTACGCCTTCGCCACGGCAGAGCGAGTGCCGACGGCCGACGAAGAGCGCCAGGAAGAGGATGAGGCTCGTGGCGACCAGGACGGCGAGGTCGAACGAAGAGCCGGCGGGAAAAGACAGCGGGCGGATCAGTCCGGTCACGCCGAGGATCCAAAAAATGTTGAATATGTTGCTGCCGACAACGTTGCCCACCGCGATGTCGGCCTCGCCCCGCAGCGCCGCCACGACCGAGGTGGCGAGCTCGGGCAAGGAGGTGCCAACCGCGACGAGGGTCAGCGCGATGATGCGCTCAGGAATACCCAGCGCCGCGGCAATCGCGGTAGCGCCGTCGACCACGAGGCCGCCGCCGACAATCAGGAGGGCGAGCCCGGCAACAATGAGCAGCGCGAGGCGCCAAGGGGCGCGCGGCGAGAAGGCCGGTGACTCGGCCGAATCGGCGTCCTGGCCGGTTCGGGCGATGCCGAAGGTGTAGTAGAGAAAGATTACAAAGAAGCCAATCAGGGAGAGCGCTTCGGCGCGGCTGAGCACGTTTGTCGGCGCGCCGTCCAGGAAGACATCGGCGCCGAAGGCGAAGAGGACCGCCGCAGCCAGCAGGCTCATCGGAATCTCTTTCCAGACGGTCGTCCTCTGAACCCGCATCGGGGCGAGAATCGCGGCGATACCCAGGATGAGGAGCACGTTGGCAATGTTGCTGCCGACAATGTTGCCCACCGCGATCGCGTCGTTGCCGTCGAAGGCGGCGAGAAGGTTCACCGACAGCTCGGGCGCCGAGGTTCCGAAAGCGACCACGGTTAAGCCGATTACCAGCGGAGAAATCCCGAAGCGAGAGGCTACCCCGGACGCGCCCGAGACGAGCCAGTCGGCACCTTTAACCAACAAACCTAAACCGACGGCGACGGCGATTGCTGAAAACATGGGCGGCATTATACAGAAACCAGACTTGGCCGAACGCGAAAACGCGCACCCGGGTTCCGGGCGCGCGCAGCCGCTGCCAGAAGACAGGCTTAGCCCTTGTAGTAGTAGGCGGGAGCGGCAGCCTGAACCGGAGAACCCGGCGGGACAATGACGGTGGTGCCGTCCTTGAGGGTGACGGTGGTGGTCGCGGTCGTGGTGGTCGCGGCGACGCCTTCGCCCGCGGTCGAGGCAGACTCGGGGGCGGACGCCTTGCCGAAGAGGAAGAACAGGACGAGAGCCGCAATCACGAGCGCGCCGATGGCAATCAATTTCTGTTTCATGGGCCCTGTTCTACCACCGGCTAAAAGCGACGCAAGCCGAGGCTAATGTTTGACAAGCCTTTCTTTCGGGGTAGCGTCACGCGGAATTTGGGCTGCCGCGCCAATGCGCCGAAGCCTGGTTCTACAAAACCGAATACAAATACATGAAGCTCCCCCACACTGTTCTATCCCACTGCCTGGCCCACGGCCCGGCGGTCACCCCCGAAATCCTCGACATCACCCTTCCCCACGACTGGTCGTTTGGGTACGGCGGCCAGGTCATCGTCGCCGCGTGCACCCAGCCAGAAGACCACGACGGCATCATCGCCGCGCTAAAGAGGCACCGCATGTCCTCCTTGATCTGCGGGTTCATGGCCGGCCAGGGACCTGACCCTTTACGGGAATTCGCCGCGGCCAGCGCGGTGCTTCGGATACAGATGCGCCTGGCGCGCAAGCTCTACTTAGCCGGAGTAGGGCCAAACGGCATGGTAGGCCCAACGCACACTCACCACATGGTCCAGCGCGCTTCCTTCGATAAAAAAGAGCTCGCCAAATGGATCGCGATGGTGGATGAGCTCCGGCAAGAAGAGGGGCTCGATTGGGTCTGCTTCGAGCCGCTGAACCCTACCGAAGACGGCACGCCTGATCCGTTCCGGCTCCTCGCCGAGCTGATTGCTGGCTATCCGGCACTCGCCATCCAGTGGGACACGGGGCACGCGCACGCGCGCGGCCTCGACGCCAACGACCTGCTCCACATGGTCAGGAACGGGCTGCGGGTGAAGTACCTGGAGTTCGCGAACGTAGGGCGCAGCCCGCTCGACGTGCCGCGCGGCATTGATTTTGAGCTCTACGCGAAGAACGCCGCCGAATGTCTCGCCGACGACTGCCTCGTTGGCGATGAGCCGTTCGACGGGTCTGTCATCAAAGCCTTCAAGTTGCCGAGCAAAATCTGCGACACCGAGGTCGTAGGGGTCGAGTGCCTGGCGCGCGACGCCGAGACGCTGCGCAAGCTCGGCTTCCTGCCCGAACATTCGTAATCGCTGCTCTAGGATGAAATCTGGCGCCACCCGAAACGGGTGGCGCTTTTCTTTTTAAGCGCAGCGGCAACCCTCTGCTAGAATTTGAGCGTTACCACTTAAGGAACGTCAATGAATCGCCAGAAGATTTACGCCCTCGCCGCGGCCGCCCTCGCGGCCATCCCCTCTTTGGCCGCCGGCGCGGCAGAGTGCTCCTTCACCAAGACGCTCGAGCTCGGCTCGACCAGCGAAGAGGTGCGCTGCCTGCAGCGGTACCTCAACGCCGAAGGCTTCACCGTCGCCACCTCCGGCGTCGGCTCTCCCGGCAACGAAACCTCGCTCTACCGCGAGAAGACGCGCGACGCGGTGAAGAAGTGGCAGACCGCCAACGGCATCGTGCCGATTTCGGGCACCTGGGGACCGGTTTCCCAGGCGAAGTACCGCGCGCTCGTCGCGGCGCCGGCCACCCCGACCTCGCCGACGCCTTCCCCCGCCACCCCTGCCACGCCAGCCTCTTCGTCGGCTTCCCCCGCCAAGGCTGACGCGGCGAAGGCGAGCCAGGCCCGCGCCGCGCTCAAGAAGGCTAAAGCCGCCTACTACGACGCCATCGATTCCTACGAGGATGCCAAAGATGACGATCGCGACACCAACGACGCCAAGGAAATGATCGAAGACGCGCTCGATGAAATCTTTAAGGGGTACGAAGCGTACCTGGCGGAAGATTACGCCGAGGCCAAGAAGTACGCTGAGGACGGCGAAGACCTGGCGAACGACTCAGAGGACGAGATCGAAGACGACGGCGGCAAGAAAAATGAGTCCGACGAAGAAGAGGCCTCGCGCCTGATCGACGAAGCCGAGGAAGAGCTCGACGACGCGCGCGACGAGTTCGATGAGGCCGAGGACGAAGACCGCGACACCAACGACGCGGAGGACCTGCTCGACGACGCCGAAGATTCCATTGACGACGCCAAAGACGCCTACGACGACGAAGACTGGGACGAGGTGAAGGACCACATCGACGACGCCAACGACAAAATCGAGGAGGCGCTCAAGGAGATCGAGGACTAGGAACCCAGACAGAGAGAAGCGGCGGCGCCCCACGG
>JBILMG010000021.1:0-14527 GCA_044375695.1 Minisyncoccia bacterium | reverse complement strand
AATTTTCCTACGCTTCTCCGCCGCGACCGCCGAGAACCTTCTGCACCTCAACGAAGCCGTCGCGAGCTTTCGGCGCCTCGGCCAAGAGGGCTTCGCGGCTCTTCCCCGCCGCCTCGGCGCCCTCGTCCGGACGCAGGCCATCAACCGGTGCGAAGCCGTAGTCCACCCCCTCGGGAGCCAGTGACGCGGCGGTTTTAACCGTTGCCACGAAACCGAGAATCCCCTCGACGTCTTTGGCGAGGCGAGCAGCCTCATCTGCCCCCACCTCGATGCGGGAGAGCTCGGCCAGGCGCTCGATATCGGCGGCGGTAATCATGTCCGGCGATACTAGCAGAGGCGGCAAGAGGCTGGAAGCGCCAAGCGCGTCAGAACAAAGATCAGCCGAAGAGCCCCCGGAACGCCGCCTCGTCTATTACTGGCACGCCGAGCTTTTCGGCTTTCTCGAGCTTGGAGCCGGCTGCTTCGCCCGCCACGAGGTAGTCGGTCTTTTTGGAAACAGACTCCGAGACCTGTCCGCCGGCGCGGCGAATGAGCGCCTTAGCCTCGTCGCGGGACAGCGTCGGCAGGGTGCCGGTAACCACCAAAGTTTTTCCCGAGAGCGGCCCGGCGGACGGCGCCGCCTCGTCCGCAAAAATTTCGAGTTCGGCCAGGAGTCGCCCCAAGAGCGCCGCCCTGCTCGAATCGTCGAACCAGGCGCGGACAGAAGCGGCCACGGTTGGCCCGACGCCGCGAATAGCTTCAATTTCTTCCGGCGAGGCGGCGCGCAGCCTCTCAATCGAGACGAAGGCTCGCGAGAGATCGATCGCGGTCTCCTCCCCTACCCCGTCAATCGACAGGCCGATGAGGAGCCTTGAAAGCGGCTGCCGGCGCGAGGCGTTAATCGCGGCTACCAAGTTTTTGGCGGAGAGCTCGCCCCAGCCGGGCATCTCGGCTACGTCGCCCTCTTCGAGCGTGAAAATGTCCGGCTCGTCCGAAATGAGGCCGGCATCGAGGAGCGCGCCGACCGCTTTGGGGCCGAGCCCGTCGATGTCGAAGGCGCCGCGTCCGGCGAAGTGGCTGATGCGGCGCAGCAGGATGCCGCGCGAATCGCGGATCACGCAGCGCCACGCCGACTCGCCCGGCACCCGCTCGATACGGCCGTCGCCGCCGCACTCGGGAATGGTCTCGGGCCAGCGGAACGGCTTAGAATTTTTGGGCCGCAGCTCGAGGAGGACGCGCACGATTTCCGGAATGATGTCGCCGGCCTTGCGCAGCACTACGGTGTCGCCGGCGCGCACGTCCAGCCGCGCGATCTGGTCTTCGTTGTGCAGCGTGGCGCGCGAGACGGTGGTGCCGGCCACTTCGGCCGGGAAGAGGTGCGCCACCGGCGTCACGACGCCGGTGCGGCCAACCTGGAAAGCAATTGACTCCACGACCGTGGTGACCTCCTCGGCGGCGAACTTGCAGGCGATACCCCAGCGCGGCGCCTTGCCGGTGTAGCCGAGCGCGTCCTGGCCGGCGCGGGCATCGACCTTGAGCACCACCCCGTCGATCCAGTACGGCACCTCGTCGCGACGCGCCTCGGCGCGCTTCCAGAACTCGATGGCGCCCTCGATGCCGGCGCAGCGCTCGCGCCGGGAGTTAACCGGGAAGCCGAGAGCCTGGAGGCGTTCGAGCTCGTCGGTCTGCGTCTCAATTTTTTGCCCGGCTGGGTTCTCGTCACGCGCGAGGTCGTAGGCCACGTAGGAGAGGCGCCGCCCGGCGACGATCTTCGGGTCGAGCTGGCGCAGGGTGCCCGCGGCGAGGTTGCGCGGGTTCGCGTAGGGCTCGCCGCCCGCGGCGACGATCTCCGCGTTCACCCGGTCGAACTCGTCTTTCTTCATGTAAACCTCGCCCTCGACGATAATCTCGCCGCTCTCCGCGACCGAGAGCGGCACGGACTCGATGGTGCGCACGTTCGCGGTCACGTTCTCGCCGACGGCGCCGTCGCCGCGGGTGGCGGCCGTAAGCAGGAGCCCGTCGCGGTACGTGAGCACCACCTTGAGCCCGTCGATTTTTTCTTCGGCTGAGTACGGGATGTTTTCGGCTCTGTAGCCGGCGGCGATGAGCCCCTTGCGCACCCGCTCGTCCCAGGCGCGGAGCTCCGCCTCGTTGAAGACGTCATTGAAAGACCACTGGGCTACCTCGTGCTTCACCTTTTCGAAACCGTCGAGCGGACGACCGGCGACGCGCTGCGACGGCGAATCGGGGGTGACGAGATCGGGGTACGCCGCCTCGATTAGGGCGAGCTCCCGTTTGAGCGAATCGAGCGCCGCCTCCGAAATCTCGGCGCGGTCTAGGACGTGGTACAGGTAGCGGTGGCGGTCGATTGCCGCCCGCAGCTGGGGTAGCCGGCCAAGGGCCTCGGCGCGGGAGAGGGGCTTTTTGCTCACGCGGGCATTATACGTAAAGGGCCGGTTCCGCGAAGCGGAACCGGCCCTTTACCCGAGCCCCCCGGCAGCAGACGCTTAGTACGTAAACCTGAGGCCACGCTCGACGCGGCGGGTATTGTCACCCGAGCAGTAGTTGTAGCCACGTGAGTCGACGGTGGTCTCCATGTTGGCGCCGGAAGAGCTCGGCGAGAAGACGCCGCCGGAAGATGAGCCCTTAACCTTCTCGACCGTCACGCGGGCGCAGGCGCCCTCTCGGTCGATGCTGCCGTCGGGGTTCCTGCCGAGAAAAATAGTGAACGATGTCTGCTGGCAAACATCGGGGCCGCCTGCGCAATCGAGCTCCTGCCAGCTATCGTTAATGCCGTCCGGGTTGCTCGAGTTGCCAGCCGGGTCAATGTTGGCCATTAGCGGCGTGCGCGCGCACACAACTTCTGCCTTATCTATATCAGCTGCCACCTCCCGCTGGGCGCCGTCGATAGGGTTCGCCGAAAGAAAGGGGTTCTCGAACACGGCCAAACGCTCGTAGGCCGCGCCGTCGGTGGTGCCCGCCACGTCTTTGAGGACGCCGTGGAAGTCCCAGTAGAGGGCGCACTCGGCGCCGGTGTTGGCGGCGTAGAAGGCGTACTGCGACTCGCGGCCCAAAGTTGAAATAGAGAGCTGCTTGAGCGCGATTGAAATAATAGAAACGCCGACCGCCAGGATGATGGTCGAGGTCATCACCGCGTACAGCAGCACGAAGCCCGCCCTCGCGCCGCCCCGTCGATTTTGGCTCCGTTCGCTCATGCTACTGAATCCAGTTGTAAATGTGCTCGCGCACGAGGACCTCGCGGTCCGAGTCGATGCCGGTCGTGTTCCAGGAGACGCGTACCTCCACGATAACCTCTTCCGTCTCGGCGGCCGGATCATCGCCTTCCGGGGTCATTATTTTGACGCGACGCGAGAAGCGAGACTGGTTCGCGCCGCCGCCGAAGATGCCGTACAGGCGGCCGGCGCCGCCGTTGGTATCTTCCTCGTACAGCGGGCAGACCGCCGAGTTCGGGCAGGCATCGACCGCGCCGCCGGTCGAGCCGCCGCCCCACTCTGGGGTCGAAACTTGGCAGCCGCCAATGTCTAGGTCTGCGTCGGTGGCGAAGCACTCCTCGAGCCCGACGAGCCAGTTCGAGCGGAAGTCGGTCAGCGAGTTTTCGTCGCGAATGTGCTTCACGAACTCGATGGCGTCCTGCGCCAGGTAGAACGCGGTCACCTGGTCGCGCGAGAGCCGCGCCGCGCGCAGCGACTGCTGGGCGAACACCATAGGCCCCGTAATGGCGATGACCAGGATGGCAATCGCGACCAAGGTCTCGAGAATGGTGAAGCCTCCCGATACCCGCCGCGCCAAATTCTTGCGTTTGTTTTTCATGGGCTAGCTGGTGGGAATCTGCAGGCCACGCTGCGCCACGGTTGACTGCACGTGGAACTCCGAGCGCGTCGTGCCGCCCGCGAGCTCCATGACGCCCGAAACGGTGAACAGCACCGCCGGCTGGTCTCCGGCCAGGCGGCAGAACTCGAGGTTCTTAATCTTAATTTCTGGGGCCGTAATCGGGCTAGTCACGCCGTTGACGGTGAGCGCCACGGTCGTGGAGGCGAGCGAGTAGGCGATGTCGCGGCCGCGGGCGTCGGTGAGCGAGACCGATTCGCCGCAGACGCCGCTGGTAACGGCGACGTCTAGGTCCGAGCCGGTCTTGATGGCGCGGGTCATAGACTCGAGCGTGAAGTTGAGGTTGTTGACCACCGACGTGATTACCTGCGCCTGACGGTTGGCGCTGATTACCGAGGTGATGGCGCCGGCGACGATGATCACCACCACGGAAAAAATGCCAATAGCCACGAGGAGCTCGATGAGGGTGAAGCCTTTGGCGGTTTTCTTGGCGCGCATACTTTTGGCTACTCGCTGGTGCACTCGGTCTCGAACTGCGTCCCGTCGACGTCAGCCGTCGACAGCCCCTCGACCGAGAGCTGGCCATTCTCGTACACCCGCACCAGGCGGCAGTGGGTGCCGCCGCGGATCACAATGCCGCCGAGGCCGAACGAGCCGTCCGCGTCGCCGGGCGGGCCGCTCGGCACTCCTCCAACAGAGGCGCTCGACCGCACCACGCTCTCGGGGTTCGGGCGGGTAAAGGTGGCCGAGAGCACCTTCTGGTTGCAGTAGCTGGCGAGCAGGTTCGGCGTCTGGATCGCCGCGGTGTCGACCGCGCACAGCGCCATGACCTCCACCTGCTGCAGCATGCGCACGTGCTCGACGCACTCGCTGTTGGGGTCATCGCAGTTGCACGGGCTGCCCGGGCCGCCGCAGCTGCCGTCGCAGCCGCCGTCGATGCACTTGCCGTTCGCATCGACGGCGGTGTCCTCGTCGCGAAAGATTGAGTAGTCAGGCGAGTCCGATGAAAACTCTACGCCGTAGGTGTCGCTCTGCGGGCCGGTCGCAATGCCGACGCGCACGCCGAGGCCGTAGAGCTGCGCCTGGCGCAGGGTAGCGGCGACCTCGTAGGCCATGTTGGTGGCAACGGTCGCCGAGCGGAAGCTGCCGTAGTTCCCCACGATGGTTGCCGAGAGAATGGCAATAATCGTGATGACGACCATCATCTCGATAATGGTGAAGCCGGCGGACGGGGCAGATCTTTTCACGCCGCCAATTGTCGCACGGCGGGGCGCGCGCCCGCTGGGCGCGCGCCCACAGCTAGAGGCCGTAGACCCTGAAGACGATTGGCTCGACCAGAGGATCGAGCACCGGCGCGGAAATCCGGGCGACCGCGTCGAGGAGGTCGGGTACGCCCCAGCCCGAAAGGAAAACGATAGCCGCGCCGAGCGCCAGGTAGGGAGCGAACGGAATTTCGGAGGTGAGGCCAAGCCCGCCGCGACGCCGGCGGAGACGGTTCCACAGGACCGCGCCGCCGCCGAGGAGCGCCCCGATCACGAACGAAAGGAAGAGGGCGACCGCGGCGCCCGAAAGGCCGACCAGCCAACCCAACCCGAGCGCGAGCTTGGGGTCGCCGAGCCCCATCCAGCGCCCCCGGGAAACCGCCCACAGCAGGTAGAGCGGCAGCGCCATACCGGGGCCTGCGACAAGGGCCATCGCCCAGCCAGACGCGGGCACGCCGTAGGCGAGGCCGAGCGCGAGAATGCGCCCGAGCGCCGCGACGGCGAGGAACGCCGAGAAGGTGTCCGGGATAATTTTGTGCCGCAGATCGTAGGCGACAATCGCCACCAGCGACGAGAGCGCCGCGGCGGCGAAGGCGAAAGCCGCGGCTTCAGCCACCTGGTGCGCCGACACCGAGAGGAACGGGTGCGCCAGGTACGCGAGCGAGAACGCGAGCGCGCCGCCGAGCTCGACCAGCGGGTACTGCGCCGAAACCTTAGCGTCGCAGCGGCGGCAGCGACCGCGGAGCAGGAGCCACGAGAAGAGAGGCACGAGCTCGAGCGGCTGAAGCGTCTTGCCGCACGACAGGCACCCCGAGCGGCCGCCAATCGAGCGGCCGGTGCCGTGGCGGCAAATGACCACATTGAGGAAGCTGCCGACGATGAGGCCGAGCGCGGCGATGAAAATGGTTTCGATGCTCACGGCGAGATTGTACTACGCGCCCGCCGGCGACCAGAAAAAAGAAAGGGACCCGCTCGCGCGGGACCCCTTTCGAGAGAAACTTAGAACTAGCAGGTGACGTCACCCGAACCCTGGCCAGCGCTGGTGGAGGTCGCCGCGCCGGTCGAGTCAACGCACCAGAAGTCGCCGCCCGGGAGGTCTGCAGAGACAGCCCAGCCGGTAGCAGAGTCTTCGCAGGCGGTGGTCACGCCGAGGCTGCCGAGCATGTCGGTGACCTTGGCGTCGGCGCAAACGGTGGCGTAGGAGCCGCCGTCGGCGACAATCTCGGCCGCAGAGCGGACGTTCGAGAGGGTGGTCTTAATCTTGGCGTCGGTGCCCTTATCGCGCGCGTCGTTGAGGTTCACGAGCACGACAGAGGCGAGGATACCGATGATGGCGATAACCACCAGGAGCTCGATGAGGGTGAAACCCTTCTGAGTCTTCTTCATAGAAAGTTGCTTTCGAAAGCTAAGGTTAATTTTATGGTCAAAGCCTGCCTGGAAACGGTCGCGACCGAGGATTCCAGATCAAAGCCGCACCAAATTATACGCCCCCTACCCCCAGACCCCTAAAAATAAAGGGCTTTTTATCCACAGCCCGCAGGTCGCCCCGCCGTCGCCAAAAAAGAAGCCGCCGCCCTCTGGGCGGCGGCTTATTTCTTTCAAAATTAAGCCTCCGGAGCGTCGAGCACGGCCACGATGCGGCTGCCGAGCGCCCGGACCGAATCGTCGTCGAGGGCGGTCGAAACGGCTACGTTAGCCACGCCGGCAGCCTCGAAAGCGGCGACCGCAGCGGCGATGCCGGCCTCGTCGGTCGCGTCGGTTTTGGTGAGCACGACCATTTCGGGCTTCTTCGCGAGGGCGCCGTTCTCCCAGGACTCAATTTCCTGGCGCACCACGCGGTAATCGGCGATTGGATCGGCGGATTCGAGCGACACGCAGTGCACCAAGAGGCGCGTGCGCGAGGCGTGGCGCAAGAACTTCTGCCCGAGCCCCTTGCCCTCGGCCGCGCCCTCGATGAGGCCCGGCAGGTCGGCGAGCACCTTGCCGTAGAGGACACCGAGGTTCGGGTCGAGCGTGGTGAAAGCGTAGTTGCCGACCTTGGCGACGGCGCCGGTGAGCGCGTTGAGGAGGGTCGACTTGCCGGCGTTCGGCAAGCCGACCAGTCCAGCGTCGGCGATGAGGCGGAGCTCAATAAGGAAATCAGCCTCCTCGCCGGCGCCGCCCGGCGTCGACTGCTGCGGGGAGCGGTTAATGGACGATTTGAAGCGGTCGTTGCCGAGGCCGCCCTGGCCACCCGAAAGCACCTTAATCGGCACATCCTTGTCGAGCAGCTCGATAGAGCGCCCGGTCGACCGGTTCGTCACGACCGAGCCGAGCGGGAGCTCGAGGATCAGGTCGTCGCCGTTCGCCCCGTGACGCTTGCCGGACTCGCCTTCGCCGCCCGGCTGCGCGCGGAACACCTTCTCCTGGCGGTAGCGCAGGAGCAGGTTGGCGTCGGAGCGGCCAACGACGAAAACGTCGCCGCCGTCGCCGCCGTCGCCGCCCGCGGGGCCGCCCATATCAATCCCCTTCTCGTGGCGCCAGCGGACAACGCCGTTGCCGCCCTTGCCGGCTTCGAGTCGGAGCTCAATTTCGTCGATAAGCATAGGTAGCGGGCACTCTACCTTTTCGGGGCCAAAAAGAAAGCGCCCCAGGAGGGGCGTCAAGTTTTCGGGACAATTTCTTCAACGAGCGGCAGGGCGTGAGGGGCTTCGGAGACGTAGGCCCGAAAGCTCACGATGCCAGGCTCGAAGACGATGCGCTCGGGAGAGTCGCGAAAAACCTGCGGCCAAGCCTTCTCGGCGACAGCCTGGAGCTGCGCCAGGCTTGGCGATCCCTGGACGAACCAGAACTGGAGCTCCTTGACCTCTCCGTCCTCGCCGCGAATTACGGTGTATAGCTGCTGCTTCATTCCGGCCGACCCTAGCGGCGAAATCGCTAGTCGGCAAGGGCCAGCGCCGCGAGCGCGAGGGCGGCCTCGCGGGTCGTCGCGGCGCAGAACCAGCGCCCGCGATGGCAGAAGGAGGCGCCCGGAACCCCGGTGGCGGCCTCGAGCTCGGCGCCGCGGAGACCCGCCCAAGCCTCGGGCAGCGGCTTACGGTTGACGTACTCCGCGTCCTGCACGGTGCGCAGGTTCCAGCGGCCGGCGAACACGTCCGGAGAAACGGAGAAGAGAATTTCGGGGTGCGCCTTCGTGACCGCGCCGCTCGGGTAAGGACCCTCGAGGACGAGGAGGCGCGGGTCCGCGCTCTTGGCGTAGTCTGCGGCGGCAAGCTCGTTGCCCTTAACCTTGGCCGCCGCGTGGGCGATGACGCGCTCGAGGATTCGCCGCGCGAACGGCAACGCCTCGAAGAAAGCGGCGTCGTGCCCGGTTTCGTCTTCAAGCCAAGACGGGCAGAAGGCGCGCGCGATGCTGTCGAAGACGAACTCGGACGGCATGTCCGGCTTCGGCACGGAGATGGTGAAGCCGTTGTCGGTAGCGTCGATTGGCTGGGCGAGGCGGGAATCCACCTCGGCGGCCACGGCGGCAGAGCCGCAGATATCCTCGCCAAACTCTTTCCACACGATGCCGAAGGCCGCGTACGGAATCCCGTTCTCGCGGGTGCCCGCGCCGCCGGGCTGGTGGTGATCGAAGCGGCGGTCGCGCGGCGAGTAGACGTGGCCGACGTCGAAGACAATGTCCGCGGCCGCGATTTGCGCCTCGTCGCGCGCGCGGAGAATCTCGATAGATTCGCCGAACTTTAGCTGCAGCGCCGCCGCGGCGAAAAGGTCGTCAGCGTGGCACCGTCCGTTGTGTGTTACCGCTTTCATTGTTTCTTTTTACTGGCTACCTCGCGCCGCCGGCGCCGCCCCAACGCGCGAGCACCGTGTCGATGCTCCACCCCTCCCCGCGCAGGCGACGGCTGATGGCGCGGGACGCGGCGCCGACGCCAACCAGCGCCACCAGGAGCTTGGCGATGGAGCCGCCAGGCAAGAGATCGAGCAGCGCCACGGCGACGGCGCCGAAGCCGACGGCGCGGTACGAAACCGTAACGTCTCCGCCGCGGCGCAGGGCGCGCTCAACCGCGAAGCCCACGACCAAGGCGCCGAAAGCCGAGGCGAGCACGACGACCGCAGCCGCGGCGAGGAGCCCCAGCACGCCGAGCGGCAGGGCGAAGATGCTCGCGACCGCGAGGAGCGAGACGAGCGGCAGCACGATGAGCGTCGCGAGGCCGGCGAGCGCGCTCCCGAAGAAGGAGGACACGCCGCGCGAACCAATCTCGGCAACCTCCTGCGAGAAGACCTTCGCGCCGTAGGCGAGCGCGAGGCCGAGAATCAAAGTGGAGGCGAAGGAAAAGAAGCGCCACAGGGTCAAGAAAGAAAGAATGGCGCTCTTCACCGGGCCAATCTCGGAGATTGGCGGAATCTGGTTGTAGGCCGGCGTCGGGAGCGCTACGTCCGGCTGAAAGGTTGCCGGCTCCTGCGCGTAGTAAGACAGGCTGCCGCCGGTTGCCCCCGACAGGAAGGTGACGGCTGTAGCGGTGACGGTGCCGCCGCCCTGGCGGCCGCCAATCGAAGCGTCGCCGGCCAAGAGGTTCACCCCTCCCTCGACCGCGCCTTCGGTAACGAAGCTGCCGCCCGCGGCCACGAGGTCGCCGCCGACCGTAGCAGTCGGCAAGACCGCCACGCGGCCGCCCGCGGCCACGAGGTCGCCGTCAATTTTCCCAGAAACCGTGACGAAGCCGCCGACCACCCGAAGGTCGCCGCCAACCTGACCCGAAATTACCGCCTGGTACCCGAGAACCGTGAGGTCGCCCGAAACGGCCCCGGAGACGATGGCGTCCGCGGCAGAGACCAGCACGAGGTCGCCCGACACGTCACCGGCTACCTCGGAACGTCCCGCGACCACGTACGCGTTCCCCTCGAGCGCCTCGGCCTCCCCCACCCGGACGTCGGCCCCAGTCTTAACGGCGGCCTGCGCCGGGCACGGGGCGGCCGCCGCGGCCAGACCAAACGCGACGGCGACGAAAGGGAGGCTTAGCCGAATGGCTTTCACGCCCGTGATGCTACCACGCGAGGCGCGACGAATCAGCCGATTTTTTCGATTTTCCAGCCTTCGGCGAGAAGCGCCTCGGCCTTCTTCCACTTGAGGGTCTGGCGCTCTTGCCCCCGGGCCACGGTGACGAGGTCGTTGCGGCCGATTCGGGCCTGGGTGGCGGCGTCCGAAGCGTCGTCGCGACCGGCCGCCTGCGCCACCGCCGCGCGGGCAATCTCCACAACGGCATCGGTCGGCGCGGCGGGCGCGGGCGCCGAGGCGATAGCCTGGAGCACGCCGGCGAGTCGCGCCACCACGGTCGCCTCCATCTCCTCGAAGAGGCGGCGGCCCTCGCGCTGGTACTCGACGAGCGGGTCGCGCTGGCCCCACGCCTTGAGCGAGACGCTCGAGCGCAGGTAGTCCATGAGCTCGAGGTGGTCAATCCAGCTGCGGTCGATAGCCGCGAGCGCCGCGCGACGAACCTCGCGCAGGGCGGCGTCGCCGAGACGCGCGCGGACGGCGGCCACGAGGGCCTCGCCGCCCTCGCCTGCCGCCGCGGCTGCGGCGAGAAACACCTGCTCGCCCTCGGCCATAAGGAGACCGCGGCGGCGGGTGTAGATGGCGTCGCGCTGGGTAGCCACGACGGTGTCGTAGTCGAGCAGCGACTTACGGGAATCAAAGTGCGCGCCCTCGACGCGGGTCTGCGCGGACTCGATAGACTTAGAAACGATGCGGGCCTGAATCGGCTCATCCTCGGGAATCTGGAGCTTGGCCATCATGGCGCCAACGAACGGCGATGCGAAGCGCGCCATCAGCTCGTCCTCGAGCGAGACAAAGAATACGGTCTCGCCGGGGTCGCCCTGGCGGCCGGCGCGGCCGCGCAGCTGGTTGTCGATGCGTCGGGCGTCGTGGCGGGCGGTGCCGAGGACGAAGAGGCCGCCGAGGGCCGCTACTTCCTGGCGCTTCGCCTCTTCGTACGGCAGGCCGCCGAGCTTGATGTCGACGCCGCGGCCGGCCATGTTGGTCGCCACGGTAACGGCGCCCCTCTCGCCCGCGCGGGAAATAATCTCGGCTTCGCGCTCGTGGTTCTTGGCGTTGAGCACCTCGTGGGGCACGCCGGCGGCGCGGAGCTTGGCGGAGACAATCTCGTTCTGATCGATAGCCGCGGTGCCAACGAGAACCGGGCGGCCGGTCGCGTGCACGCGCGCTACCTCGCGAGCCACGGCGGTCCACTTCCCCGCCTCCGTGCGGAAGACCAGGTCTTCGCGGTCGAGGCGCTGCGGCGCCCGGTGCGTCGGCACGGCAATCACGTCGAGGCCGTAGACCTTGAGGAATTCCTCGGCCGAGGTCATGGCGGTGCCGGTCATGCCGGCGAGCCGGCGGTAGCGCTTGAAGTAGTGCTGGTAGGTAATGGAGGCGTAGGTGCGCGATTCGCGGCGCACGACGACCCCTTCCTTAGCCTCGACCGCCTGGTGGAGGCCCTGCGACCAGCGACGGCCCGGCTGCATGCGGCCGGTGAACTCGTCGACGATGACAATCTCGCCTTCGCGCACGACGTACTCCTTGTCGCGGCGGTAGAGCGCCTTAGCGCGCAGCGCGTTCTCGAGGTGGTGGGCAAGCTTCACGCCGCGCTCGGTGTAGAAGCCGCCCTGGCCGAGCGCCCGCTCGGCCTTCTCGATACCCGACGGCAGCACGGCGACCGAGCGGTGCTTCTGGTCGACCTCGTAGTCTTCGCCCTCGACGTAGGTGGCCACCACCTGCGCGAAGGTGCGGTAGAGGGATTCTGGTTCCTGAGCGGGACCAGAAATGATGAGCGGCGTGCGAGCCTCGTCGATGAGGATAGAGTCGACCTCGTCGACAATGGCGAAGGCGTGCTCGCGCTGGCGCAGCTGCGCCGGGTCGTGCTCGAGCGAATCGCGCAGGTAGTCGAAGCCGAGCTCAGAGTTGGTGGCGTAGGTGACGTCGGCCTCGTAAGCCTCGCGGCGGGAGCACGGGCGCAGGAAGTCGTAGGCGACGCGCACGCCGCCAGTTTCGTCGCGGGTCTCGTCGGCGAGAGCGGAGGTTGCGGTCGGGTCGTAGCGGTAGGCGCCGCCGTGATCGATGACGCTCACGGAGAGGCCGAGCGCGTGGTACACCTGCCCCATCCAGGCGGCGTCGCGGCGCGCGAGGTAGTCGTTAACGGTGACGAGGTGCACGCCCCGGCCCTCGAGCGCGGCGACGTAGGCCGGCGCGGTAGCCACCAAAGTTTTTCCTTCGCCGGTGCGCATCTCGGCGACCGCGCCGCCAAAAATGGCGAGCCCGCCCATGATCTGCGCATCGTAGTGGCGTTCGCCGAGGGTTCGACGCGCCGCCTCGCGAACAACGGCGAAGGCTTCGTGGGCGAGGCTGTCGATCGTCTCGCCTCCGGCGAGGCGCGTCCGGAGCTCGGCGGTCTTACCCTTGAGCGCTTCGTCTGACAGCGAGAGGAGCGCCGGCTCGAAAGCCGCCACCTTTTCGGCGGCCGCGCGCAGGCGGCGCAGCGTCCCCGCCGAGCCGTCGCCGAAGATTCTGGTCAGAATAGACATGGGCCGCAGGTTATCACGCGGACCCCGCCTAGGCGAGATTGCCAAAGGTTCGGGCAGGTATCGAAAAAACAAAGAGCGCCGACCTTGCGGCTAGCGCTCTCCGAAAACCTGACCGATTTCTCGGCCAAGAAGCTTAGCGCTTCTTGGAGGTCTTCTTGGCCTTGGTGGCCTTCTTCTTGGCAGCCGGCTTCTTAGCCTTGGTCGCCTTCTTGACGGTCTTCTTCTTCGTCGCCATTTTTTTTACGCTCCTGCTCTTCGAACTCTTTCGAGTGAATTGCTCTCGCGCGGTTCGTGTCTTCTAAAAGTCGACCTCAGACGAATACAATTATCGGACACGCAGACGCGCGCGTAAAATTTTTTTGCGCGAATTGTGTGGATAACTTTTTTTTCTCGCGCGAAAATATTTTTTGTTCGCGAAAAATATTTTCGCGCGAGAAAAAAATTTCACGCGCGCGCCGTAACTTTCTCGCGCGAAAATATTTTTTAGTTTTTCGTTGGCGCGCGTTTTCAAAAAAGAAAACGGAGCGGGCGCGAGCGGAGAATTTTTCGCGGCAAAGTTTTGCGGCGAGAAAAAATAAAAAACGCGCCGCCCTTTCGGGTGGCGCGTTTGGTTCTCCGCAGAATCGGCCGGCAGAGCGAGCTCCTTGAATGTGATAAGTGAGTGCAACTGCCGGCCGATTCTGAGGAGAACCTACGCCGACGATTGTAGCAGGGCCTCCGCCGGCGGACCAGAGTTTACGGGGAAATAGCCTTAGGCACCCCTTACCGCAGGCCAGCGGCGAAAAGGCTACCGACGGCGACGGTTCGCGTCGGCGTCAAAAACAGCCACCGCGCAGAGCACCTGAGCGGCAGGAGTCTGCTCGCGGAGCAGCCGCTCGCGCGCGGCATCGAGGGGGAGGAAGCAAGACTCCACGTGCTCGTCTTCGTCCGGCGGCAGCGGCGCCTCGCGCAGCTGCTCGGCAACGAAAACGTGAAACTTGGTGGTGGCGTGATTGCTCTGAAAGAATTCGCCAATCTTCCGCAGCTGCCCCGTTACCCCAACCTCTTCTCGGAGCTCGCGCTCCGCGGCTTCGGCCGGCGCGACGGGGCGATCCAAGCTCCCCGCCCAACCGCTCGGAAGCTCCCACGTAAAATCTTTACGGCCGAGACGCCACTCGCGCTTAACCGCCAGCCGCCCAGCGGCATCGAAGGCGAGCACTATGACCGCGTCCGGCGTCTTGGAGTAGACCCATTCATGGGACCTGCCGTCTGGAGTTTCCACGGTCGCCCGGATGGTGGCCGAACGATCGCGGTCTCGGGCCACCTCTACCTCTGCGGTAATTTTTGTCGGCTTTAGCATGGAAGAATTATAGCCTCTGCGGAAAAGGTCGAATTTTTGCCCCGCAGGCCCCAAAAAAAGAAAATCCGAGATCGGCGCGGCCGTATCGTCCAAACCAAACCCGAAATAAGCCAAAAAACTCAGGTACGAAAGCCCCGCCTTTCGGCGGGGCTTTCGTTCACATTCGAACTTGCTCGCTCACGTAACACTCACGCGGGCAGTGTAGCAAAGCTACGGCAAATGTCAAGCGCCAGCGGAGACAGCCGCAGCCTGGGCTCGTCGCACCTCGGCGCGGGCCGCGTCGAAAGCCTGTTTGGCGGCGGGGAGATCCTGGGCCGCCTCGTCGAGCACCTCGAGGGCGTCTTCGAACCGTCCGGCATCGAGCAGCGCCTTGGCGAGGGACGTCCTGGCGCTCGGGCTCGCCGGGTTAGACGCGGCCTGCTCGACGGCGAAGCCGATGACGCGCTCGTGGTTACCCTCGGCCTGCGCCTCGGCGATGAGCGCGCGGAAAACGTCTTCGCGCCCTACCCTTCCGGCGACGCGGGCGTAGGTGCGCCAGGCG
>JBILMG010000052.1:0-4025 GCA_044375695.1 Minisyncoccia bacterium | reverse complement strand
GTCGTCGAACGTTTCCAGGTGATTCTCGGCGGCTCCGAGGTGGGCAAGGGGTTTTCCGAGCTCAACGATCCAATCGACCAGCGCGAGCGCTTCGAGCGCCAGCAGGCGATGCGCGACGCGGGCGACGTCGAGGCGCAGATGGGGGATTGGGACTACATCGAGGCGATGGAGCACGGCATGCCGCCGGCGTTCGGCTTCGGCGTCTCCGAGCGTTTCTTCGCCTTCCTCGCCGGCAAGTCGGTGCGCGAGGCGCAGATTTTCCCGCTGATGCGCCCGCGCCAGAAGGAAGAGTAGGGGAGGTAAAAATTTTGGAAAAAGAAATGCCACGCGCCCGTTCGGGCGCGCGGCTCATTTTTCAGAAGAGCGGGACGTCGGCTGGTTCGTTCTGCCGTCCGGCGAGCGAGCGCCGCAGCCTGTCGGCCTCTTTCAGGAGGGCGTTCATTTTGGCTTCGTCGGCGCGGGCGTCTTCGGCTTCTGCCGCGATGGTCATTCGGTGCTCTTCCGCGGTCTGCCTGTCGGCCTCGGTCACCGGTTGCCTATTCGGGAACTGGTCCAGAAACCTGGAGAGGGCCTGTTTGGCGTCTTGGGCGAGCTGAGCGTGGCTTTCCGCGTCGGCCTGCAGGCGCCGAATCTTTCCTTCGATCCTGGCGATTCGCGCGCGGCGCCCGCGCGGCGTCGCGCGGTAGATCGCGTGAAAGAGAATGGCCGCGCCCGAGAGGATTACGGCTTTCGTGCCGATGATGCAGGAGATGGCGAGGAGAAGAATGCTTTTGAGGGTGTATTTCATATTTGGGTGGAGCGTGCCGAGGCCCAGGCTACGCCGCGCCCGGGGAGGCCGTCAAAGGCGGCCAATATTTGACAAAATTATTTATATATGATTACATTTAATACCTATGAAAGCGTTCTTTGCTTCTATTGTCGTATTCATCACCATCTTGGCAGCCCTCACGATCTACGGAGGCGGTGACCCGTTCACCGACCCATCGGTCAAGCGGCAGCTCGCCGAGATGGAGGAAAACCAGGCGCGCTGGGACCGAATGTCCCTGCGCGAGAAAGCTAAGATTCTGGCGCAGTCTCCGCACCGCGAGACCGCAGATCAGGCTCGGGCCTTCCTGGACGGAAGGGCGCGTTCGCCCCTCCTCGAATTCGACCGATAAATAAAAATCCTCGCGAGAGGTCCTATCTTCGTAAGAAATTTCCGTTTGGGCATTCGCCCGACAGAGTTTTCAAACGAAAATGTCTCCTGAAGGGAGGCGTCGCCTGGCCCGATTGGCTAGGCGAATGTAGGGGGCGGCGAAAGCTGCCCCGGGAGCGGTCCCACCGAAAGGTTTGGATCGCGGCGCTCGGGCTAACCCATCGAGCAAAACGGAGCCGGCACCGCAGGTGCCGGCTCTTTTCTTTTTCCTTTCGCCGGAAGGTTTTTCTGTGGAAAACCGTAGGCGCTAGTGTTGGCTTGTGGGTTACAATAGTAACTAGGTGGGAGAAAGTGGTGGATTCCAGAAAACGGAAAAAACCATTCAGCCACCTAGCCAAAACCATGTTCCTCGGCGAACACACCCACGCGCTCGACGACAAGAAGCGCCTCACCCTGCCCTCGAAGCTCCGCAAGGCGGTGGGGAAGCGCGTCGTCGTCACCCGCGGCCTCGACGGCTGCCTCTTCCTGTACCCCGAGAAGGGCTGGAGCGGCATCGCCGAAAAGCTCGGCGCCTTGGGCATGGGCCAGGCTGACACCCGTGGCTTCGCGCGCTTCATGCTCGCGGGCGCGGTCGAAACCGAAATTGATTCGGCCGGCCGCATCCTCGTGCCGGAGCACCTGCGCGAGTTCGCGGGCATCAAGGCGTCGGTGGTCGTCGCCGGCGTGCACAACCGCCTCGAGCTCTGGGACGAGTCCCGCTGGAAGTCCTACGCGTCGTCGGTCGCCAAGGCTGCCGACGCCATGGCCGAGAAGCTGGGTCAGGTGGGAGCTATCTAGCGCCCATGGAACCCCGCGCTGGCCACAAGCCCGTTCTTTCAAACGAAGTTCTCGAGCACCTCAATCTCCCGGAAGGCGGCGTCTACGTCGACCTGAACCTGGGGCAGGGAGGCCACGCGGCGCTCGTCGCCGCGCGCTTCCGCCCCTCGGTCATCGTCGGCATCGACGCGGACCCCGAGGCGATCGCGATTGCCTCCGAGCGTCTCGCCGGCGCCGCGCCTAAGCTGATCTTGGCCCAGGCGTGGAGCGATGAGGTTGGCGAAATTCTCGACCGCGAGCGCATCAGCCGTATCGACGGGGCGCTCTACGATCTAGGCCTCCGCTCCGACCAGCTCGAGCGCTCCGGCCGCGGGTTCTCTTTCCGCGCCGACGAGCCGCTCGACATGCGGATGGGGCCGACCGCCGACTCGACCGCCGCGGAGCTGGTCAACGGCCTCTCGGAGGCTGACCTCGCCGAAACCATCGCGGTCCTGGGTGAAGACCGCCACGCGCGCCGCATCGCCCGCGCCATCGTCGCCCGACGCGCGGTCACCCCGTTTACGGTCTCCGCCGACCTCGCCGACACGATTCGCGGCGCGGTGCCGGCGGCGGCCCGTCACGGCAAGACGCACGCGGCGACCAAGACCTTCCAGGCGCTGCGCATCGCCACCAACGGCGAGCTGTCCCGGCTCCGCGCGTCCTTGCCGCAGGTTTGGGACCGTCTTGCCCCCGGCGGCCGCCTGCTCGCCATCACCTTCCACTCCCTCGAAGACGGCGCCGTGAAGCGCTTCCTCGTGGGCAAATCTAAGGCCGGCGAGGCGGCGCTCATCGCCAAGAAGCCGATCGGGTCGTCCGAAGAAGAGGTCGCCGAGAACCCCCGCTCCCGGAGCGCCAAGCTCCGCGGCGCGACCAAGCCCGAGTGATTTTTACCAAGCCGCTTACCAGCCTACCCACACCAAACATGACCCGCGCAAACGCCCTCTCGATCCAGCAGCCGTTCGCCTTTTCGGCGAGCGGACGCAGCGCCGTTGACCGCACCGCGGCGCGCGGCTCGAATTTGAATTTCGCGCTCGCGGGTTTGGTGGCCGCGTTCGCGCTGGCCTACTTCGCCGGCTACGTGGCAACGGTGCTCGCGGTGGGCGCCGTCGAGCGCGCCGAGGACGCGGCTTCCCGCGTCGCCGCAGACCTGCACGACGCCGAGCGCGCCGCCGTGCGGAGCGGGGCGCTCTCGTTCGTCGACGCGTCCGCCCTCGGCCTCTCCGAGGTCGCGCCCCGCTTCGCCGTCGCCGCTGTCGCCGCTCCGGCGCTCTCGATGAATGTCCGCTAGGAGCGCCGAGCGAAAAATTTCTCCGGGGCGCCTGCGCATCCTGGTTGCCGCGTTCGCGCTGGTCGCGGTCGCGGTTATCGTGCAGCTCTGGGTCCTGCAGATCGTCCGCGGCGAAGACTTCCGGGCCAGGGCCGAGCAGGGATCTACCCGGACGCTCGCGCCCTACGATCGCGGCACCATCTACCTCACCCGCGTGGACGGGCGCCGCGTGCCGGCGGCCACGCTCGCGTCGGGCTACGTGGTCGTGGTCACGCCGTCCGAGGTTGAGGATCCGGCAGCCGTTTACGAAGCCATCAGCGCGCGCGCCTCGACCACCCTCGATCGGGAGCACTTTCTTTCTCGCGCGGCTCCCGGGCGCGGCGGCTCGTTCGACGCGGCCATTCACGTGCCGGAAGCCGAGGGCGAGGCGCTCGCGGCGGCCAAGATTCCGGGCGTCGATCTGCGCCGCGACCGGTGGCGCAGCTACCCGGGCGACGAGCTCCTCGCGCAGGTTCTCGGCTTCGTCGGCTGGGAGGACGAGGTGCGAACCGGCGCCTACGGGCTCGAGCGCCGCTACGAGGACGTGCTCGGCCGCGACCAGGGAGGCGAGTACTCGAACTTCTTCGCCGAAGTTTTTGCCGGCGCCAAGCGGGCCAGCGAGGGCGATCGACCGAACGGCGACCTCGTCACCTCCATTGAACCCGAAGCCGAGGCGTACCTCGAGGAGGCGCTCCGCGGCATTGGCGAGAGGTACTCGGCCCGAGAGGT
>JBILMG010000051.1:0-4060 GCA_044375695.1 Minisyncoccia bacterium | reverse complement strand
CTGTTCTCGGCGAACTAGCTCCCGTTGGGAGCTTTTCTTTTGCGCTTGACCGCCGGCGCGGGGAGAGTAGCGTTCTTTGCCAACGAGGACTTTTTCTAAAAATGACGACAGACATATTCGAACACGGAGGCCTCCGGTACTCCGTAGGTGCGTGGGTCGCAGACCCGCACAACCTAAACGTCGGCTGGGCCGACCACTGGGAAGGCGACGTCAATCCGAACCCGGTCGCCTTTGCCGGATCGCCCATTCCGGCCGAACGCGCCGGGCTCGACCTGAACCCGGTTCTGGCTGCGGCTATCGGGCAAATGCTCCGGCGCGTCTGGGTGCTGCCGACCACCGGCGACATCCGAAAGCTTCTGGAAGAGCACCTGGGAGAAGGCGGGGCGCTCGAGCTGGGCAACCCGTCGCCCGCGCCGCACGTTAGATGCCTGGGCCGAAGATTCTGCAGCGCCACGGGCGCCGTGAGGCTCCCCGACGGCAGCAGAATTCCGATTCACCTACTGGTAGACCGAGACCACGACCGAGACGGCATCCGGGCCATCTCCGACAATCGCCTCAAGCTCTACGCGGTAGCGCTACGCTAGCGACCTCTAGGTCGCTTTTCTATTTCTTGTCCGCGCGCTCCGAGAGCGACACCAGCGCCAGCTCGAGCGCGAGCCCCGGCGCGGCCGAGACGCGCGAATCGTCGATGGCCGACAGGAGCGCGAGGAGCGCCTCGGAGGTGATCGGCGACTCCTTGGCCAGCTGCTCGAGGAAGGCGCGCTCGTCCTCGTCGACTCCAGACAGGAGCGGAGATTTCGGCGCGACGCGGTAGAGGAGCGCGCGGCGGGCGAGCTCGAGCGAGAGCTCGGCGAAGGATTCGGCGTCGAGACCTTGGGCCACGGCGCGGCCAACGGCGTCGAGGCCGAGCGAGGCGTCCTTCTTGGCGAGCGCCGTCACGAACTCGCGCACCAGGCTCGCGGGCGGGGCGCCGGTGACGCGCTCGACCTCGTCGCGGGAAATGATCGCGTCCTTCGAGAGGTGCGCCACCTTCTGCAGAATAGAGAGCGAGTCGCGGAAGGAGCCCTTGGCGAGCGCGGCGACCAGCTCGGCCGCGCCCTCGCCGAACTTCATGCCCTCGCGCTTAGCCGTCTCGGTGACGACCTTGGCCAGAATCTGCGGCGACGGCTTCTTGAACTGGTACCACTCGCAGCGCGAGATCACGGTCTCGGGCACTTTCTCGGGTTCGGTGGTGGCGAGCACGAAGATGGCGTGCGCCGGCGGCTCCTCGAGGGTCTTCAGGAGCGCGTTCCAGGCCGACTTCGAGAGCATGTGCGCCTCGTCCAGGATGTACACCTTGTACTTCGAGCGGAACGGCAGCACCCAGACCGCCTCGTTAATCTCGCGAATGTCGTCGACCGAGGTCTGCGACGCGGCATCGATTTCGAAGGTGTCTTCGGGCGCGGTGCCGAGGGCGCGGGCCAGAATGCGGGCTACCGACGTCTTGCCGGTGCCGCGGGTGCCCGAGAAGAGGTAGGCGTGGCTAATCTCGCCCGTTTCGACCGCACGCGAGAGCACCGAGGTGATGTGCTCCTGGCCGATTACCTGCTCGAAATCCTGCGGGCGGTACCGCGAGTACAGCGCGGCTGGGCGGTCGCCGGCGGACCCTTCTTTGCCTTTCTTGGAGGTCATAGCGGAAAGATTTTAGCACGCGCGCCAGAGCTCGCCCGAAGGCAAAAAGGGACCCCAGTCGCTGGATGCGACTGGGGCTTGGGTGAACGCCTTCAAGAGAAGTTCCCCCGCCCAACGAGGGGCGAGCGGCTCTTTCCGGCGTTTGGAGTTCACTCAATCTTATCCGGTAAAAAAGTAGCACCAACCGCCAGTAAAGGCATTTTACAGACCTCTCGGTAGGGGTTTATTGACAATTACAAAATAAATTGTTTATGTATAGTTCATGTCTAGCTCTTCCAAACACCAGCCATTCCGCTCCTGCCTGCGCCGCCCCGACACCCTTTCCCCGCTCAACCGCGGGGTCCTGAAGAAGGTTACCTGGGGTGCCCTGCGCGCCAGGAATCGCGAGTTCGTCCGTCAGCTGGCCGACGACCCCGAAGGCGATTTCCCGGAGCCTATCTACGCGGCGCCGGACCGCGTGAAGGAACATCTCCCCAAGGTCTGCCGGGTGATCGGCAGCCTTCACGGGAACCGCCTCGCCGCTAGCCTCGCGATGCCCGCGGCGGCCTAGCCGAGAGAAACGATCAGTGGCCCGCGCGTTCCGCGCGGGCCACTTCTTTTTGCCTGAAAAATAAAGAAAGCCTAGCCAGCCCGAGACGTAGGCCGTACGGAAAAATGATGCGCCCCCTCCGAAGAGGGGGCGTGTCGAGCTTTGTGGTTACTCTGCCGTCTGGAAGTCTCGGGAAAGACGGCTCGAGGACCTATGAGGTCATAAAATATTTCGTTTCATACTTTGTGTGCTGGTGAGCCGTTGAACCGGCTCGGGTCTATCGTGGTCGACTGTCGACTCTGGCTATGTGCCCCGATAAAGGCTGACCTAGAGTAGAGGCGGATACGCCCATTGTTGTTTACGGTACCTAGATTTCAACCCCAGCGCCTGTCTGCCAGTTAGGCGAGGCAGACCGCTTGCTTGGGTTGTTCTCAAATACTATATACTTTTTAAAATGTATTGTCAAGCACCTGCCTGGGATGGCTTTTAGGCCTTAATTCGCAAAATCTTTACCGCCTCTCCCCCGCTCTCGGTAGCCATCAGCCGCTCGCGTAGTTCCTTGGCGCCGCGCCAGCCCGAAACGTAGGCCTTGAAGTGCTTCTTCATGGTCGCGAAGTTCTTCCACGGAAGAAGCTCGGCGAAGAGCTCGATGTGGGACGCCAGGGTTTCGAGGCGTCGCGCCACCAGCTCGGGCGTAATCTCGATCGCCTGCGATTCCGCCGCGGCGCCGCCGTGCTTGTGAGCGTACTGCTCGGACTGGAAAAAAGGAGAGAACTTGCGCAGCGGGTCAGCCTCGGCGAAGAACCACGGATTGCCCAGAACCGCGCGGCCAACCATGGCGCCATCGGCGCCAGCCAGAGAGGCTTTCTGGCGCGCGTCTTCGAGCGAGCGAATATCGCCGTTGCCGATGATGAGGGTACGCTCATTTTCGGGAATGCCATTCTGGGCGCTCCACTCGTCTCGAATCTTCACCGCGTCCGCAATACGGCCCCAGCGCGCCGGCACCGCCGACAAGTCTTTGCGGGTGCGCGCGTGCAGCGTGACCGTCGCGGGCCGCGCCGAGAGAATCGTCGGCAGCCACTCTTCCAGAATATCTTTGCCGTAACCGAGGCGCGTTTTCACCGAAACGGGCACAGAACCCGCGCCGCGCTTGGCCGCCGCGATCACCGCGAGCGCCACCTCGGGCGTCTTGATCATGGCCGAGCCGCACCCCTGGCGCTCGATAGATTTGTCGGGGCAGCCCATGTTGATGTCGATACCGTCGTACCCCATCTCCGCGCACAGCCGGGCCGCGGCTTCGACATGCTCGGGATTGGCGGAGAAAATCTGCGCCACGATCGGGCGCTCGGCCGGCGAGAACTGTAGGTCGCCGAGGAGCTTCTGACGCGGCGCGATCGAATCTTCCGCGCGCGGCTTGTCCGGCGCGAGCGCCAAGCCGTCGGCCGAGACGAACTCTGTCCAGGTAACGTCTGGCTTGCCGCACGCGGCAATCACCCGCCGGAACGCGGGGTCGGTCACATCGGCCATAGGCGCGAGCGCCACGAACGGCCGGGGCAGGTTCTTCCAGAATCCGAGACTCACGGGAACGAGGTTACCAGAGCGGGCCCGTATTTGACACCCGATTGCTAACAGTGCAATTTGCGAGACAAATGAACAACCCACAGCAACAGACAGCTGCCATCGAGATGCAGAGGCTTGAGCGAATGCTCCTCGACCCTGAGCAAGAGAAAAAATTTGAAGAGGCCTGGGGCCTTGCCTGCCAGCCACCAAAAGGGCGCATATTCTCATCTGGAGAAGGCGTAGCGGGCGTCGCCTACGACATCGAAACCGGGGAGTACCTCGCCGGAGAGATCGGAGACG
>JBILMG010000050.1:0-4085 GCA_044375695.1 Minisyncoccia bacterium | reverse complement strand
GCGGGGCTAAGCGGCTGAGCAGTATTTTGCCGCGAGCTTGCCGGTGCTGGTGAACGGCGTCCGGTGGCGTCTCCAGGCGTCTTTCGCCAGTTGGCGGCCGCGTTCGATTACGTCTGGTCCGAAGAGCACTCCGATGGTGGTTTTCGGTAGCTGGTCGGCGGTGAGGCTTGTGCCGAGCACGGCGTCTACCCTGCGGGTGAGTTTTTCTAGGTTCATGGTTCTTCCTCCTTGTCGGGAACGCTAGCGCGGGCGCTGCGGCGGCGCAACGCCTCTTCCTGCCTCGACGACGGGTTCTCTGAAAAAAAGAAGGCCCCGCACCAACTGGTGCGGGGCGCTGACGTGCTGTCTTCTACCCGACTCTCTGGGGGGCGGACTCGAGCATTTTGAGCTCGCGATCGCCGAATCCGTAGACTCGGGCGGTGACGGTGGTCTCCGCGGTTCTCGTGACGACGGTTCCGACCCAAAGCTCGTGTCCTTTTCTGGCGTAGAGCTGAGACGGGACCCACTGCCAGCTGTGCAGCACGGGGCGTTCGCCTGCGGTCCGGGCGTCTGAGGAGACGTCCGAAACGTGCGTCGCCCCGGCGAGCATGTGGTGCCGCAGGTACGCGGTCGGAGACCAGCAGAGGGCTGCTATCCCGACGATGAACATGGTGACTCCTTGCCACTGGGCAACAATCGGGGCCCACCAGGCGGCGACTGTCGTCGCGTAGAATGTGAGCGAGAAGACAATTACGGCAATGACGGGCTTTTCTTTGAGGGATTGAGCGAGTTTCATGGAGTATTTGGTTTGAGATGTGCGGCTACCTTTCGATTATAATTATACATCTTAAAACTATAAAAGTCAAAATATACGGCAATTGTAAAATAGGAGGTGCCGTGGGGACGTCGGGGCTCTTGCCGCGCGCTTTTTCCTCTGGTAGTCTGCCCCGCACCTATGAAGACCGACACCCACCCGACCGTCTACGCCGCCAAGGTTACCTGCGTCTGCGGGAACTCTCTCGTCGTGCCCTCTACCAAGGAGTCGATCGAGATCGAAATCTGCAGCGTCTGCCACCCGTTCTGGACCGGCAATGAGCGCTCGGTGGACACCGCTGGTCGCGTGGAGCGCTTCAAGGCGCGTCAGGCTAAGACCGTCACCAAGCCGGCTAAGAAGCAGGCCTAACGGCAGAATTGCCCGAGCCCCGCTCAAAAGGCGGGGCTCGGCGTATACTGGCAATCCCATGGACGAAGCGACGCTGACTAAATTCCGAGAGAACCCGCGCACCCGCTACTACGCGGAGGCGTACGACCGCTTGCTCGCCTCCGAGCGCGAGACCCGCGAGATGCTCAATGACCCGGCCGTCGCGGCGCTCGCCGAAGACGAGCTCGCGGGCATCGAGGCGCAGAAGACCGAACTCGCCGGCGAGATGCAGCGCCTGGCCGACGCCGAGCGCGCCGAGGAGGAGTCTCCCAACGAGATGATTCTCGAGGTTCGTTCCGGCGCCGGCGGCGACGAGGCGTCTCTCTTCGCGCGCGAGCTGGTCGAGATGTACCAGCGCTACGCGGCCATGAAGGGTTGGACCTTCACCTCGGTCGATGTCGCCGAGAACGACCTCGGCGGCTACCGCGACGCCTCGGCCGAGATTCACGGCCAGGGCGCCTACGCGGCGCTACGCTACGAGACGGGCGTCCACCGCGTGCAGCGCGTGCCGGCTACCGAGCGCCAGGGCCGTATCCACACCTCGACCGCGACCGTCGCCGTGCTGCCGCTGCGCAAGAAATCGAAGATCGAGATTCGCCCGGAAGACCTGCTCATGGAGTTCTCCCGCGCCGGCGGCGCCGGCGGCCAGAACGTCAACAAGGTCGAGACGGCGGTGCGCATCGTGCACAAGCCAACCGGCATCGAGGTACGCTCTACCGCCGAGCGCAGCCAGCAGCGCAACCGCGACAAGGCGATGCAGATTCTGACGGCCAAAATCGAGCAGTACGAAGAGGAGAAAGCGCACGCGGCCGAAGCCTCGAACCGCAAGTCGCAGGTCGGGACCGGCGACCGGTCCGAGAAGATTCGCACCTACAACTTCCCGCAGGACCGACTCACCGACCACCGCATCAAGAAGTCTTGGTACGGCCTGGAGGGGATTATGGTCGGCAAAATTGCCCCGATTCTCGAAGCCCTAGAGGCGGGCGAGGTGGGGGAGGCCGAAGACGAGGACTAGGCCTGTCCTCAGGACCCGCTTGCCGAATCTTTAGCCCTCTGCTAGATTTCGCCCCCGCATGACTAACACTGTTTCGATCCCGGCTGTCCCGACCATGGACCACCTCTTCGAGGCTGGTCTTCACTACGGCTACAGCCGCTCTCGCCGCCACCCGTCCGCCCGCCCGTTCCTCTTCGGCAAGAAGGACGGCACCGATATTTTTGACCTCGAGACGACCGGTAAGGCGCTCGAGCGCGCCGCCGCCTTCGTGGCTGAGGTGACCGCCGCCGGCAAGCAGGTCCTCTTCGTTTCCGGCAAGACCGAGATTGGCCGCTTCGTCCGCGAGGCTGCCGACGCCGCCGAGATGCCGTTCGTCGTTGGTCGCTGGATTGGTGGCACCCTGACCAACTTCGAGCAGGTCCAGGGCCGCATCTCCCGCCTCATCCAGCTCCGCGATGAGCGCGAGAAGGGCGAGCTCGCCAAGTACACCAAGCGCGAGCGCCTCACCATCGACCGCGAGATCGAGAGCCTCGAGGAGCGCTTCGGCGGCCTCGTCACTATGCGCTCCCGCCCGGGTGCCGTCATCGTCATCGATCCGAAGCGCGAGCACATCGCCGTCGCCGAGGCGAACGCCACCAAGGTTCCAGTTGTCGCCCTCGCGAACGCCGACTGCGACATGACCCTCATTTCGCACCCGATCGCCGGCAACGACGCCTCCGTCGCCTCCGTCGAGCTCGTGCTCAAGTTCCTCTCCCAGGCGGCTGCTGCCGGCGCTGCGGTTGCCCGCGCCGCCAAGCCCGCCGAGGCCGCTCCGGCCCAGGCCTAAGGTTTAGGACCGCGCTCTGCGCGGTCCATTCCTTTCCTGCTAGACTAGTCGCCGTTCCCAAACTTTTACGACCAACATGGAAATCACCACCGAGCAGATCAAGCAGCTCCGCGACGAGACCGGCGTATCCATTGCCCAGTGCAAGCAGGCGCTCGTCGAGGCTAACGGCGACGCCGACAAGGCTCGCGAGATTCTTCGCGAGAAGGGCGCGGCTTCCGCCGCCAAGAAGGCTGACCGCTCGCTCGGCGCCGGCGCAGTGGCGGCCTACGTGCACGCTACCGGCACCGTCGGCGCCCTCGTCGAGCTTCGCTCCGAGACCGACTTCGTTTCCAAGAACGAAGATTTCCGCAAGCTCGCCTACGAGATTGCCATGCACGTCGCGGCCATGTCTCCGGTGGCGCTCCGCCCGGAAGACGTGCCGCTCGAAGAGGTCGCCGCCGCTAAGGACGCCGCCGCCGCCGAAATTGGCGACAAGCCGGACGAGATCAAGAACCCTCTCGTTGAGGAGAAGATGGCCGCCTACTACGCCGAGCGCTGCCTCGCGCTCCAGCCGTTCTTCAAGAACCCGAGCCTTACCGTCGGCCAGATGATCGAGGCCGCCATTCAGAAGTTCGGCGAGAAGGTTGAGATCGGCCGCTTCTCGCGGATTTCGGCCTAGGCCATGATCGCGTTCGTCGTCGTCTTCGTCGTCTCGGCTGCCCTCGCGGGAGGTTTCCTCTTGCTCCGTGCCGCCGAGATTCGCGCCGAGCGACGCTTCGCCTTCGCCTCGGTTCGCTGCTCGGCCGATTCTCGTTTCGAGCTCTGGGCGCGCGCCGCCGCTGCCCGCGCCCACGCGGTGGAGCGCCGGTTGGCGTCGTGGCTGCGCGCCGCGCCGCACCGCGCGGCCGACCTCGCCGCTCTGATGCTGCGCCTCGTCGCCACCCGCGCGCTCCGCATGCTGCGCTGGCTCCACGAGCGTCGCGCCCGCGGCCACGCGCCCGCGGCCGACGCCTCCAAGGGCGCCGTCTCGTTCTTCGTGTCTTCTCTGGGCGAGCGGGGTGCCAACGGCACATCCGCGCGCTAGCATAGCCGCGTCGGCCGCCCTA
>JBILMG010000067.1:0-2949 GCA_044375695.1 Minisyncoccia bacterium | reverse complement strand
TTGAACAGGCAATAGTCTGCTGCTGGCGACACCTAAGTTTTGATTTTGACCCGCCCCGTCGTAACAAACGGTGTTGGCCCCCACCGAGAAACCACCGAGTTCGCACAATAGAAAGTACCTACATGGCTCTGAAGAAATCTGAGCTTTATTCATCTCTTTGGTCTAGCTGCGATGAGCTGCGTGGCGGCATGGATGCTAGCCAGTACAAAGACTACGTCTTGGTTTTGTTGTTTATTAAGTACGTGAGCGACAAATACGCCGGTCAGCCTTTTGCAGCCATTACTGTGCCGCCAGGTTCCAGCTTCAAGGACATGATGGCGCTGAAGGGTAAGTCGGACATCGGTGATAGGATCAACTCGAAGATCATCGCTCCTTTGGCCGCTGCCAACAAATTGTCGGATATGCCCGACTTCAATGACGCCACCAAGCTGGGTAGCGGCAAAGAAATGGTCGATCGGTTAACCAACCTGATTGCCATTTTCGAAAACCCAGCCTTGGACTTTTCGAAGAACCGAGCCGATGGCGATGACATTCTCGGTGATGCTTATGAATACCTGATGCGTCACTTTGCGACCGAAAGCGGCAAGAGCAAAGGTCAATTCTATACGCCTGCCGAGGTAAGTCGCATTATGGCTCAGATCCTCGGAATTCGTTCCGCGAATACGAACGCCAATACGACCGTCTATGATCCAACCTGCGGCTCGGGATCGTTGTTACTGAAGCTAGCTGACGAAGCCAAGACTCCTGTAACGCTCTACGGCCAAGAAAAAGATGCGGCTACAAGTGGTTTGGCTCGTATGAACATGATTCTGCACGATCACCCCACAGCTCTCATCGTGCAAGGCAATACCTTAGCTGATCCCAAGTTCAAAGATGGCGAATCATTGAAACGCTTCGATTTTGTGGTCGCTAATCCTCCGTTTTCTGACAAACGCTGGGGAACGGGACTCAATCCAAGCGAAGATCCGTTTGAGCGATTTAAGGGCTTCGGAGTTCCTCCCGGCAAGCAAGGGGACTATGCGTACCTGTTGCACATCGTGAGATCGCTCAAGAGCAACGGCAAAGGGGCCTGTATTTTGCCGCACGGGGTTTTATTCCGTGGGAATGCGGAAGCAGAGATTCGCCGCAATCTGATCAAGAAAGGCTATATCAAGGGAATCATCGGGCTACCCGCAAACTTGTTCTACGGCACCGGCATTCCGGCTTGTATTGTGGTCATCGACAAGCAAGGTGCTGAAAAACGCGATGGCATTTTCATGATCGACGCCAGCGCCGGGTACATGAAAGATGGCGCAAAGAATCGGCTTCGCGACCGCGATATCCATCGAATTGTTGATGCCTTCAATAAAGGGCTGTCAATTGACGGTTTCTCTCGCATGGTTCCACTGACAGAGATCGAGAAAAATGATTTCAACTTGAACTTGCCCCGTTACATCGACAGTCAGCAGGCCGAAGACCTACAGGATATTGCGGCGCATCTGCAAGGCGGAATTCCGGAGTTGGATGTGCAGGCGCTGAGTCGCTATTGGTCCGTATGTCCCAAGCTGCAGCAAGCCCTCTTCAAAAAGAATCGCAAAGGTTACCTGGACCTGAAGATCGACAAAGCTGACATCAAGAAGACCATTTATGAGCATCCCGAATTTACAGAGTTCATCAACGGGATGAATGATCACTTTGCAGCTTGGCGAGAAAAGGCCGCCAAGACGCTGAAGGGACTTAAACCCGGCTTTCACCCCAAGCAATTAATCGCCAAGTTAAGCGAGGTTTTACTAGATCATTATCGTCCGCGTGGCGATGGCTCGCAGCTCGACTCACACTTATTGCTCCTCGACGCCTACGACATCTATCAGCACTTGTTGGACTATTGGTCCACAGTAATGCAAGATGATTGCTATTTGATTTCTGCTGACGGCTGGAAAGCTGAACCTGCCCGAATCATCGAGACCGACAAAAAAGGCAAGCAAAAAGACAAAGGCTGGGGATGCGATCTAGTTCCCAAGTCGCTCATCGTTGCCAGATTTTTTGCCAAGGAACAGCAAGAGATTGATGCCAAGAATGCCGAGCTAGAATCGCTCTCCAGTAAAATGGCCGAGATCGAAGAAGAACATGGCGGCGAAGAAGGTTTGCTCTCGGAGCTTGAGAAGGTAAGCAAAGCCAACGTAGCTGCACGTATCAAGGAACTTAAAGGCGATACGGAAGCCAAAGAGGAATTAGCCATCCTGACAGAGTGGTTAGAACTCAATACTAAAGAGGCTGACCTCAAGAAGAAAGTCAAGGACTTAGAGTCAGCACTCGATGCCAAAGCCGAGGCCCAATACGCCAAGCTTTCCGAAGCCGATGTCAAGTCATTGGTGGTGGACGATAAGTGGTTAGCGACCATTGACGCCGACATTCACAGCGAGATGGATCGGATTAGCCAAACGCTTACTCAGCGAGTTAACGAGTTAGCCGAACAATATGACAAACCGCTACCAGTGCTAGCCGAGCAAGCTGACACGATGGAATCCAAGGTGCGTGCGCACCTGGAAAGGATGGGATTCACATGGTTGTGAAGAAGGGATACAAGCCAACGGAAATTGGTGTGATACCAGAGGATTGGGATATTGCAAAGTCCGCGGATATTATTGACCTTTTAACTGGCTTTCCATTTCCGAGCGGCAAATACTCTAGAAGCGGAGTCCGATTGCTGAGAGGCTCAAATGTCAAGCGAAATCGAACAGACTGGGCCGATGAAATCACGCAGTACTGGCCTACAGCAACTGGCGATCTCCGCAGATATCTTCTCAAAGAAGGAGATATTGTCGTTGCAATGGACGGTTCTCTAGTTGGCAGAAGTTTCGCGTCAATAAAGAGGTATGATATCCCCGCGCTTCTCCTACAACGAGTTGCGAGAATTCGTTCTGATGTCGCATCGCAAAGGTATTTGAAGGAGTGGTTTTGCAGTCAGTT
>JBILMG010000003.1:0-48408 GCA_044375695.1 Minisyncoccia bacterium | reverse complement strand
GACGGTCGGCATGGCGCCCTCGAGAGCCGCCTCGCCGAAAGCCTTCTTGACGAGGGTCTTCTTGGCGACGCGGTAGGTCACGCCGGCTTCGCGGAGCACCTTGCGGACGCGCGCGGTGTCGCCGGCCTTCAGCCCCTTGAAGGAGGCGAAGACGACGGACGCGCGCTTGGCGGCGGCGGAGAGCTCGGAGAGCGACTCGGCCTTTTTCGCCTTGGTTGATGCCATAGAGCTGCGAAATTTGGATAAATGAGAAACGGCCGCAAGGCCGTCCGAATTTCACCCCTTCCCCGCGGGTAGCGGTTCGGGAGCACCTCGGGAGGGCTTCTCCCCGGTTTCTCTCGGGGTGCCTCCTGTCTTCGGCCTTACGGGGACTTTCTAACCTGTACCGGGCCGCGGCGCAACCGGCAAAAAGAAAAGCGGAGCCCGTAGGGCTCCGCTGGATGTGGGGTCAAAGGAACTCTTTGTGGTCTTCGGTCGGGCCGACCGAAACCATTCGGACAGGAACACCGAGAGCCTGGCCAACCCGATCGGCGCAGAAACGCGCCGCCTTTTCGGAATCCGGGAACTCGGGCAACGTGACCGTCGAGACGTTCGGGCGGCAAGCGCGGAGCCTTTCGCCCAAAACGCGCTGACGCTCTAACTGTGTCTCGTCTTCGCCGCGGCGCACCAGGATTTGGCGGTCGGAGGCGAAGAACTCTGGGTCGTCAGCGCCGCGGTAGCTCTCGCAGATAGGCCAACTTCCATTCGCCATAATCTGGTCGAACCAGGTGACCGCGAGGCCATCGAAGGCCTGGGGGCCGCCACAGACGTCGATTGCGTAGCGCAAGGCCACGAGATCGAGCGCCCCGACACGGGAACGTCCCTGGTAGCGGTTCTCGTCTTTGCTGCTGCCCGGCAAGAGCCGATCGAGCATCGACGGATCCTCGGTAACGAAGGGTCCAGCGCCGTGGCGGATGCCGTAGGCGCGGAAGAGTCCGGTCGTCACGATTTCCCCATCGTAGCCGGCGTCGAGGAGCATGTCGCGCGTTCGCGACGGCAACGTCCGAAGCCGACTCGTGTGGGGATGGAACCCGTAGTAACGGTCTGTCAGAACCCCGTGGGAAGCCTCGATAACGACACGTCCGTCCGGAGCGAGAACTTCGCCCGCGAGGTAGTCACCCGGGACGACTCGCACCCTACGGGCGACCTCTCGGAAGCTATCTGCGCACCAGCGCGAGGCGGCGGCGTTGCCGAGCACCTCGATGCACTCATCGACGTCTTCTCGGTCACCTTCCCAGAAATGGCCAATGTCGGCGATGATTGTCGACACGTCTGCCAATTTCTGGAGGCGGATGGCCTCGAGGAGGTCCGGTAGCCCAGCGTCGCCGAGGTTACCGGCGCGAATCACGAGGCCCGGGTGGCGTTCCATGTCTGCGCAAGCTTCCCCGATGCCGGTGCCTACCGTGCCTTTGGGGTTGCCCTTGCGGTGAAGTTCGCGCAGCCGTGATACGGCTTGGTGGAACACCGTTACGCACGGCGCCGCTTCGTCTACGGTGAGGAGGTCGAGGGCGTGGCCAAAGCCACATTCGAAGCGGATCGAATCCACTTCCTTCAAGAGCGCGCTCGGGTCGAAGAAAAAATTTCTCGACACGTGCGTCCTGATACCCTCGAGCGTGCCGCAGCCGAGCTGGCTGAAGTTGAACGACAGGCCAGATTTCGTCCGCACGCCGTGGCTTCCCTGGGCGCCGCCAACCTTTACGATTGTGTGCGCGCCAGACGCGAGCGCCAGCGAGTGAACTATTCCGCCCTTGCCGCCGTCGCCGGGACCAAGGTCTTGAACGATGTGAATTCTTTTCATTGGTTATTTCTGGATTTGAAAAGTGGGTGGCTCACGCGAGCCACCCACAGGTTTTTCTATTCTCTTTCGTGAGCTTAGGCCCACTGCACGCCGCCGGCCTTCTTTTTGACCGGAGCGGGGTCGGCGCCTTCGCCGGCGTCCACGCCTTCATTGAGGGCGAAGAACTCGTGACCGACAGGCCAGAGGTGCTGACGCTTCTCGAAGATTGCTCCCGCGAGGGGAATCTTGGAGAAGTTGGGCAGCTTCGCCTGAGCGCCGACCGGAATACCAGAGACAGCATCGGCGATCATGCTGGCATTCGAAGCGGAGAGGCCTCCCTGAGTTTGCAAGAATTTGCCAACATCTCGAAGACCAATGACGCCTTCAGTCAAACCGACGATAGCGGCCTGAGCATGCGGCAGAAACTGTGTGCTCGGGATAGAGACGATTCGCTCCGATCCATAGACAGGTTGCCAGAAGGACCGACAAGACCTGGTGCCAATCTCGATCAAGAAGGCGTGAGCCTCCCGGAGAAGATCGGCCACAATGGCGCGAGTTTTGAAGCTCGTTCCTTTCGCAATTTGCGGGAAACGGTTTTCGAGGAGGCGGTTGAGGTCGTTTTCGGCAACCTTGGCCATGACCTCTTTCCCGAAGACGCGTTCGAGCGTCGAGAGCGAGACCGATCCGTGCGTCGACGCATCCGTGACGCAGAAGTGGTAGCGCTTGAGGCCGTAGGCGTTAAGGGTATTGTGCGTGAGGTAGGCGGCGCCGAACAGTCCCGCTTCTGGGTCTTCTGGTCCGTCTCCCCCATCGCCTTCAGGCACCATCAAGGTCATCTGGTCCGCGATCTTCTTGTCCATTTCGGCCTGCGAACGCTGCAAGACATACTTATCTTGCACGTCGCCAAAGATGGCGGTGATGATTTGCGTGTCGTAGCGCCCCAGGACTGCCTGCTGGCCGTCGGCGAGCAGGCTGTAGAGTTCTGGTAGCGCATCGAAAGCGTCTTGCACGTTCCTCCCCATCGAACCAGTTGTGTCGAAGAGGGTCTCCAGGCACATCGGGATCCCAACGGTAAGCTGAAGCCGACCGCCTGCAATGACCTCAAAGCGACGGAGGGACCGGCGAATGACGCCGTGCCCAGCTGGATCAACCAGAGGATCGAGGCCGAGCCCCTTCTTCTGACGTTCTTCGCCGGCAAAGGTGGCACGTCCGCGCCCCGTTGTCTCGACCGCCCGCTTAACTTCGGCAAAAGCCGCTCTGCTGAGTGTGGTTCTTCCCATATTATTGACTCCTTGTTCTGTATTTGTTTTGTTTTTTTCGGTTAGGACGCCTTACTTAGACGTCAAAGTGGATGAGTGGTGAAAGGCCGGAAGCTACGTTCCCAGATAGTGTCGACGAGATCGTAGAACTCGCCGTGCGCCTTGAGCGCGTCCCCGACAGTACCGGAGGCGAGATCGCGCAGCGTATCTTCGTAGCGGCTATCGGTGAGCTCTTTGTCCGGGGGAATAGTCCCACCGTCGGGATCTCCCCCAAGAAAACCGATGACCGTTTTAGCCGCCTCTGAGACATCTTCGCAGCGCTCGCCGTTCGGAACCCCTTCGGGGTAAAGAAGCGCCGAGCAGAAATCGAAGACGAGCACGTAGTGGCGCTCGCGGTGGACAAGGACGTTGTCGCCCGAGAGATCTCGAACGGAAACGCCTTCGCCGTGAACGAACGCCAGGAACTTGAGTAGCTTGCCCATGACCCAAACGCTGGTGCCGGCATCGATGCGCACCAGTTCGCGCGAAGCGAACTGAGACACCGCGCCCAGCTCCGAGATATCGTCACAGGCGCTCGACAGATCGAGGACATTGAACCTCAACCCGTCTTTGTCGCTGACGGCGCTCTCGACCAGCTTCGGAAAGCTAATCTGGTAGTTGAGCATGGTGCCGGGCTCATCTCTCACCTTCGCGTACTCATCCTCCAGGACAACGGCGCGCTGGCTGAGTTTTTCGAGCAAGAACGCCTCACGGTCCAGATCTGCGTTCCAAACAGCGTCGGAAGCAATCTTGATAATGAGGGTTCGCTTTTCGGGCTCGGCTTCAGTGGAGCACCGGTAGAGCCGGAATCTGTCCGACTTCCCCAGAGGGGCGCCTAAGATGTAGGTATTGTTGATTTTCTTCATTGTTGGGTGGATTTAGGTTTTTCAGTGACCTTAAAACTCGGGGATACTTTTTCATATATTTTATGTTTTGTCAATGCCTTGGCGGGGCATCACGCCCATCCCTAGGTCAAACCTTTGACATATATTGTACAGCAAACACGATTATGTTACAATGCACCCGGAACAAGGCGAACGGGAGACTTGACGAAAGTTTCTAAATATGCTTAAATCCGTTCGACTCGCCCCATCAAAACCAAAGAGTCCACCCAAATAAACAATATGAGTACCGAAGCAACCCCCGCGCCTACGGCGCCAGCACCCTCCGCTACCCCACCGACAGCAGAAGCCCCCGCGGCCCCTGTCGTCACGGCAACACCTCCTCTGGTCAGCGACCGCATCTCGGCCTTTGCGTCCCTCGTGGGCAAAAGCGCTGACGATGTTCGCAACGCCCTGACCCCCGTCATTGGCGAGGGGCCCGACGCGCTGGAAATCCTCGCTGACCCCACATCGGTCAGCAACGACGACCTGATTGAGGCCCTGGTGAAAACCGGCCCGAAGATTCCGCTCGGCGTCTTCCGCAAGCACCTGCCAGCCCTGCGCGGCGCAGCTCCCGCTGCACCCGCCCCGGCCGCAGGTGCCGCACCCGCCGCGCTCAACTTCTCCATTCTGCCTCCGGTTCCCGATGAGCCCAGCTTCATCGCGGCCCTCAAGATTGGCGGCGTCCTCAAGGTCGGACCAACAGACGTGATTTCGGCGGTGAAAGCCGCCCACGCCCTGCAGGTAGGCCTCTTCGGTCTCCCCACGACCCTGATGCGCAAGATGGAGGACTTCGCCCTCAAACAGGAAGAGCCGTGCGGACCGGACTTCTACGAGCTCCAGAAGCTGCTGACCCAGAAACGTTACGGTGAAATCCTGAGCGCCCTCGGCGTTCCCGGATCCTTCGTTTCGGCCGGCAAGAAGACCGAGTTCTTCACGCGCCTCCACCTGAAACTCTGGCCCGCCCTCAAGAGCTTCAATGCTCAGCTGACCGCCTGGCAGCAGGCCTGGATGAGCGGCATGTCCAATCCTGGGATGATGGTGATGGCAATGGCCGCTGGAACGAGCGGCGGCATCATGCCCCCGGGCATGATGGCCCCTCCGGACACCTCCAATCTGCGCGCGAGCGCCGAAGAGGTGATCAACGAGATCAATCGCGTCTTCGCTGGCCCCGGAATTCCGGTCGCCCGCGCGCTCGCCTTTGACGCCACCCGCATCATGACAATCCTGAACAAGCCCACCCTGCCAACGCAGGTTGGCGCCGCCAGCAAGGATCAGATGCTGAAAGAGCTCGGCATTACGGTTGGCGCCGACGTGGTTCGCATGGAGCAGAGCATCACCCGCTACGCCCTCGCCATCATGTCCTTGGCCGAGGTTCCCGCCGACGCCGAGGTCAACTACCTTGGCGCCATGCTCCAGCTGGGACTCACCATCCCTTGGGACAAGCTCGGCGCCGGACCTGTTCCGACCGCGCAGCTCCGCAAGGGAGGTCGCCGCGCCGGCATTGGCCTCGACGATGATGAAGAAGGGGACGACGAATAGTCCCTACAGTTCGAAAATCGCGGTGCAGCCACAAGGCTGCACCGTTTTCTTTTTGTCTGACGCCGAGAGGCGTCCCCTACCCCAGCTTCGGCAGGAACACCTTCCTGGCGAAAGTTTTGGTGGCGAGGCGGCGGAAGCCCGAGTCCCAGAAGGTGCTCTGCGGGTCGAGGCCTTTCGGGGCGCCCGCGCCGAGGCCGCCGCGCGGCGGGAAGAAGCGCGAGTAGCCGCGGTGCATCAGCCGGTACTGAAGGGCGCTGCGCTCCATGTCTTCGAGCCAGCGGCGGCGGTCTTCGGCGGTGCCGTTGTGCAGGTACCACGAGAGGAGTCGCGCGTGGGTGTCCTCGACGGTTTTCTTTTCGCCAACCCAGGCGGCGCCAAACAGCATGCTCGCCATGCCCAGATCGGTGCTCCCGAGCACCGCAGCCTTGCCCACCATGAGCTGGTCGCCGTCGGCCTCGAGCCAGAAAAGGAGAGGCTTGTCGTCGATGCCTGCGGCTCGAAAATCTTCGGCGGCGGCAGACGAAATAAGCGGCCCGGTTGCCCGCGACACTTCCGGCTGCACGAACAGAGCGGTATCAAAATCCGACCGGCTGGTGCCGTAGCCCCGCAGGCGCGACCCAGAGAAAACGGCGGCCGAGGCGATGACGCCTTCGAGGCGCGGGTCGGCTTTGGCGGCGGCCAGAGCCGCGTCCACCTTGGCGAGGTCCCCTTCTAGACGGCTTGCGGCCTCTGAAAAACCGGCATCAACCATCGGCGGCGGCACCTCGTAGGCGCCGACCCGGTACCCTTCGGCCACCCCGAGGGCGACCAGGCGCGACCAGGCGCCGGCCACCGCGTCCAAAGTTTCGGCTTCGCCGCCGAGAGCCAGCTGCTCGATGACCGGCGCGTACACCTCGAGCAGCGACTGGGCGCGCCCCGCGCTCTCGGCCGCCGCCGATTCAATCGCAGAACCAATTGCGGCCACGGCAATGGCCGCCGCGCGGTCGTCGCCCGCGGCGGCAAAGTCGCGAACGCTGGCCGGCGAAGCCTCGCCGTGGAGAATTTTTGCCGAGAGCGCGTCGGCTTCGATGCGCCGGGCGCGGCTCTCTTTTTCGCGCTCGAGCCAGGCGCGGCGATTCGGGGAAACGGCGACCACAGGCGCCGGCGGCGTCGGCACCCTCTCTACGAGAGCCTCGAGCTCGGCGCGCTCGAGCGGCGCGAGATCGGCGTCGCGAATAATGAGCGGCGCGGCGTCGGCCAGGCTCGCCTCGAGCGTGGTGCCCGCGTTATCCCGAGCCAGCTGGATGATTTGGGAAACGGTGATAATCCCCTTCTCTACCAGCTTGGGCGCCAGGTGCGCCGCTTTGACGACCTCGGGCAGGCCCCCAGAAATCATGTCTGATTCTGGCAGGTCGCCTTCGGCAAAATTTGCGCGAGGGTCAATGAAGCTGACGAGCTCCCACCAGCGGTCAGCGTAGGCGGCGCTGAATCGCGAAACGGCGGCGGCGAGCTCTGCTGATTCTTCGGGCTCCCAGCCGGCTGGCGGGATAGTTTCGAACGGCAGGTAGAGCGCGGCGCGGCGGTTTTCGGGATCCTCGAGCAGCTCGGCCAAGTTCCCGTACATGCGGGTGAGCTGCTCGGGAGAAACGAGGCCGCGCGCGAGCGCGCGGCCAAGCTCGAGCGTCGGGTCGGGCACCGCCGCGTAGACCTCGTCGAGGCTCGCGATGAGCGCGCGACGCTTCTCGGCGGCCGCCTCGAGCGCGGGGTTGGTTCGAATTTCCTCGGGCCAGGGCGAGCCGGGCGCGGCAGGGTTTAGCAGCGACTCGACGGCGGGAGGCGCCACCACGAACGGCGGCTCGGCTTCGCTCTTCGAAAGTGGGCTTGGTCCTTCCATGGTTCTCTCTTTGGCTCGCGCCGCAGGTGCCACGAATCCTAGCAGAAGAAAACCCGACGCCTGTGGCGCCGGGTGTGGGTTTCGGTCGTTTCGGTCAATTAGGCCGCGTAGGCGCGAGCCCGGATATCGGCAAGAGTCTCGTCGATTTCGAGACGGCCGTTCAGGAACTTGACCGGCATCTCGTTGCCGACGGCGAGATCGGCGTAGCTGATCACACGGTCGGTGCGGTAGCTTTCGCCGTCTCGACGGAGCACCAGCAGTCCTTCTTTCGACTTCTTGCCGGGGTCGGTGATGGGGTTCTTAGAAACCCCGCGCCACTCACCTTCTTGGATCCAGCCCTGCTGACGGTTCCAGACGCCGTTGAATTCGGCGGCGCAGCACTTCATCGCAAACTTGAGGGTATCGCGATTAATCTTCTGCAGGAGGCCACCGCCCGACCCAAAGGCCAGGTTGTCGGCCGACCAGCCAGCTAGCTTGAGCGCCTCCAAGATTTGTCCCACGGTGAAGCGGTCGATGCCGTCACCTTGGATGATGCGAACCTTGTCGTTGAGCACCTTGTAGTTCTTTTTGTTCTCGGTGTAGCCGAAGCGTTCGCCGAGAATTTCGAGGACTTTCAGGAGCACCGGAATCGGATCGCCGCTATCGGGGCGAATGATCGTCACGCCGTCGCGCTGCAGGACCTGCTCGCGGAGCAAGCCGCCCCAGATATCACGGCAGCACGCGAAGATATCGTTGCTATCGCTAATACATGCCGTCGGCCCCTTCGGGAAAACCGCAATCTGATGGCTCAGAGCGTCTGCTTCGCTCTCGCGACCCCAGGGAGTAATGACGCCATGCTCAGAGGCTGGAATCGAGTAACCGGCCATACGCTCAGCGTAGTAAGCGCGAACGACGCGGATACCTTCGAGGGTGTCTGTTCCCTGCGAGTGCACCAAGTGCGCCGCGTCACCGATACCGGCCGATTCCTGTGAGCTGACGCCGCGGGCGGCAAAGCTATGGAAGCGAGAATCGATGAGAGCCGGGGTGCCGGTCTCTTCGAGGTAGCGCATGATGACCTGGCGGATGTAGCGCCCCTGGCTCGCCACCGTAGTTGGGTACCAACCGCGGACGAGAGGCGCCTCAACGTAGCCCGGCAACCACGGAACGTTAGGGTCGGTATTCGCGCTGGTGAAGAGCACATTCTTGAGCGGCATCACGGTGCCTTCCGGCACGGCGCGAATCTCGAGCGGCAGATTTCCGCCGTACTCTTTCAAGATGTATTCCCAGCCCTTGCGGTTGAAGATGCGCGAATTGTCGAAGTGCATGGCGAGCACCTCGTAGGCTTCTTCGATTTTTTCTTCGGTGACCACCGGGCCGCAGAAGTATTTTTTGAGCTCCATCTGCAGGCCGACCGTCACTGTTTCCTTGATGGCGAGACGTTCTTGGCGATCGAGCAAAACCTGCTCAACTCGTTCCAACGGAACGCCGAACATACTGGCGGCTTCACGCAGAAACGGAGCCGCTTCGTCGCTCCAGCCGCGGCTCTCGAAAAAGCAGAGAATGCGGGTCAAGAACGGCGGCAGCATGAGGTGGTGAGACGGCTTGTAGCTGTCTGTGTTCAGCATGATGTTAGGCTCGAGCGGCGCGTAGAGGCCGCTCTCGAGCAGGTGCCCGGCGGGCAGGCGCTGTCGCATCGAATCGATTACTTGTGGCGATTGTATTTATTTGGTGTGTATTTTGGTTTTGGCGCTGCGCTTTGGCCGTTAGGCAAAAGCGTTTCCGCCGACAAATTGGCTCACTCTCGAGACAGGGGCGTCGCCGCCCCTGGCCCGAAAACTTGCTTTTTCTTTGTAATGTTGTCGGAGTACTTACGGCCCTTCCACCAGAAGGTTATCCGGTTCGATATATATTGTCAAGAAAACACTAAATAGGGGGTCTTTGGCCGGGTTTTACCCGGCCAGACCTCCCAGAAAAACCTTAAATTGCGGGGATGACCTGCTGATCGGCCCGAACGAAGCGGAAGAGCGCGGCGGGACGCATCACCCCTTCGCGACGCTTCTCGCCGGTCGCCTCGACCAGGCCGGTCGCCACGATCTTTTTGCGGAAGTTCCGCTTGTCGAGCTCTCGCCCGAGCACGGTTTCGTAAACCCGCTGCAGCTCGCTCAGCGTGAAGTCCGCCGGCAGCAGGTGCCGGAGGATGTTCGTGTAGCTCGCCTTGGCGCGCACGCGGGCGAGCGCGGTTGCCAAGATTTCGTCGTGATCGTAGGCCAGGCGCTTCACTTTTTCGGCCGGCTCCCAGCGGGTTTCGATCCCAGCGGAAACCCCCTCCCCTCCCCTGACGAGGCCGAGGTAGGCCACCGAGACAACCCGGCCGCGCGGGTCGCGATCAATTTTGCTAAAGGTCGCGAGCTGCTCGCAGAAAACTCCCCGAAGACCGGCCTTGTCGCGCATCAGCCGCGTAGCGGCCTCTTCTGCCGTCTCTGTCACGCGCACCAGGCCGCCAACGTGAGCCCAGCGACCGCTGAAGACGTTGTTCTCCGAAACCACCTTACCGACGAGGCACTGCAGCTCGGTGCCGCTCACCCGAAAGCAGACAACGTCTACCGCGAGCGCGGCGAAGCGAATTTCCTCTGGGGTTGGCCGTGGCATAGCGCGACAATACTAGCAAAAAGCTCTCCGGCCGGAGAGCTTAGCGGCAATTAGCCTTAGACAGGCGGGCGTCGAGACCGAGGAGCTCGGCTTTCATGAGGGAGAGCTGCGGGTTGAGCTCGGCGCTACGGCCGGCGATTTCGTCGGAAAATTCGGCCAGCTCTTCCCCGCTGTAGGTTGGGTACTGAGAGCCGTCGGGGCACTTGCTCGGGGTGTACGAGACTTCTCGCGCGTACGCCACGTCGGCACCTTTAGAGGTTGCCTCGCCCCAGGCAATCCAGCGATCGAGCTGGGCAATGGCGCTGCGCATTTCGGCGGCGGCTTCGCGTAGGCCGGGGCACTCCTGCCCTTCCGGAGCACCGGCGGCGCGAGGCGAGGTGGCCACGTAAGAATAGGTCCCAGATTTAAAGGCCCCCCCGCCAGAGCCAGATCCCCGGCCCGAGATGGCGGCGCCGGCAGCGGCGGCGAGCAGCAGCGCCGCAATCGCAAAGTAGACCGCCGCGCGCTCGCCTCGTCGGCGACGCGGAGCCGCCTCAGCAGAAACTTCCGCGAGGGGCGCACGTCGACGCGGGGCCGCCTTTTTCTTCGGCGTCGCGCGCGGCAGTTTTGCGTTCTCGTCGGTTTTCATGAAGATCCAGAGCGAGCGGCGACGATTTTATTTTATCGGCGCAACGCGGGGCGACTGGTTGCGCCCATTCTCTCCCGCGAATGCCTCGAGAGCGAGCGCGCGGTGTGAATAACTAAAAATATTTTCAATATTTGACACGGCGCTTCGCCAGAGAGAAGCTGCCCGGGAATGAGCACACCAAAAAATCAGACCCCAACGAATAAGCGGCGCGAGCTCGAGCTCCTGCTCGGCCACAGCCTCGACGACGGCCAACTTTCGCGGAGGCTCGCCCTCGCCCGGCCAGAAGTGGCGAGAATGCGCGCCGGCTGTAGCGGCGGCATGATGGGCTTCAGCCCGCTCGCCCGCGAGCTGGTTCACGGGCGAAAATTCGGCGGCGGCCCGCGACCTCGCCCGAAAAAACCGAGCGGCCCGTGAGGGTCGCTTTTCTTTTTGTACGAAAAGAGCCGGCGCCCCGCGAGGGGCGCCGGCTCTTTTCTGAGTCGCCTAAATCTTAGGCGCCCTTCACGCGGCCGGCCTTGATAGCCTCGGCGACGTTGTTCGGGACGACCTCGTAGTGATCGAACTCCATGGTCATGGACGCGCGGCCTTCGGTCATCGAGCGCAGGGTCGTGGTGTAGCCGAACATTTCGGCGAGAGGCACCTTGGCCTTCACGACCTGCATGCCGAAGCGCTCCTCCATACCTTCGATGCCGCCGCGCTTACCCGAGAGGTTACCGGTGACGTCGCCCATGAACTTGTCCGGGGTGACGACCTCGACGCGCATGACCGGCTCCATGAGGACCGGCTTCGCCTTCTGCACGGCTTCCTGGAAGGCCATAGAAGCGGCAATCTTGAAGGCAATTTCGGACGAGTCGACGTCGTGGAACGAACCGTCGTAGAGCTCGGCAGCCACGTCGGTCATGCGGAAGCCGGCGACGACGCCGCGATCCATAGCCTCCTTGATACCCTTCTCGACCGCCGGGATGTACTCCTGAGGAATGACGCCACCCTTGATGTTGTTGGTGAACTCGAAACCGTCCTCGCGGGAGGTCTGCTTCGGAAGATCCTCCTCCTTGACGGTGTAGTCGAGCGGCTTGATGCGAATCTTGACGTGACCGTACTGACCGCGACCACCGGTCTGCTTGATGTACTTACCTTCAGCCTCGGACGCAGCGAGGATCGCCTCGCGGTACGCCACCTGCGGCGCGCCGACGTTGGCCTCGACGTTGAACTCGCGCTTCATGCGGTCCACGAGAATCTCGAGGTGCAGCTCGCCCATGCCCGCGATAACGGTCTCGCCGGTCTCCTGGTCAGTGCGAACGCGGAAGGTTGGGTCTTCGTCGGAGAGGCGGCGGAGCGCGTTGCCCAGCTTCTCCTGGTCAGCCTTGGTCTTCGGCTCGATGCGGAGCGAGATAACCGGCTCCGGGATGTCGATGCGGTCGAGGATGATCGGGTTCGCCTCGTCGCACAGGGTGTGCGAGGTCTTGGCGGACTTGAGGCCTACCGCCGCGGCAATTTCGCCGGCGAAGACCTTCTTCACCTCCTCGCGCTCGTTGGCCTGGAGGCGCACAATGCGGGAGAGGCGCTCCTTCTCGCCGGTCGCCACGTTGTAGACGTAGGAACCCGCCTCGACGGTACCGGAGTACACGCGGAAGAACGAGAGCTGGCCGACGAACGGGTCAGACTGGAGCTTGAAGACGAGCGCGGAGAACGGGGCGGTGTCGGAGGCCTCGCGGTGGAGCTCCTCTTCGGTGTCCGGGTGGACGCCGTGCACCGGCGGGATATCGAGCGGCGACGGGAGGTAGTCGACGACGGCGTCGAGCACGAGCTGCACGCCCTTGTTCTTGAGCGCGGTGCCGGTGAAGACCGGGAAGCAGTTGTTGGCGATGGTGCCCTTGCGGATGGCGGCCTTGATGCGCGCGGCGTCAATCTCCTTGCCGTCGAGGTAATCCACCATGATGGTGTCGTCGAACTCGGCAGCCTTCTCGACGAGCTCGGCGTGGTACTTCTCCACGTCGGCCTTCATGTCCTCCGGGATTTCACCCTCGACGACGTCCTCGCCCATCTTGCCCTCGAAGCGGTAGGCCTTGAGGCGGATGAGGTCGACGACGCCCTCGAACGCGTCTTCGGCGCCGATCGGGAGCTGCATGCGGACGGCCTTCTTGTTGAGGCGCTCGAGGATGGAGGCGTAGGAGCGCTCGAAAGAGGCGCCGGTGCGGTCGAGCTTGTTGATGAAGCAAATGCGCGGAACGTGGTACTTGTCGGCCTGGCGCCACACGGTCTCCGACTGCGGCTCTACGCCGGCCACGCCGTCGAACACGACGACGCCGCCGTCGAGCACGCGGAGCGAGCGCTGCACCTCGATGGTGAAGTCGATGTGCCCCGGGGTGTCGATGACGTTGAAGCGGTGCTTGTAGGAGAGGTCGGTCTTCGCCTTGTAGGTCGGGTTCCAGAAGCAGGTGATGGCGGCGGCCGTAATGGTGATGCCGCGCTCTTTCTCCTGCTCCATCCAGTCGGTCGTAGCCTCGCCCTCGTGCACCTCGCCGATCTTGTGGGACTGGCCGGTGTAGTAGAGGACGCGCTCAGACGTGGTGGTCTTGCCGGCGTCGATGTGGGCGATGATGCCGAAGTTTCGGGTTCGCTCGAGGGGGTAGTCGCGGTTCATTAAGGTGTGGGCTCGAAAAGCCTAGTGTTTGTAAGCGCTGCTAAGTAAAAACGCCCGCGCAATGGGCGGGGGCAATCTACCAAGCGAGGCCCGCCCGCGCAACGAGAAGAAAAGACGAAACCCAGCTTTGAGATCGCTGGGTTTCGGAGACGGGCTTCTGCTGAAATCAGGAGTTTTTTGGAAGAAAGGCTACATCGACCATCACCAGTCCCCCTCAACTCAGAGTAAACAGCCGAATTTGCTCAATTGGCCTGGGTGGACAGACGGCCTTTGCCGCATCAAGCGACGGTATCGCTCTCTACCCGCTTCGGATACTACCCCACCGTCCATCGCAGAGATAACCCTTTTAAATATAGACTAACCTCGGTTATCCCCACCCTCGCAACAGAGAAAAACGGCCGCTATCCTGAGACGAGAGCGGCGAGCGAAGCAAAAAGAAAAAGCCCGACGGTGTACGCATGTACTCCGAGGGCTTTTTATGACGGGTCGCCACGATTCGCGCAGACGAAACGAAAACCGCCCGAAGCGGGACAAATGTCCAGCGAGGGCGGTTTTCGTTTCGTCTGCGCGAATCTGGCAGCCGTCTACCAGGCGAAGTGGGCGAAGGCCTTGTTCGCTTCGGCCATGCGGTGCACGTTCTCGCGCTTCTTGGCAGCCTCACCCTCGTTCTTCGCGGCGAGGAGGATTTCCTCGGCGAGCTTGCGGGCCATCGGCTTACCCTTCTTGGAGCGGGCGGCGGCAATCATCCAGGTCATGGCCAGGAAGTTGCGGCGCTCCGGACGGGTCTCGCGGGGCACCTGGTAGTTGGCGCCACCGACGCGGCGGGAGCGAACCTCAACCTGCGGGGCGACGTTCTTGAGGGCGAGGTCGAAGGTCTCCATCGGATCCTCAACCTTAGCTACCTCCTTCACGATTTCGAGGGCACCGTAGACGAGCTCGCGAGCAACAGACTTCTTGCCGCGCTCCATCAGGTGGTTGATGAACTTGGCGACCTTCTGCGAACCGTACTTCGGGTCCGCGGCGAGCTCGGGCTTCTTGGAAAGTTTGCGACGCATGGGATTACTTCTTAGCGCCCTTAGCACCCTTCTTGTCCATCTTGGCGCCGTAGCGAGAGCGGCCCTTCTTGCGACCCTTCACGCCTTCGGAGTCGAGGCGGCCACGAACGATGGTGTAGCGGAGGTTAACGTCCTTCACGCGACCGCCGCGGATGATGACGACGGAGTGCTCCTGAAGGTTGTGGCCCATACCCGGAACGTAGGCGGTCACCTCCTGGCCGTTGGTGAGGCGTACGCGGGCAATCTTACGAATAGCGGAGTTCGGCTTGCGCGGGGTCTTGGTGGTGACCTTCGTGCAGACGCCACGCTTGAACGGAGAGTCGTGGAAGACCGGGCGGTTCTTGAGAACGTTGAAGCTGCGAGCCAGAGCCGGGACTTTCGTCTTGCGGCGAGGCGTCGAGCGCTTGCGCTTGATGAGCTGAGAGATAGTAGGCATGGCCAGTATGTGGGCGAGGTCGGTTTTCTTTGGTTCCGTCGCCCAGCACGGCGATCGGCTACTAAAATAATTGCCCGGTCGGGGGCTGCGGCAAGCTACCACGCGCCAACGGGAAAGTGAAGGGGTCTGGCCCCTACCCCGCCCAGACCAGTCGGCCCCTAAAAAGAAGGCCGCCCCGACGTGCAGTCGGGGCGGCGACGCCATCCATCTGATCTGACGATCGGACGGGCAGGCTTCTGCGGCAGCCATTCAGTGGGACTTGAAGTCGACCCGTGGAGAAAACGTGGCTGCCTGTAGCCGGCGTAGCAGCTTTTGCCGGTCACATAGCCAGACCCGAGAGGCGCGGGGCGACACCACTGAAACCACGAAGACCTCTCCAATCGCTCCGGGGAAGACACCAGCGTCAGGTGCCTCAAAAAGCAACACCGTTAAAAAGAAAGCAAGGGTGAACGGCCTAGGCGCCGAAGCCGCCGCCGGTGAGCAAGAGCACCAGAATTCCGACGAGCGGCGAAATGATCGGCCAGATAAAGAAGGCGGCTACCAGGGCCAGCGCCAGCGCCGTCGAGAGCGGCGCCTCAATCAGCCATCGGCCGTGACGGCCGAGGAAGCCGCCCAGGATTTTAGCGCCATCGAACGGGGGTACCGGCATAAGGTTGAAAAGGAAGAGCGCGGCGTTCACCCAGACGACCAGCAGGGAAAATTCGGCGTAGGGGCTGCCCGGCTGCAAAGACCGGAAGACGAGGGAGAAGACCAGGGCCAGCGCCAGGTTCGAGAGCGGCCCAGCAGCGGCGACCGCCACGGCGCCCCAGCGGCGGTTCCGCAGGTTGTAGGGGTTGTACGGGACTGGTTTGGCCCAGCCGAAAGCCGGGCTGCCGCTCGCGAGGAGAAGAGCCGGCACGATAATGGACCCCACCATATCTAGGTGTTTGAGCGGGTTTACCGTTAGCCGGCCTTCGTACTTGGCGGTTAGGTCCCCCTGCAGGTACGCGGCGTAGCCGTGGGCAAATTCGTGGAACGCCACCGAGACGAGGGTGACGGCGACCGAGAGGATAAGGAAGCTGTCTGGCAAGGCCCGCATTATATAGGAGCCGCAACCTGCCGCACCCCGGTACCGGAAACCCTATTTCTCCCTTACTAATCGGGCAGCCGCTGGCTCAATCGCAGTTTGACGACACAGCCAGGCCCTGTTAGATTCCCCCCGCTAAACAAACGTCATGGCTAAGCGCTGCGCAATCACCAAGAAGAACCCCCAGGTCGGAGGCGGCTACAGCAACCGCACCCGTGCTACCCAGTACAACCCGGTTGGCCTGCGCAAGCGCAAGCCGAACCTCCAGAAGAAGCGCGTTTTCGTCGCTGAGCTCAACAAGACCTTCGTGCTCAACGTCACCGCGCACGGCCTCCGCACCATCGCCAAGAACGGCGCCTTCAAGGCCCTCAAGGACGCCGGCGTCATCACCGGCAAGACCAAGGCTAAGGCCAAGGTCGCGACGGTCTAGCCCGCCCGAAAAGAATAGCCGCCGCCCTCCGGGCGGCGGCTATTCTTTTCGGGCTTTCAAATATTCAACGACAGCCCTTCCCCGCCCCAAACAAAAGATACCGTCCCCAATTCGGCGGTCGACAAGATTTGGGCGCCAAATTGCCGCAGGGTTACCAAGGTATCCTCGTTCGGGTGACCGTACCGGTTTTCCTCCCCCGCCGAAATAACGGCGTACTCGGGCGATACCGCCTCTACGAATCCCGGCGAGCTCGAGGTTTTCGATCCGTGATGCCCTGCCTTCAGTATGTCCGCATCGAGCGAATCGCCCGCCGCAACGAGCAGCCGCTCGACACCTTCCGGCGCGTCGCCGGTGAGCACCGCCGAAGAAGATCCGTACGTGAGCCGCGCCACCAGCGAGCCATCGTTTCCGTCGCCGGCGGGCGCGTCGGCCGGAGGCCATAGCACGTCTAGGTACACGGGCGTATCGCGATCGAGCCAAATTCGGTCGCCGCGAGCCAAGGTGGCGGTCGCGAGCCCTCGCCGCGCCGCCTCGCCTAAAATTGGAGACGCCTTAGCGGTCCACACAGGCGCAGCCAAAACCCCGAACGAAAATCGTCCTATCAAATCTTTTGCCCCGCCGGAGTGATCTAAATCTTGGTGCGTGAGCGCGAGCATTTCTATCGATCGGTCCCGCGGCGAAATAGCGGCGAACGACCTGCCGGAAGCGCCCCCTGGCGGACCGGCATCGATGAGCAGGTCGACGCCGTTCGGCGCGCGCACCAGCGCAGAATCTCCCTGCCCCACATCCAGAAAAAATAGACCGGACGGAGGAGGTGACCAGGCCAAGCTCGCAAACCCCGCCGCGACGCCGGCAGCCGCAATCCATTTAACCGTTCTGGTGATCGTTTTCTTCACGGAGCCATATTCGCCCTGGGGCGGTGAGGCGTCAGTGAGCCGCGTATAATGCCCTGGCTTAGCCACATAAATACCCGCATGGAAATTGCCGCCAAGACCTTCCAGATTCCCGCGCTCGCCGGAATCTCCGCCACGAACATCGACGAGCACCTCAAGCTCTACCAGGGCTACGTGAAGCACGCGAACCTCATCCAGGCCAAGATCGCCTCGCTGGGCGACTCACCGGAAGATGGCTACGTGCGCGCCGAGCTCTCGCGCCGCTTCGGCTTCGAGTTCGGCGGCATCAGGAACCACGAGCTGTACTTCGCGCTGCTCGAGGGCGGGCCGAAGGCGCTCGACGCCGCTTCCCCGCTCGCGCAGAAGATTGCCGCCGACTTCGGCTCGTCCGAAGCCTGGCAGGCCTCGTTCGCCAAAATGTTTTCGACCCGCGGCCCCGGCTGGGCGATGCTCGGCCTCGACCGCGCCGACGGCGTCCTGCGCAACTACTGGGTCGACGAGCAGCACGGCGGCCACCTCCCCGGCGTCGAGGCCGTCTTCGGCATCGACTTCTGGGAGCACGCCTTCGTCGCCGACTTCCAGCCGTCCGGCAAGATGAAGTACGCCGAAGCGTTCCTCGCGAACGCCAACTGGGGCGTCGCCGAGGCGCGCTTCGAGAAGGCGCGCTAGGAGGGAAAGCGTCACCAGCGCAAAGAAAACAGCGCGGCATGGTTGCCGCGCTGGTTTTTTAACTTTTAAACGTAGGCGCCCGCATCGAAATCACAGAGGCGCAGCCTTCTGCCGCACCACGACCCTGGGCAGCGGAAGACAACCTCGTGCTCCCCGCCCTCGGCGAGTTCGTAATCATGCCGAGCGGCGCACTCCGGGCAAATGAAGCTGTATTTTCTTTTGGTGATCTTTGCTTCCGCTCTCGTTGGTATTGAGTCGCGCCGCCCTTCGGGTAATTTTTCTTTTTCCTGGCGGGCGAGTGTTTTTTCGTGAAGAGCGCAAGCCGCGGCGAACTTTTTTCCAAATTCGGCGCGAGCTTCGTGCTCCTCGATAGCGTCTAGGAAATCTGATTCGTTGGTGTAATCAATGCCGTTGAATTCCATTTGTTTGGTATTTTTGTATTTTTTGTTTCGTTGGTCTGCTGTTCCGGGGTCTACCGGCTGGCGCAGAAGAACGCAGCGTCCGACCGGGGGTGGTCAGCGGCTATGGTCTTGTGCGGAACGGGAGAACGGCGACGGGAAACGGTTGGTTATTTTTTGTTTTACGGTGCCGCCTGTTGTTTATTTATCATACATTATATTAATTTGTCAATTAACCGACGCGCCCCGGAAGCGAGGCGCGTCAGGCAAAAAAGAAAACCGGCTTAGCCGGTTGATTGCCTTAGCGCGTCCGCTATCGTTTGAATAACCGGGAACCAGACGTGGCGCACGCCCACGTCTGGTCCGTTGTGGGTGATGACCTCGGCTTCCTGGAAGAGGGCGCCGTTTTCGACCTTGAGGCGGCCGGTCGGCAGCACGCTCTCGCGGCCGTCGCGGAAGGCTTCAAATTTTTTGAGAGGGGGCGTAATTGCGGAAGGTTCCATATTGCCCCGGTCTACACCGGGGCAACAAGAGCGGCAAGACCTCCCCTACCTCTCCCCCAGGGTTGCCCAGACCGCCTCGAAGACCGCGAGGCGCGACTGGCCAAACTCGGGGTAATCAACCAGCACAATGGTGCCGTCCAGGCGCGGCATGGCAAAGAAAGCCAGCTCCTCGCAGGCAACCTCCACGCACGGCACCGGGAAACCTTTCGGCAGGAAGCGCGTCTCTCGATTCTCGGACGAATCTTTTTTGAAGACGTCGCGCGAGTAGTCAGAGTCCACGACGATGTTGCGGCTGGTCATGTTCCGGCGAACCTTCTCGGCAATCAAATCTTCCAGAATGTCGTGCTCGCGCATGTAGTCGCGGAACTCTCGCGGATCGGAAATAACGGTGTAGCTCTTGGCCCCAGAAGAGAGGACGCGGCGCCAGGCTTCGCGGAAGCCGGCGGGACCACGCAGGATGAGGGTTTCGGGTGGGCGGAACACGCCCGGCTTCTTCTCGCCGACCGCGCGCAGCGCCTCGGCCGAGCGAAGGCTGTCGCGCACCTCCTCGAAGATGACGGCGAGCGGCACCGCGCGGTAGCTGGTGGCGCGCCCCTTTGTAGCCTCGAGGAGCACCCCTTTCGCCACCAGCTCGTCGAGCGCGTAGGCCGCCGAAGTGCGCGGCACGTCCGCGGCGCGGGCAATTTCGGATGCCGGCGCCTCGCCCAGCTCGAGGGCGGCGGCGTAGACGCGGGCGGCGACGCCGTCGAGGCCGATCGCGGCGACGCGGGCGGCGACCGACTCTGATTCCTGTTTCATGGGATTAAGGCTATCGCGTCGGCGACGGAAACGTAAGGCAACGACGAAGTTTTCGTCAGGTCGAAGGTTTCGTCAGGTTCCGTTACCGGGCGAGGGCGCCGGGCGTAGCGTTACGGAGAACGAACCCTGAAACATATGAAAACTACCGGAATTTCCTACCTGGGACGCGGTAACGTTGTCCCTAAATCTACCAATCGCGGCGAGCTCGCGCTCGCCTTCATCGGCGCCGGCGGCGCCTTCACCAAACCTGGCGGCCGCGGCGAAACCAACCTGGTCCTCGTCCACGGCAACACCCGCCTGGCCATCGACTGCGGCCGCAAGTGGCCCGAGGCGCTCCCCGAATCGACCGGGCTCACGCTCGGCGACATCGACGCGTTCTTCGTGTCCCACTGCCACGCGGACCACGCCAACGGCTTAGCCACCGCGGCGCAGGAGTGCCGCTGGGTGGCGAACCGCAAGCCCGGCCTCGTGCTGCCTCGCGCGCTCGAACCGCACCTGTGGGACGAGACGCTCAAGGGCGGCCTCGCCTGGGACACGTCGCCACCCTCTACGGTCGACGACTACTTCCGGGTGATTCGCCCAGAGCAGATCAGCGAGCGCGCCGAGCGGGTAACCGTCGGAGAGCTGAAGATTGAAATCTTCCGGACGCGCCACGCGCCCGGAACCGCCGACAGCTGGCGGGATTCGATGGTCTCCTACGGCTTCTACCTGCCGCAGTTCGGCGCGTTCGTCTCTATGGACACGCGTTTCGACCGCGAGCTGGTGGAAGAGTACGCCGCCCGCGGCGCCGAGTGGTTCTTCCACGACGCGACGCGCGCCGGTAACGTGCACGCCACGGTTGCAGAGCTCGAGACCCTGCCCGATGGAATCAAGAGCTCGATGGTGCTCATGCACACGCCGGACAACTTCGGCGACGAAGAGGCCGCGCAGTTCGCAGGCCAGCTGGGCATTCCCGGCGCGGCCAACCGAGGCGACGCGTTCCTGCTCTCGCTCGTCGGGGCTGTCTGAAAAATGCTCGGCTGTCGATTGGCAGCCGAGTTTTCTTTTAGCCAGAAGTTTCGTCGATGGACCGGCGAAGACGGAGAACCTCTGAGGTCCAGGCCTCGGCCTCGCGCCGACGGGCCGCGCCGATAGACCAGAACGCCGCCAGCGAAACGACGAACGAGCCCAGCAGCGCGAGCACAGGACCAGAAGAGACCGAGACGCTAGACCAGGCAAAGCCGCCAAACCGCAGCGCCACGAAAGAGAAAAGCTCGGCGGGTAGCGCGAGAACAGAGCCGACGGCGTCAGACAGAGCATCGGAGAAAGAAACCGCAGCGGCGGCGAAACCCGCCCACATCATCCCGGGAATAGCGTAGGCGAGCGCGGCGTTCGCGAGCGGCGCCACCAGGGAAATTTGCCCGAAAGACCACACCGAGAGCGGCAGCGTCGCAACGGTAGCCGCCAAGGTAGAGGCGGCAGCCTCCCGAATGCCGAGCACGCCCGGAACCCCCACCAATCTCTCCGCAGCCGACGCCGCCCACGCCGCGAGGCCAAGGCACGCAAGGAGCGAGAGCTGCAGCGACAAATCGAAGGCGATCGCGAGCGGATTCCACCAGGAGTAGACGAAGGCGGCGTAGAGGAGCGCCCGCGGCGCCTCGGCCCGCCGGAAAGATAGGCGCGCGGCGGCGCCGACGGTCCAGGCGAGTGCGGCGCGTACCCCCGACGGTGGCAGCCCGGCCAGAGACACCAAGAGCCAAGCAGCGGCCGCTCCTCCCAAAATACGCGCGGAGCGCGGCATGAAGCCGCGCAACACCAAATCGATTGCCCCGGCGAAAACCGCCACATTGAAGCCGGAAAGCGCGAGCGCGTGCGCCAATCCGGCTCGGCGCGAAGATTCTTCTAAATCTTCGCCTATCCCGTCGTCGCCGCCAAAGAGAGCCCCAGCCGAAAGAGCCGCCGGCACCGGCGGCAAGACGCGCCCAATACGCTCGCGGGCGGCGACGCCGAGCGCCCTCAGCTGGTCGGCAAAGCCGCCTGAACTCCCAATAATTTTTACCTCGCCCCGCTTCGCCTCGAAGCAGTAGCCGCGGGACCGCATCAGGTTCGCGTACGGGAACATCTGTCCGCCGTCGCCCAGAAAATCTTTTATACGGAAAACCCTGGCTCCAGATATTTCGACCTTATCCCCAACCGCCACCTCCCCGCTCCCGACCGCCGCCACGAAACCCCACGTTCCATTTTCCCCGCGCACCAGCGCGCGGTCGCCGAACGTGCCCACACGAACCTCGACCGCCACGCCGCGCAGGACATCCGGCGGCGCAGCAGGGCAACGATTAGACGCGTCGTAACTCGCGCCGCGCCAAAATGATGCAGCAAAGACAGCCAGAGCGGCGAGCAATGAAACGGTCCGAGACACGGTACGGCTAACGGTAAGTTTCCGACGGTGAAGAGACGATGAAGTCCAAAAAAATAAAAACGGACCTCAGCTTGAGGTCCGCCGAATCGGACGCTGCTCTCCTACCTTCGAGAGCGGCACGTTCCGATTGTCGTCGGGCTCGGTAAAGCAGTACACCATATCGAGCCGCAGCTCCACGCTTCGCTCGAAAGCCACCAACGAGTAGCTTCGGCTGCTGCGTGCCGAACCAAGGGGAACGGCCACCTCTGAGGACGAATCGTCCAGGAAGTACCGGCCGCCTCGCTTGATTGCCGTCCAGGCGAACTCGATGACGGCGACGTCTCCCTCTTCGCGAATGGCAGCAATCTCACCGCGGCGCCAAATTTCGTTCTTCTTGCCGCTGGCCGCACCGAAAGCCTTGGTGAGCATGAGGAGCTGGCCGCCAACGTAGGATTTAAAATTGAAGTTGCTCATAGTATTTATTTTTCGAAAGTTCTTGCACCTGTTTCGTCCTTGGTCTCGCCACGCGGCGAGCGGACATCGTCAGCGCGAGTCATACCCGCGGACAGGGCCGGCGAGCGATAGGTGCTCGTCCGGGCAGGTTTGTGGGAAACCTTGGCTTTAAATCCGCTTTGCTCGGGGGCTATTTGGAGTCAGCCCGAGCTTCTGTTCAGAGGGAGGTCTGCTCCTCCCCGCCCCGTACGAACGCTCCCTCGTAAGAGCTCCGGGAATTTAGGTCCTCGTCACCATTCCGGCGGCCCGTCGTTGCTCACGACGCGCATTTCCGGCCTTCCGCCGCGCACGCCGCCAAAGGTGGCGCCGAGCATCGACGCGCATCCGTGGCGACCTTCGTGCTGGACGAAGTGCCACACCATGCGGGCGAGCTTGCGACGCTCCTTTCTGGAGAGCGCGCGCTTCTGGCCCCGCGCGTCGCGGGCGAACCGGGGAACGCGCACATCTACCAGGCGGCAGAGATTCGGCGACCCGTACCGGGTGCCGACCGCAACACGCGGGAGGCCGAGCTGTCGGTTGGTGGGTTCAAGGACCATGGTTCCGTACCAGGCCATAAGGCAAAAATTGACGATGGGTGGTTTAGCCTACGCGCAGCCGCAACGCCGCGTTTCGACCTCCTCCCTGACTTTCGAAAATCCTCCAGCTGGTGGTTCCAGTCTGTTCCCCGCTCGCGCGGGTGTGGAGCTACTCTCAGGCGAAGAGAGTTTTGTCCTAGGATATCGATTGCCGTACGTTTCTCTCGAAGCCTATTGCGGGGCCTCTACAACGTCGGGGTTATCCGGCTAATACCGGTTTTAACCCGACGCGAGAAACGCTTGCGAACAGAGCCTGCCCGCCTCAGCGACGTAAAAGCGTCACCGGACCGAACGGTCCTCGGCACTAGGTTCCTGGCGCTGCCGCTCCTGCCCTGGCTGTCGTCTCAGCCTGCATCGGCGCGACGACGATAGGTCGTCGTCGCGCCGATGCAGGCTGCTGGTACGTTTTTCTGTGAAAGATCTCGAGGCGCCTTTTCGGCGCGTCGGGGTGACGATGGCCACATCTTCGCCCCGACGCGCCGTCCGTCTTGCCGGTCTCCCGGCCCACTTGAGAGTGGAAGCTCGGGTCGAGACAGTGCCCCGCAATGGGGTCAGCAGGACGGCGAACGCGCGGTCGTGTATCGAACCTGTTTCGCCCTTTCGGGCTCGTCAGTCCGGGTACACACCCGGAGACAGGGTCCGGCGCTGACGCGCCGGATTTTAGGTGGTTGATGAGTCGGCAAAAGTGCGCCGAATCTGCCGCCGAGCTCTAGCCCGTTGCATCGATTGCAGTGCTTCGGCGAATCTCTGTTCGCCGCCTCTCGACTAGAGGCACTGCCCTGACTCGGTGTCTCCACACAGGCCTCGCAGGAGCGCGAAACCTTGTGTCTCTCCTTTGGGGAGATGTTGTGGAGCGGTGGATACTTCACGGGTTCAGGAACCCGCTTCTCCTCCGCGGCTGGCTCAACGATGAGCCAGCCGTATTGGCGATTCTCGATGCACGACGTTCTTCAGTCGGTCAGGACTGCCCCGCGACTATCAGGTCGCGGGTGAGGGCCAGAAGCTCCCTCCACCTCACGTGCCTAGGGGTCAACCAACTCCCCGCACCACTCGATTCGCGATTGGTTCGCGCGCCGGGCGGTGCGGAGAGTTTCTCCTCTGTTTGAATGTTCGTCTGACCCTTTCGTCCTTTCGGACTCGTCAGGCCGGATACGCATCCCGCGAGGGTGGGCGTTTTGGTTTTCGGTGCCCAGACCGATCGATGCGCCGAAACACAATCGACTGCTCTTTGGTGTCGGGGTGCAGTTCCCCGGCTGCGTCCCTCTTTGCGCCGGGCAACCAGCTCGGCGAACGCGAGTACTTCGGGGAGCCTTGAGGTCTTAGCTTTTCCCCTGACACCCGCTAACGACTAGCGAGAAATATTTGCAGTGCGGCTCTAGAAACCGCTCAGGATCTCTCGAGAAACTGTCGACCACGCATAGGGCGAAGGCTCGTTTAATCCTGTGGCGATCTCCCGTCTCCACAGACGGTGCCACCTCTTTTACGCCGGACGCTGGTTCCGGAACGGCCTGGAGCTGCAACCTCCCACGCGGGCCGAGCGCGCAGCTTTCTTCGTGCGCGAGCCGCGTGGGAGGGGTTTCTAGAGCTTTTTAAAGATCATCCGTCCGTAGAGCCGCCGGCCTGACCTAGGTCGGCGGCTCTATAGATGGGGGAACCTGATGGTTCCCGCGGGGCTGAAATCAGAAGCCTCACAGCCGCGGAATTCATTCTGTTGACAGGGCCCCTCTAGCCCCCGCCACCCAAGCTTTCGCCGGGAAGCAGATAACGATCGCGATTAGCGACCGCGAATGGCTTGCCACTCCTTAGCGGAGATGACGAGGCCGTTCGGAAGCACTACGAGCTTCATGGCTGTTGGTTGCTGGAGGGGGAATCGATTCGGTGGCCGAAAGGCACCTGTCAGACTGTTTGAACGTTCTTATGCGGGCATTATAGCCGATTAAAATATTTTGTCAAGTTAAATTTATTAAAGTAGCTTTTATTAACAAGGTTAAATAAGATTTTGTTGTTTTTATATGACACATTTATTTTTATTCCGTCTAGTCACCCGCAGCAGAAAAAACGGAAGTTTGTTGACATACCTGTATTTTCTGCTATAATAAAAAAGAATATATCTCGCGGGCAGACCGGAAATCTGCGACGCCCACCAGGCGCCACGAGACAGGCAACAATCAACAGGGAGGTGCAGATGGACCACTAAGAAGCAGGTCGGAGCGGGTGACGGGTCGAAAGACCCCAACCCGCGACACCGCGCGACTAACAGTGCCTAGCCAAACCTCCCCGAGGAAAAAGAAGTGAAAAAACAAAACGAGAAGGGGGTGGCCAAGTGAATCACTAACCCTCCCCCACCACCAGAGAGAAGCTCTCTCTTAGAAAAAGGTGGCGCCGATCACTAATCGGCCCACGAAAACAGGTCCGGCGTCGCACCTTGCGACGCCGGACTATTCTTTTATTTTTTCGAGCCTCACTAAAGGCGCCGGTAGTAATCTTTCAGTATCACCCGCAGGGTGTGCGCGATATCTGGGTGCTGGATAATCAGGCTCGAGACTTTCTTGCCGAGCGTGATGACGCGGACCTTGTCTCCCGCAACCGCCAAATCACAAAGCACCTCCGCGTCAGCCGGAAGCTTCTTGCACTCGGACATCACCCCTTTCTCAGGAAGCGTTACCTTCTCAGACCAGTACAAGGCTACCGCCGGAACGTTAGCGTGCACCCGCTTGCCACGGTAACGCTCTCGATCTTTCTCAGTAAAGTGACCGTCCAGACGATCCTTGTTGTAAACCATGTAAATGGAGTCGGACTTCTCTGCGCCGGCACTAAAGAAGTCTTCCATCGAGGAGACAACGCCCTCTTTGCCGTCGTAGTACTTCACCACAGGTCTAGCCGCACCTTCGCGCATGCGACTCTTCATCTCAGGCACAACTTCCGAGAGACGCTTGCGGTGTCCGTCGAGCTCTACCCTACGACGCTCCAGCACTGTCTCTAGCCGCTCAGGCGGTTCGGCCTGGTAGTGCGTCTTGGCGCCAATCTGCACTTCCGACACCAAGCCTTGCCGGGCGAGCGACTCGAGAATCGGGTAGATGGTCGTTCGGTTGATACTGGTTCGGCGAGATAGCTCGAGCACCGATTCGTGGTCAAGCTCTAGAAGAGCCAGGTAAACCTTTGCCTCGTTGCCCGACAGGCCGATTTCCTCGAGAAATTTTTCTAGCATGGCCGAAATTCTAGCAGAGCTTCAGGCGAGGTAGCGGCGGCTACCAGCTCTTCTGGCCGCCGTCGGCTTCCCAAGAGGAAACGAGCGCGGCTTCGTCTTCGGGCGAGAAGGTCTTGCGAAAGCGGGCGCCCTGGGCGCCGCGAACGCGGGCATTGCAGTCGGGCCAGGTGTTGTGGCGGCGAATCTCACCGTCGACCATTGAGAGGTAGGAGTAAGCCCGTTTGCCGTCGGCGCCACCGGAGCGAGTCTGGGTACCCGGGGCAGGCGCCTGGAGCGACACGCGGTACCCCGCCGACGGACCGTCGTAGAGGTCGAGGACCGAGCCGTCGGCCGCGCCGGTGGCGAGCTCGTCGCAGCGGTGGTTGGCCGGCACGCCCGCGTGGCCAAGGACCAGGCGCCACGACACCTTTCGCCCTTCCAAGAGCTCGTTCATGCGCTCCCAGAGATCGGCGTTCTTCACGTCGCCGCCGGTGGCGGTCTTCCAACCCTTGCGCCGCCAGCCGACCAGCCACTTCGAGGCGCCGTTCGCGAGGTACGAGGAGTCAGTGATAACCGTGGAGACCGAACCCTCCGGCAGCGCGGCGAGAGCCTCGACCGCGGCGAGAATTTCCATGCGGTTGTTGGTTGTTCGCGCCTCGCGGCCAGCGCCCTCTCGCACGCGCCCCTGGTGCGCCAAAACGAAACCCCAGCCGCCTGGCCCCGGGTTTCCGCGGGACGATCCGTCCGTAAAAATAATTGCTCCTTTGTTTTCCATAACGTGCGCCAGGTTACCACGCGACGCGCGCGACCAGATAAAGTGCCCGTAGACCCTGGATAACCCGCATTGGTTCCGCGTCGCGGCAAGATACAATTGCCCCACATGGATTTTCCCAGCCGCCGCTTCGTCACCGTCGCCCTCAGCCTGGTTGCCGCAGCTTCTATTTTTCTCTTCCTCACGAACGGCTACCTCTTCGGCGCGACGCCGCTCGCCCTGGTGCTGACGATTTGCCTTACCTCTTCGTACGCCATCGCCGGCTCGGTCTCGATTGCCGGCGCGCGACGCTTCGGCGTGCGCAGCTACCTCGGGAGCGCCTTCCTCACCATCGGCATCGGCATGCTCTCAATGGCGGTCGGCTTCGTCGTCGAGGCTTACTACAAGTTCGTGGCCCAGGCCGAAGTTCCCTACCCCTCCCTGGCGGACGCCTTCTTCTTCCTCTACACGCCGCTGGTGGTAATTGGCCTCTGGATGTTCCTTAAAATTCACTCCATGCGGGTCACCCGCACCCTCATCCTCGAGGCGAGCGTTGTCACCGGCGCGTGCGTCGCCGTGTCGTTCCTCTTCCTCGGCACCCTCACCCTCGGCCGCAACATGGCGGTCTTCGATTTTCTCACCGGCGCCAACGTCCCCCTGGATGAGGTGGCTTCTGAGGCCATGAGCATCCTCTACCTGACCACCGACGCAATTTACGTTGCCCTCGCGGTCATCATCGCCCGCGTCTCCGCCGGAAAAATGTCCTTCGGGCTCTTCGTCTTCGCCGTTGGCATCGCGCTCATGGCAGCCGGAGACGTCGCGTACTCAATCCTCATTCAGAACGGCACCTACGTCGAAGGAGACGTCTCTGACCAGCTATTCCTGGCCACAGGCCTAGCGCAGGCGGTCGGCATCACCTACATCATTCGCCCCTTCGTGGCTCGCTTCGCCGGGGCAACGAACCAGAATGGCTAACATCTTCTCCTGGTTTTTGGGCCGAAAAGAGCGCAACCAAGCTTTCGAGCGGGCCGCGCGCCAAGTTTTTGACTACCTCGCCAGCGAAACCAAGCAGCTCGACGCTCTCGAGAGCTTCGTCTTCCAGGTCGAGCAGATGATTGCCCGTCACCCCGGGCCGAACCAGGCGTTCGTCCGCGTGTACCTCGCCTGGGAAGACCACCTGCTCACGGCAACCCCCGACCGCTTCCCCGACGGCGCCGAGTCGCTGCGGCGCGCCGTGCGCACCCGCGCCCAAATCAACGACCTCGACCGCGAGTTCCGCGTCGTCTTCGCCGAGCCACGCGACCGCGCCATCGTCATGCTCCAAATCTTCTTCGAGCGCCTGGCCGCGGCAATCCTGGAACGCTTCGGCGAGAGCCACCTGCGATCCCTGGTCGCCGAGCTCCCCGAAGGCTTCAATGCGCTGGTCTCGGTTGGCCCGTCGGGCGTATCGACCGACAAGCTGGCTAAGTCGCTCCGCGACGACGTCACCGTTTCCGTCTCGGAAATGGTGCGCCGCTTCAAGGCTGCCTCCGGCGCGCTCTACGCGCGAACCGAGGTGCTCCTCGGAGCCGAACCCGCGCGCGACATCGTGGTGCGCTTCGTCCGCGAGTTCCGCGCCACCTACACCGCCGACATGATGCAGCCGGTGCTCGCCTCGCTGCCCGAGCACGTGCTCGAGGACGACGAGTGGCTCGCGCAGCTGTCTCGTGGCGAACTCGAGCGGCGCGTCCGGGCCCAGACCAAAGAGCTCGAGACCCTCAACCGCTCGCTCGAGGCCAAGGTCGAAGAGCGTACCCAGGAGCTGCGCCAGGCGTACGAGGAGCTGCGGGCGGTAGACGCGCGCAAGTCGGAGTTCATTTCGGTGGCCGCTCACCAGCTGCGCACCCCGCTCTCCGGCGTCCGCTGGGCCCTCGGCATGCTCAGTCGAGGCGAGGCCGGTACGCTTTCGACCGACCAGCGCAAGCTCATCGAGCAGAGCGAGTCCGCCCTGGGCAAGCTCATCGCCATCGTGGGCGACATGCTCTCAACCGAGTTCGTGCGCACCGGCGCAACCCGCTACGCCGCCGTACCCGTCGCGCTGTCTGAGCTCGTGGAAGAGACGCTCTTCTCGCTCGCCGACCGAATCAAGAACCGACGCATTTTCGTCGAAAACCACGCCCGCGATAAATCGGTTCGCGCCCTCGCCGACCGGACCGCCATTGGCCAGGTGGTGCTCAACCTAATCGATAACGCCACCAAGTACACCCGCGAGGGCGGCACGGTCCGCCTGTCGCTCCGCCAGGCCAACGAAGGACGCATCGAGTTTGGCGTCGAAGATACCGGCATCGGCATCCCCGAGGACGAGCAGCGCCACGTCTTTGACCGCTTCTTCCGCGCCAGCAACGCCGTGCGCGAGCGGGCCGACGGATCGGGTCTCGGCCTCGCCATTGTGAAGTCTATTGTGGAAGCTCACGGCGGCACCATTTCATTCACCAGCCGCCCCGGCGAGGGCACCTCGTTCCTGGTTCGCCTGCCGACCGCCGACGCCACGCCGGCCTCCGTGGTACATTAGGCCTATGGCCACCGACAAAACCACGCTCTGGATCGAGGACGACGAGTTCCTCTCCGGCCTCGTGTCCCAGAAAATGGCCCACGAAGGCCGCAAGCTCATCCGCGCCAGCCGCGCGGATGAGGCCCTCGCGGCCATTGAAGCCGAAATTCCTGACGTCGTTATCCTGGACATTCTCCTGCCCGGAACCAACGGCTTCGAGCTCCTGAAGCAGCTCCGCGAAGACGCCCGCCTAGCCGCGGTACCGATTATCGTCCTGTCTAACTACAGCCAGGAAGACGACATCGCCCGCGCCAAGTCTCTCGGCGCCGACCGCTACCTGGTGAAGGCTACCCTCTCGCTCGATGACGTCATGAAGAACCTCGACGCGGTGCTCTCCGAGGGACGCGCGCCGAAGGCTTAGACGATCTCGCGAATCCGCAAACGAATCTCGACGCGCCCGGCCCACCGGGCGCGTTCGATTTCGGCCAAAATGGAAATTGGCTGGCCGGCCGAGAGGCTACGCGCGCGGCAAGCTTCGCCCATGCCGAAGCCAACCGCCGAAACCCCGCCAACGGAGAGGCGGGCGTGCGCGGCATCGGCACCAAAGAAGCGGACCTCAACGAGCGGCGCGTCGGCCACCAGGAACACCGGCTTCGCGTTGCCGACGCCGAACGGCCCAGCCATGTCGAGCGCGTCGGCGAGCGCCCGGCCAACGGACGACGGCGCCAGAAGATCGTCGGCCCAAATTTCGGCGTCGCCTGAGGGAATCGCCTCGGCGGCGGACGCGAGCATGCCCGGCAGGATGTCGACCGCGTCCATTTTTACGGTGAAGCCGCCGGCGGCGTGGTGTCCGCCAAAAACCTCGAATGCTTCGGCCGCACCCTCCATCATGGCGAGTACGCTGCCGCCGCCGCGAGCCGCGCGGCATGACCCGCGCAGGGCATCCGCCCCCTCCCCGCGTCCCCAAAGGAACACCGGCCGGCCGAAGCGGTCGGCAATAGAAGAGGCGGCGAGACCCAGGAGCGACGGCTGCCAGCGCGGGTCACCTGTGACGATGGCCGCCGCCGGCTCGCCGTGGGCCTCGACGCGCTCCCGGACCGCCTTCACTATCGAGGCGACAACTCCTTTCCGCTTGTCGTTGAGGTGCGTGAGCTCTTTGGCGAGCCGCGCCGCCTCTTCTGGATCGTCGGCGTCCAGCAGACGGAAGGCAATTTCTGGCTCACCCATGCGCGAGGCGGCGTTGATGCGCGGGGCAATAGAAAAGCCGATGTCGTCGGCAACCAGGTAACGCTGGTCTACGCCGGCGGCTGCGCAGAGCGCCAAGATGCCCGGCCGGGGCGACTTACGCAGCACGTGCAGGCCCCAACGCGCGATGGCGCGATTCTCGCCAACGAGCGGCACCATGTCCGCGATGGTGGCGATGCCTGCCAAATCGAGCAGCCACTTCTCCCAGCCAACCGGAGCCGCGTCCGGGAACCGCGCGAGCACCTCTTTGGCTAGCTTCCAGGCGACGCCCGAGCCGCAGAGCATTTTCTCGGGGTACGGGCAGTCCTCGCGCTTGGGATTCACCACGGCGTCGGCCGGCGGCAGGTCACCGTGAATCTCGTGGTGGTCGGTGACGATAACGGCAACCCCCTTCCCTTTGGCGTAGGCAACCGCGGCGACATCGGCGGTGCCGCAATCGACCGTCACGATTAGGTTTGCGCCCTGCGCCATGAGGCCGTCGGCGCCGGCCACCGAGAAACCGAAACCCTCGCGGTTGCGGTGCGGAATGTAGAAGACGGCCTTCCCGCCAATTTTCTTGAAGAGCGCCGAGAGCAGCGCCGCGCCCGGAATGCCGTCGGCGTCGTAGTCGGCGAAGACGCCGACGGTCTCCCCCGCTTTCACGGCAGCGGCAATCATGTCGGCCGCTTTCTCGAGGTCGGCCATTTTGGCCGGGTGACCGGTCGCCAAATCAAAGTCTGGCGACAGGAACGCCTGCGCCGCCTCGGGCGTCTCGATGCCCTGGCGGTACAGAATCTTGCGCACCACCGGATGGAACGCGGAAAGCGCCGCGTCCGCCTCTGCCGGAATTCCGGGCCGCACCTTTACCTGCCGCGTCATGCGGCGGGCATTCTACCGCAGTCGCGTTTGGGCTACCTCCAGGAACCGTTGTTCGGGCAGCAGGAGGAGTTCGGGTCTTCGCCTAGGCACCCGTTCGGGTCTGAAGAGTTGTCGACAGGCGCGGTCTGGCAACCCGCCTTCAGTTCGCATCGCTGCTCTCGTCGCCTACCCTCATCATCTTTGCACGCGGCAGACTGAGCGCTTCCCGTGTAGAGGCACCCGCCGCCGCAGCTCGGCAGGTTCGTTTCGACGCCGTCCGCGCACACGGTGAAAGCCATCATCTTTCCGCACGGGTCACCTGGGTTAGCGAGGTTCGAGTAACCCTGATTGCCGGAAACAGTCACCGTACCCCCGTGCCCAAGGGAATCCATTTGCTGCTGGAGCGCCCGAGCGGCCTCGCGCGCGCCGCTCTCATTATCGAACGTCTGGCACCCGAAATGGGTCACGTCGATGCTCTGGGGAATCGGATCACCATCGATCACGTACTCCGAAATGAGTGCAGAGGCGGTGTCCGCGCAGCACGAGTAGGCCGAGGGGTCATTGTGCCCGTCGACCATAACGACGACGCTCGAGGGATCGCCGCCGCCGAAGAGCCGAGAAACAGCAGTGCCGTCACAGGCGTCTTTCGCCTGCTCGGCGCGGCTAACGCTATCGCCCGGATCCGCCATCGAGCTCGTGGTGTCGCAGATTCCATTCTTCTTGCCCCCGGAGAGCATCTTGTCGCAGGTCTTCTCGAGGTAGCAAGATTCGTCCAACCCCTCTACGCCGGTCTGCCCGTAGAAGCAGACGCAGCAGGTGCCGCTATCACCTCCTCCCTCATCGGAATCGCCCGCTCCTGGGGTGTTTCTGCCCGCCTCATTCGCCGCGTCGCCGGTACCCAAAGCCTCTGCGACGGCTACGGTCGCTCCGCCGCAGATAGCCTCGCCAGCACAGTCGGAATCCTGACAGTCGACAGAGCCGTCGCAGTCGTCGTCAGCCTCGTTGCCGCACGACTCGGTGACGGCCACGCAGGAGGCGCACTCCGCCGTGTTCCAGCAGGAAATATCCTGGCAGTCGACGAAGCCGTTCCCGTTGTCGTCGGAGCCGTTAGCGCAAATTTCTTGGACGCAAAACAGGTCATCGACACAATCGGGGTCAGCGCAGTCGACCAGACCGTCACCTTCGCCGTCGGCGCCGTCGGCGCAGGAGTCAGCGCCTAGCCAGGTTCTGTCGTCTCGTTCACAGTCGCCGTCGACATCGGTTTCGGTTCGGCCACAGCCACCCCCGCAAAGCGGCAGGCCGCTGGTCCACGCCGAGAGCCAGTCCCCCGCGCAGCAATCCTGATCCGCCAAATCGATTTGGCCGTCGCAATCATCATCGCCGCCGTTGTGGCAGCTCTCGGCTCCGGACGAAATACAGCTGCCGCACCTTTCGAATCCAGCGCAGTCAGAGTCGGCACAGTCCGCCGCCTCATCCGAATCATTGTCGATGTCGTCGCCGCAATTCGACTCGCGGGCCTCGTACCGGCAGCCGGCGGGGTCGCCCGGGTTCTGGGCGAGCGCGTCGTCGCAGGCGCCGCCGTACCAGCCGAGGGAGAGGGCGGGCGAGGACGGGAGACCGGCGCCAACCGCGGCCGAGAGCGCGACGGCAATGGCCGATGAGGCGAGGGCGATCTTCTGGAGGTTCACGGGCGAGCTTAGTTGGCTAACCAGCTCATTCTCCCAGCGCCTACCCTTAAAAGCTAATTAAATTGGGGAAAAATAATCTAAAATAGGCGAACCATGAACGAAAACCGCACCATCTTCGAAAAAATTATCGCCGGCGAGGTCTCGCACCGAAAGCTGTACGAGGACGAGCTGGTCTTCGCCTTCCTAGACGCCTTCCCTAACCACCCGGGGCACAGCCTGGTAATTCCGAAGGCGCCCCACGTGAACATTTTTGAGCTACCCGACGAAACCGCCGCGCGCATGTTCCAGGTCGCGCGCGATTTGGCCGCCGCAATTAAGCAGGTCTCCGGCGCCACGGGCATCAACGTCGTCATGAACAACGGCGAGGCCGCGGGCCAGGTCGTCCACCACGCCCACCTGCACGTCATCCCCCGCGACGACAACGACGGCGGCTACCTCGGCCGCCACAAAAACTTCCCCTCCGACGCGGCGGCGGATGAATTCGCGGAGAAGATTCGAAACCTACTGGGCCAGCCAGCTTGAGCGCGCTCCCCGGTGTCCGGGGAGCGTTGCTTTCACTGCTTGTTTGCCAGAGAATCAGGCACGCAATGACTTTCCGGCACACACGAAATTTCCTGCGCCCGCTCTTTACCCTCGTGCTCCCGATTGGAATTTTTGTCGGACTCGTCTGTGGCGGCGTGGGGGCACTCCAGGCGACGGTTTTGCTGGTAATTGTGCTTGCCGTGGTGAACTTTGAGGAGATTCACGCGCTCATCCGAAAGATGAAGGAGAGACGGCACTCCGCGAGATCTGGTTCGGTGGCTGGCAACGAGGCGGTCATCGTCTACCTGTCGGGGAGCGGCCTCCCGAAACAGGTGTACGAGCAATACGACATCTCAACCTTAGAAGATCGGTTGACTCAGGCAATCCAGGCGGACGGTCTGGGAACCTACGACGGCAACGAGCGTGGCCCGTCGGAGACGGTGCTGTACATGTACGGGCCCGATTCGGAAAAACTGTTTGCCGTAATTAGGCCAGTGCTCGAGGGGTATCCACTCGTCGAGACTGCTCGCGTGCTGGTCCGAAAAGGTGGACCAGGTTCGGGGCAGAGGGAGGTCATTGTTCGCGGCCCACTCCCGCCCGAGGCGACGACGTAGGCGGGGCAGGCGTCCGAGGTGCGCCGATTCGACGCTCGCCAGAAGGTTGGTGGGGTAACGCCAGAAACAGCTACGCATCCGACCTGCCCAGCCAGCTTGAGCGAGGTTTGAGGCCTTAGCCGCGAGGAGAAGCCGCCAGGGCCAAGAGGCCCGGGAGGTCGCCGCCGCTCGCGAGGAAGTCGAGCATGGCGCCGCCGGCGGTCGAGACGAAGGTGAACTTGTCGGCGATACCCTGAGCCTCGATGGCCGCGACCGTGTCGCCGCCGCCGACGATTGCGGTTGCGCCGGAATCGGCCACGGCGCGGGCGGCCGCCTCGGTCCCCTCTTTGAAGCCGGCCTCGCAGAGGCCGAGCGGGCCGTTCCAGAGGACGAACGCCGCGCCCGAGAGTGAGGCCTTCAGGTTTTCGGCGCCGACGTCGAGAATGCGCTCGTCGGCGGCCACCTCGTCGCCGGGTTTAACGGTTCGGCGGGCGCCGGCCGCGTTCGCCACGACGAGCGACTCCGGGAGCACCAGGTTTTGCCAGGCCGCGACCTCGGCGACGGCCGACGGATCTTCGGACACGAGCGACGCGCCCACGAGCATCCCCTTCGCCTTCAGCAGGTCGTTGAGGAGCGCGCCGCCGAGGAAAATTTTGTCCGCGGCCTGGAAGCGGCGCAGGAGCGGCAGCTTGGTCTCAAACTTCGCGCCGCCGAGAATGAAAACGAACGGGTGGGCCGGCGAAAAAACCTTAGACAGGGCGGCGACCTCGCGGGAGAGCTGGGCGCCGCCGTAGCTCGGCAGGAGGCGCGGGAGCGCGTCGACGGACGCCTGCGCGCGGTGCGAAACCGGGAAGGCGTCGTTGACGTAGATGTCGCCGAGCGCGGCGAGCTTGGCGGCAAAAGCACCGTCGTTGGCCTCTTCCTCGGGCCAGCGGCGGATGTTCTCGGCGACGCAGAGCTGCCCGGCGGTGAGCCCGCAGACGCACGCCGCACCCTCGGGGGTGAAGGGGTCCTCGACGAGTGACGCGCCCGGAAAGTGCGCCCGCAGCGCCGAAACGACGGGCGCGAGCGACTCGCCCTTGCGGCCGAGGTGCGAAATTGCGAGCACGGAGGCGCCGCGGGTCAGGAGGGCGCCCAAGGTCTCGAAGCTCGCGCGCAGGCGGTAGTCGTTCGCGACCGAGCCGTCCTCGGCGAGCGGCACGTTCCAGTCGAATCGGGCGATGACGCGCTTGCCGGCGAGGTCGGCGGGCAGATCGGCGAACGTTCGGAAGTTTAAAGGCATGCGTTAAAGGTACCCCAAAAACTTACCCGCGACGAATCGTCCACAGGCGCCTCGCCGACAGAACCAGCCTAGTATTTAACGTACGACCGTTTCCAAAACACCACGCCGTGGTTTTTTCTGATTTTGTACGTACGTTAAAAAATACTTGTTTCAAAAGGATCTACGCAATTTTGACGATTTTTTGAGGTGGTATTTTAGAAACGGTCGCGTGTTAAATACCACCCCAAGAAACGCGAGAGCGAAAAAAAAAGGGGGTGCGGGGAAGACAGAATTACGCGGCTACGCGCAGGCTTTCACGATGGCCGCGAAGGCGTAGGGGTCGAGCGAGGCGCGGCCGACGAGGAAGCCGTCAACCTCGCCCTCGGTGAGGAGCGCGCCGGCGTTATCGGCGTCAACCGAGCCGCCGTAGAGAATGTAGATTTTTTCCCCAACCGCGGCGCCGAGCGCTTCGCGGAGCGTCTTGCGCACGAAGCGGGACGTTTCGAGGAGCTCGTTTGGGCCAATGGCGCTCTTTCCTGCCCCAATCGCCCAGACCGGCTCGTAGGCAATGGCAATTTTTTTAGCTTCCGCCGGGGTGACGCCCGCGAGAGAAGCCGAAACCTGGCTCGCGAGATCGCGGAGGTACCTGCCGCCGGCATCGCGGTCACGCTCGCCGACGCACAGGAGCACCTGAAGACCGGCCGCGGCGGCCGCTTTGACCTTTCGGGCAATCAGCGCGTCTGATTCGCCGTCGGCGCGGCGTTCGGAGTGGCCGATAATGGCAAAACCGGCGCCGGCAGCTTTAGCCTGCGCGGCGGAAATTTGGCCCGTGTGCGCGCCGGCAGCTTCGGCAGAAATATCCTGAATGCCGAACTCGGCAGCGCGGAACTTAGCCTTTAGGGCCGAGAGCTGCACGGAGGGAGGGCACCAGCCGACGTACGCCCCTTTCCCGACCCGCTGCTTATTGAAAGCCGCGATAATCTTGATCCCGTCCTTGGCGCTCTCGGGGGCCATTTTCCAGTTGGCGACGACGAGGCGCGGCTTCTTGCTGTTCTTTTTTGTTGGCATTGGCCGGGAAAGCGTAGCACGCTACAGGCAACCTCGTCTCCAAGAAATAAGCTGGCGTGAAGAGATTCCAGAGGGGGGGGTGCGCGAAGAGCCGCCACCCTTTTAAGGTGGCGGCTCTCTACCTCAGGTGACGATCCAGAACCTAACTATCTCTCCCAGGGGTAGAAGAAGGCCGGATCGCTCGGAGAGCACTCGCCAGCCAGTATTACCGCAGGCTCTTGGCTGTAGGCAATTTCGAGCTGCTCAACCAAGGTATCGAACACGGAGCCGCGAATTCTCTTGGTTCGCAGGTCGCGAATGTAGGTCTCGAAACGGTCAACGTAGTAGGCATCGGTTTCGAGCTTCTTGGCCTCGGCGTCTTCGCACGCGGTGCGGCACACGTCACCCTCATCAACCATGCCGTCGCAGTCGTCGTCGGAACCGTTGCACGACTCTTCGGCGTCGCACCCTCTCTGGCAGACGTCCGCCCAGGCGCAGTCTTCGTCGTCGCAGTCGTAGCGACCGTCGCCGTCGTTGTCAGACCCGTCAGCGCACTGCGCCGGCGCGTTCTGGTCGCAGCCGCCAACCCCGCCAACGTTTCCGGAGGACTCGTTCTCGCAGAGGGGGTCGCCGCCGCAGTCTTCGTCCGCGAAATCAACCAGACCATCGCAGTCATCGTCCTGGCCGTTGCCGCAATCTTCCATGACGGCTACGCACACGTCTCCTCCGCGAGGATTCCCGTTCGGGAAGCGCGAGTCGTACGGCCAACCTTCGGTACCGACACCGGTGAACGTGTAGCAGGCGGGATCCTGATTTTCACAGGCCGAATCCCAGCAGTCCATCAGGCCGCTCGCATCGTTGTCGATGCCGTCCACGCAGTAACCGTTACCGTAGTACCAATTGACCGGGTACCCGTCCGGCATGATTTCGCTGAAATTCCCGGGACCCGAGCCCCCGCCCGACGAGCAAGCTTCGTCGCCCGCGCAGTCGGAGTCGGAGCAATCAGGAGACCCGTCGGAATCGTTGTCGTAGCCGTCGCCGCACGAGGAACCCCAGTACGGGTTGTCTGCCTGGCAGTTGCCGTCCGAGTCCTGCTCGGTAACGGCGCACGGGCGAGCGGCGCAGGCCGGCGCGTCCTGGCAGTCGGAGTCGGAGCAGTCGTACATCCCGTCGTAGTCGTCGTCGCCGCCGTTCTGGCAGAAGCTGTAGTCGAACCAGCCCCACGGAGCGGTTTCCGTGGTGACCGGATTGGTGACGGGGCTGCAGCGGTAGTCGGACGAGCACTCGGAGTCAGAGCAGTCGTAGTAGCCGTCAGAATCGTCGTCTACGCCGTTGCCGCAGTCTGTTTCGGAGGAAGACCAGTTGCCCGGGTTCCAGCCGCTCCAGGCCCACCAGCAGGCCGAGGTGCCCGAGCAATCAGAGTCAGAGCAGTCGTACGACCCGTCGCGGTCGTTGTCCTGCCCGTCGGAGCACTTCTGCTCGTCGTTCTCCGGCTGGGTCTGGCAAACATCCTGGTAGGCGCAGCTCTCGTCGGCGCAATCAACGGAGCCGTTGCCGTCGTCGTCGTTGCCGTTCTGGCACTTGTCGGAAGCGCAGTTGCCGCCGCACTGCCACTCGTCCTGACCAATGTTGCCGGCATTGCAGGTGTACTCCGGGCAAACCGGGTCACCGTGCGGCTCGCAGACCTGAGACCAGGTCCCGAGCGCGTAGGCGCAGTCCGGGTCGGCGCAGTCGAACAGGCCGTCCGAGTCGTTGTCCACGCCGTCCTGGCAGTTCTGGTCGCCGTTGTCGCCGCCGCAGTCGCCGTCTTGTCCAGCGTTTTGGGCAGACTCAACGTTGCACCACTCGCCCTGGCCGCAGCCGACGCTGCCGAAGCAGTCCGGGTCGCTGCAGTCCGTGAGCTCATCTGAGTCGTTGTCGACGCCGTCCTGGCAGACCGGAAGGTTGCCGTACCCTTCCTGCTGATCTTCGCGAGCGTCGTAAGAGCACGGCTCGCCAGAACCGTCCGGATTGCTGAGGCCAGGGTTCGCGGCGGTAAGCTCGTCGCAGCGACGAGGCTCGTTCTGGTCATCGTACCAGCCGAGGCTACCGGCGAGGCTACCGGCGCGGGCGCCACTCACGAGGGCGAGGGAGAGGGCGAGCAGGCCGCCGACGATGGCGGCGCGGCGGACGGTGGGCGAAATAGGACGTTCCATTGATCTAGTTTTTAGGCGCAGCGACGGGTGCGATAAAGCTGCCTCTCTATTCTCGCAGACAAGTGGCTAGGCTCACCAGCGACGAAGCTGGCTTTTCCACACATAAGCAACGTCGCTAGGGCGCCACTTCTTCCCACGAGAGCACCTCGTAGCGGTCGGTCGTGAGCGGAAATTCTGGCGGCGGCGCGTACAGGAGCTCTGGATCGTAAACCAAGGTTCGCTCCTGGTACCCGGTGCCGTCGGTCCAGGCGAAACCGTAGCGCAGCTTGCTGACCAGCGAGCCAAAGGTCGTGATGGAGTTGCGCCGGTGAGAGGTGCCGCAGCTCGCGCCGTAGTAGTGGCGCCCCACGCGGCCGCTCTGGGCAATCATTGCCGCGTCAATGTTGAGGTTATCGGCGCTGAACAGGCCGACGTTCACGCTGTTCTGCGCGAAGAGGCCCAGCGCGGCGCTGCCGTCTTTGGCGCCGTAGGTAATGCTGCTGTTGACGATAATGTTGCGGCGGGTGCTCGGCGAATCGGGAAATCGCCCAGCGGCAATGGCGAGCTTAGCGGTCGTCACGTTGCCCTCTACCCACACGTGGTCCTCGGCAAAAATTAAGCCGTTGGCGGGAAAAGCGTAGGTGCCGAGCAGCGTCTGCGTCCTGACGCTCCATGTCCCCCAGTCGGAGTCTGCCTGGGCGTTGGTGCAGCCGGCTACCGGGGTCTGGAGCGCGGTGACGCGGTGAAGTTCGTAGGTGTCGTTGCTCTTGAGCACGATGCGGTAGCCCTGCGCGCCGGAAGCCGGGTAGTAGTGGCCGCCCGCCTGCGCCTTCGCCTTAATGTCCGCGAGGTCCGTGACCATGCCGACAAAGTCGAGGGCCGCCACCGGAAACTTGCGGCCGACGGTGAAGACGTCCTCGCGGTCGGGGATCGCCGCCGGCGGGAGCGGGTCAACCGGCGAAACGTGCGTGTGCACGCCAAACTCATTAGCGCCGCTGTGGTCGGGATCGTCGTATACGTCCTTCGCCGAAGAGACAATGTTTTTGGCGAGGCCATCGAAGCGCACGCCGCCGTTGCTGTGCACCGGCCCTTCGGTAACGGTGCCCTCGCCGATGCGGACGTCCTGGTCGAGCGCGATGGCGTACCGAGCCACCGAAGGAATGGCCATGGTGACGGCGATAGCGCGGGTGGAGGTGGGCGTGCCGTTAAAGGTGCCAACAGACTTCACGCCGACAACGGTCGAGCCGGCTACCGGCGGGGTAATCGTCAGGCTAAACGTGCCAATTTTACGGCCGTCGGCGTCGTTGTAGTCGTGCACGTAAGGCCCGGGCTGTCCGGTGCCATCCTGAAAATCTTGCGGCGCGTGCGCCAGGTGCCAGCGGTAGTACTCGATGCCGGACTCGGCAATCTGGAAAGCCTGCTCGCTCGCCACCTGCTTGGCGGTCGCCCGCAGCACCGTCCCGAGGAACGCGCCTAGGGCGAGGGTTACCGAGAGGGCGATGCCGGTGAAGACCAGCACCTGCGGCACCGTGAACGCGCGTCTCGTTAGGTTGGTCTTCATGCTAGTTGCTGTCGAGCGAGGAGCCTCGCAGGTTGCGGATAGTGGCGGCGGTGGTCATGGGCACAGGTCCCGGCGCGTGCGCGGGGTCGGGGTCAACCTCGAGCCAAATGCGCACGGCGCGGACGTCGACCGGAGAGACCGGGAACGCGAGCGGCGAGGTGGACGCGGTACCGTCGTAGCCGTGCGGGTAGTAGATGAAAACGGTGCTCGAGGCGACGACGCCTTCGACGAGGGTGCTGGTGGCAGCCGGCCCGTACGTGGCCGGATTTCCGGAGGGCTCGCTGACCGCGCGGCGGAAGGCACCGCCGTCGACGAAGTAGCGCACGCGCTCGACCGCGCCGTCGTGGTCCGTGTCCGAGTAGACGGTCAGCGACGAGGTTGCCGCCTGCGCCACCGCGAAAGCGCCGGTTTCCGACGCCTGCGCCGATCGAACATCGCCGGCGAACGGCCTCAGAATCCTCGAGGCGCTCGCCTGGGTCGAGAGCATGCCGGAGAGGCTGGAGCGGAGCGAGAAAACGTCGCGCGCCAGAAGCCCTACCCCAATTGCGGCAATGGCCACGATGCCGGCGGTCATGGTCGCCTCAATCAAGGTGAATCCCCGACGTCCTCTTTGCTTTCGGAAGGCGCTCGTCATTTCGATAGTTTAACCGTCAGCTCTTGCCAGTCTGCGGTAACGCTTCGGTTGGTGAGCGTAGCCGTCTGGTAGCCGGTCGCGGAAACACCCACAGTGTACGCCGTGCTCGAGGTGAGCCCCGAGAAGTAGGCCTGGCCAGCCGGGGCGCACTCGAGCGTGTAGGTGAAGAAAACGTCGGAGATAGAGGGGGTGCGCTTGTTGTTGGTCGTCGAGAGGTACGCCTTGTACCTAAAGTACCGGTTGCCCTGAAGCGACGCCGGCAGCGCCTGGCCGGGAGTGGTGAAGAATGTGGCCGCGGTGCCGTTTGGCCCAACGAAGTTCCACGTCGAGGTGGCCGTCACGGTCTGGAGGCCGGCAATCTGAAACCGGGCGGTGGTGCCGCTCTGCTGCGTGCCGGGCAGCCAGGCAAAAGATGCCAGCGTGGTCGAGGTGCTGGTGTCGAAGGTCGAGGACACCAGCGATCCGGAAAGGTTGAAGTTGCTGCCGGTTCTCGTCAGGCGAATGGTGCCCGGCGCACCCGAGAAATCGATTTTTCCGTCAGAGCTCGAAAAGCCGTTTGGCGCATCGGTAGCCGTCTGCACCCCAGACCCCCCGGACCAGTCGGTCTGGCTCGCGGCTCCGAGGCCGGTTGTGCGAACGGCGCTCCAGCCGGTGCGGGAGAGCGTGACCTGCGCGTTTGAAACTGGCAGGTCAGTGGCCGCGTCGAGCACCGTGACGAGGAGCGCCCGCGGGCTTCTCGGCGCCACAACCAGCTGCGCGTAGGCCTCGGCACCCGCCTCGACCATGAACGGCTGCGGCGGATTGGTACCGGCGAGCGACCAGGCGGTATCGATTGGCTCGGCCGAGTAGCGGTCCCACTCCAGCGTGATCGGCCCGAAGAGCCCAGAGGAATTGGTCTGCGCCGGCTTATCGTACTTGTAGGTGGAGAGGCCGATAGTTTTCTGCCCATACAGGTCGAAGTCGAAGCCGCCAACCGGCTCGCAGGTAGCCTTGAGCGAGCGCCCCTCGAGAGTGGCGAGCAGGTCAATCGAGAGGGTGATTTGCGTCACCTGGCCGGCCACGACGTTCGCGTTCGGCAGCGTCGGCACCGGGTTGGTAGGCCCGCCGGGCGGGTACGTCCTGGCCGTTGACCAGCCGTCACCGTTCGAAACCGAAACCGAGTACTCGGCGGTTCCCGGCGGCACGTCGACGACGCGCAGGAAGCCGTCGAGGCCGGTTCGGTCTTCGATCGTGATGCTGGTGGTGGCGTTCACGCTCTCGATAACCACGTCCGCTCCTTCAACCGGAAGGCCGGCCGAATCAACCACCTGCACGAATAGCGCCCCCTTCCCCGAGGAAACCTCGAGGCTGGCCGGTGAAATTCGGGTTGAGGTGGTCGAGGTGGCGCGGCACGCGTCGCATGTCACCGCTACCTCAACCAGCTTCTGGTCGGCCGGCGCGGTGTCCTTGGGAAGGCCGCTAATGGTGCCGTCGAACGGGAGATCGATCGAGCGAATGGTGGTGGTCACCTTGAACGGAATGCCGCGGTCGACCGTCTCGACGCGCGGGATAGGGCCGGCCGGCAGGCCGCCGATCACGCCGACCTCGGAGTAGTCCATGCCGCGAATGATCTCGAGCCGCTCGCTCGCGAGCGCGAGCGCCGCGTTCTCGGCGCGCGCCAGGCGCACGCCTTTGGCGATGGTGGTGAACGCGGCGTAGATGCCGCCGCCGAGGGCAACCAGGAGCGCGATGCCGAACATCGTCTCGACCAGAGAGAAGCCGCGTGAGTTTAGGCGCATTACGTCGCCAATTGTATCCCGGCAAAGGCCGCGACGCGGCACGCCGAATCCACGGAACGCTGACGCGAGAGTTAGTCCCGAAGAAAAGGCTCGCCTCTTTACTCGCCGAGCAGCGCCTTGAGCGTTTCCGCGTCCTTCTTCAAGACCTCAATCATCGAGGGCGAGTACGCGGCAACGGCCGGGTGGTAGAGCGGCACCACAAATTTCGCGTAGGGAGTCTTCGACTCAAAGACTTTGCCGTGGAGCTTCGAAATGGGCAGGAGCTCATCGAGCAAGCCGCACTTCTCCATGACGTAAGCCATCGAGAAGCGGCCAAGCGTGGCGATGACGGTCGGCTCTATCGCGGCCACCTGCCGATCCAGGAGCGGCGCGTAGGCGGCGATTTCCTCGGGGAGCGGGTCGCGGTTGTTGGTTGGGCGATCTTTCACCAAGTTGGTGACGTAGGCGGTTTTGCGGTCGAGGCCAATGTGCGCCATGACGTTATCAAGGATGCGCCCGGACGCGCCGCAGAAAGGCCGGCCGGTCGCCGCCTCGTTCTTGCCGGGGGCCTCGCCAATGAACATGAGCCCGGCGTCGTGGCTACCCTCGCCCACTACCGGGAACACGCCGTTCTTCTTCCTTTCCTGAAACAGGGGAAATTCCACGCCGTCGATAGACCCGACGAGCAGGTCGTCGCGCACCGACTTCATCAGTTCAAGCTTGGTGGCCATAGGCTGCCCAGCTTACCAGACTCGGCTTGCCCGCATTCCCAAAAAGGCTAGAGTGCCGGAGAAGCTATGAAAAACAGATCCTTCTCTCACGTCCCCGGAGCCTCTGAGGCTCAAACAGTGACGGCGCTCGCCGTCGCCCAGCTCCGAGCGGCTCATAAAGATGTGGCGGCGCTCGCGTCTTTCGGCGCGAGGCCAATTACCGCCCGCAGAAACCTCACCCCCTGGGACCAGTAGTCCGGGGGGTTTTCTTTTTTGCTAGCCCCCGGCGTCTAGGCGGGGCAACGGGCGCTAGTGCCGGTGGCCGCAGGCGTGCCCGAAAGGTTTGGCGCCCTTCCCCGGCCGAAGCAGCCAAACGGCCAGCGCGGTCGCGACCGGCACGCACAGGGCGAGGCCGGCGGTGCCGGCTGCCGATCGCACGATTTCGGCGGCGAACACCTCGCGCGACAGGAGTGCCCCCCACGGGGACGGATCAGCGTACGCCAAGAGAAATAGCGGCAGGGCCGATCCCGCGTAGGCCAGGACCAGCGTGTTCACCAGAGACGCCGCGTGCTCGCGGCCAACGCTGAGCGCGCGGCGAAAAGATTCGCGGCGGCTGGCGCCCGAGGCGAGCAGATCAGAAACCACCGCCACCTGGGTCACCGCCACATCGTCCAAAATTCCAACCACGCCGACAATGGTCGCCCCTAGGAAAAGGCCCACAAAATCCAGGTTATGCCCCGCGACGTTGAGGTAGAGCGCGGCGTCATCCCCCTGCCCCGAGAGCCTAGCCGCGGCCGAAGCGGCGGCGGCGAAGGCGGCGGTGGCGACAACCGACACGAGCGTGGAGAGGTACGCCACCCAGGTCTCGCGCCGCAGGCCGCCAGATGTTGCCATGGCGAGCAAGAGCACGATTGCCGCGAAGGCCACGCTGGTCAAAACGGGCGGCGCGCCGGCAAGCACGAGCGGCGCGTAGCCGAGCGCCAAACCAAAAACCGAGAAGGCGAGCGCAATCAGGGACCTGGCGCCTCGGGCGCCGCCGCAGATGACGACGGCTACGGCGAAGGCGAGGATGGTACCGGCGAGCGCCCCGCGGCGGTCGCGGTCGGCGACCGAGTAAGCATCCGCGCCGATTGATTCGAGCAGCACGCGGTCGCCGACGACGAGAGGCTCCCCGCCGTGGTTAATCCTAATGAGGCGGCCAGCGTCAGCCTCGACCTCGACGATTTGGCTCCCGATTGCCTGCACCCGGTTCGGGAGCTCTACCATTTCGGTGAAGACGACCCTTGAAACGGTAGCCGGCACCAAGTCTCCTGGCGGCAAGAGCAGCAGCCAAGCGGCAATCCCGGCCACAGTCGCGGCGGCGAGGTACGGCCAGATAATTGAGACGAGCTTCGTCACGGCTATTTTTTGAGCGGGTGCAGGCGAGCGGCAATGCCGACGCCGACAGCCGCGATGAGCGCGTTCTTCACGATGTACTGCCCGGTCAGGGTCGGCACGAGGAAACCAGCCCAGACGCCTTCGACGAGAAAGAAGAGCGGCAGAATGGTGGTAGCCAGGTGAGCCAGAACCATCAAGATGAGCAGGCGCTCGGCGCCGCGCGCGAGCGCCAAGAGGCCAATCGCCACCTCGAACAGGGCGAACGCGAGGTAGAAAGCCTCGAACGGCACGAACGGAATGGTCGCGACGTGCAGGTCTCGCACCACCCCCAACGCCGGCGAAAGGCCGAGCGCCTTTAGCGCCCCGAACCAGAAGTAGACGAGGAAGATAGAGCCGCGCGCCACCGGCTCTTCCACGTGGCGAAAAAAACGAATCAGCCTGGAATCGAGAGCTCGAGCGATTTTTGGCGTCTTCACGGCGACAGTTTAACGCCTAGCGCTTAGCGCACTTTCGGCAGACCCCGCGCCAGGAGAGCGCGTGCCCGACGATGCTCGCGAAACCTTTGGCCGCCCGCAGCGCGGCCGCGTCTAGCTGCTCCAGGCCGCAGCCGTCGAGCTTAGCCTCAACGCCGCAGCTAATGCAGGTGACTACGTGCGTGTGGTGCTCCGCAATTTCGTAGCGGGTGGCGCGTGCTTCCCCGCCGGCCGGCGAGAGGATTCCCGCGTCGGCGAGCGCGACGACGGTGCGGTATGCGGTCGCGCGATCCATCGGCACGGCTGATTCGGCGGCCACCTCGTCGGCCGAGAGCGCCCCGCGTTCGTGCAGCGCCTCGAGCACGGCCAAGCGGCGCGGGGTTGCGCGCAGGCCAGCCGCCGCGAGCGACCCGGAAAAATCGTGCCCTTCCCTGCAGGTAGACATACCGCTACCCTAGCACAATGCGACAAAGTTGCATTTGTGCCGCGAGCGCGCTACGCTGCCTCGGCTTATGAAAATCGGCTTCGTCGGCAAAGGCGGCAGCGGCAAGAGCACCCTCTCCTGGCTGGCCGCCAGGTCTCTCGCCGCGTCCGGCCGAAAGGTTCTCGCCTTCGACGCCGACCAGAACGCAGACCTAGCTCACAACCTCGGCGTTGAAGACGCCGCTTCCCTGCCCTGGCTCTCGGGCGCCGCGGCGGCGGTGCACGGCCGCTTCGGGCTACCGGAAAACGCGAAGCTGCTCGACGTGCTCGAGACCGACGAGAACGTTCGCTTCACCACCGAACCCCTCGATCCGGTAATTGAGCCCTACGCCCGCGCCGTCTCGCCCGGCATCTTCCTCGTCGCCCTAGGCCAGCACCGCGACGAGCACCTGTGGAGCGGACGATGCAGCCACGCCTCGGCCAAGCCGGCCAAAATTCTGCTGGCCTACCTCGACGAAGCGGAGCCGTGGGACGTCATCGTTGATTCTCCGGCGGGAACAGACATGGCCACCTACGGCCTGCACCTCGGCCTCGACGCGATCGTCTGCGCGGTCGAATCCACCCGCAACAGCCAGGACGTGGCGCGACAGGTGGCGAAGGTGGCCGGCGCCTTCGGCATTCCGTGCTTCTCGGTCTGGACCAAGGCGGCGCCGGAAGACGAACCTCCGACGGTAGAAGGCGCGCCGCTCATTGGCCAGGTCCCGTTCGAGCGAGCGGTTGGGTCGGCTAACTGGGAAAGCGTATCGAGCGACGCCAAGGCGGCAGCCCAGAATGTGATCGATGCGCTGCGCCGACAGGCCGCGCGCGCCGATGGCCGCGCGCGTCTCCACGCCTGGCGCGCCGCGCACCGGAGCTTCGTAGACGCCCGGTAGCGCATTCGTCTGCCCCAGGGGCGACGTCGAGAACGTCTCCGCTGGGGCCGCCGAACGCGTCCCGAGAAAAAGAACACCGAAAACCGAATACGATATGAATTGCCAAACAGCCCAAATAGTTTGGGGACATCCCGAAGGATTCCTCGCCGGCCTAAAAGCCACCCTCCCCCGCGCTTTCGACAGGATCGAGCGCGTGGTTCTAAGCCTCGTCCGCGGGGAAACGAACCCCTTCAACGAAGCCGTGCACCGCAAGGTTGGCCACACCTGCCGACGGTACTTCGTTTCCCACGCGGACGACGGCGACCCCGTTGCCGCAGAGGCGCACGACGTCATCGGCGACGCCGCCGCCTGCCGCCTGCTCGAGAAGCATTTCTCGGCAATTCACGGGCAGGATATTTGCCTCGGCAATATCTGCTGCAGCGGCTGCGAAGCCTCTTTCGGCCGCCTCTGCGACAAAGACCTGGTCGCCATCCAGGGGGCGGCGGTTCGCACCGACGAGCACGGGAACGATATCGCCATTTAGCTGCGCGCTGCCCCTCGGGGGCGGCGCTTTTCTTTTCCCGCAAGCAGAGAGCCGCCTAAATAGCGTTGACCAGCGAGTACATCGGCGAAATCATCGAGACCGCAAAGATGCCGACGCCGACGCCCACCACCACCATGAGGGCCGGCTCAATGATGGTCGAGATGTTCTTGGTCTTCTGGTCCACCTCGTCCTCGTAGAAGGCGGCCACCTTCTCGAGCATCTTAGAAATTTCACCCGTCTCTTCGCCCACGGAAACCATTTCGCCCACGAACGGCGGGTACAGGTTCTCGGCCTCGATGAACACCTTGGAGATCGGCTGACCTTTCTCTACCTGAGACTGCACGCGGCGCATCACCTCTTTGTAGTAGCCGTTCTGCAGCACGTCGCCGGTGATACGGGTGGCCTCGAGGTACGAGACGCCGGCCGAAAGTAGCGAGCCGAGCGTGCGCGCCGTGCGCGCAGCGTTCACCTCCTTGGCGATGGAGGAGACCCCCGGCAGGTGGAGCGCCGCCCAGTCAGACGTCGCGCGCCCGGCGCGAGAGCGCAGGAAGTAGGTCGCCGCGATCGGGCCGCCGATAACGAGGCCGAGGAGCGCCAGCGAGTTGCCGCGGAGAGTATCAGATAGCCAGATGACCGCCCGGGTCGTCGCCGGCAGCTCAACGTTAAGCTCAATGAAGATTTTGGTGAGCGTCGGCACCACGAAGATGAAGAGGAGCACAGCCACCGAGAGCATGATGCCGATGATTACGCCCGGGTAAACCATGGCGCCCTTCACCTTCTTCGAGAGCTGGTAGGCCTTCTCGAGCTGAGAGGAGACGACGTCGAGCGCCTCGCGCAGCTTGCCCGACTCTTCGCCGGCGCCGACCATAGAGACGAAAATTGGCGGGAAGACGTCGGGCCGGGCGGCGAGCGCCTTCGACAGCGGGTCGCCCCGGCGCACCGCCTCCCCCACCTCGAGCAGCACCTTCTTCATGGTCGGGTTACGGCTCTGGCGCTCCATGACGGCGATCGCCCGGGAGAGCGGCAGCCCGGCTTCGATCATGGCGCCGAGCGACCGACCGAAAATAATTTTCTCGTGGGCCGAGACGCGACCAAAGAGCCCGCCCACGCGTGCGGCCAGACGAGACGGAACTTTGGCCGGCTCAGCCGACAGGAGCGTC
>JBILMG010000049.1:0-4211 GCA_044375695.1 Minisyncoccia bacterium | reverse complement strand
AGATTAAGTCAACACTCTGGGCGACCTCTGGGGCGTATAATCACCCTCGCTAACAAAGCACCACCATGGCTACCTTCATGAACGAGAGCATCATCATCGGCTCGGACCGCAGCACCCCGCGCGGCCCCTGGCCCGGCATCGCGCTGGTGCTCGCCCTCGGCGCTCTCGGCGCCGTCTCCTGGGCGATGTACGACGAAGAGTCGGCGCCCGCGCCTATCGTCGTCGCGCCGCTCGCCTCGTCGACCCCTGCCGCCGCGCCCGCGCCGATCGTCACGTCCGTGAAGCTCGCGTTTCTGGACTCTTCCGGTGAGGGGTCTGGCGAGGCGTTCGGCTGCGACCAGATTGAAGTTGTTCAGGTCCCCGTGCCGCCGACGGTCGACCCGGTCTCCGCGGCGCTTTCGGCGCTTTTTGGTGCCGCCACCTCGACAGACCTCACGCCCGGTAACTTTGTCGGCGACCAGGACGACCTCGCCTTCGATCGGGCCGAGGCGCACGAGGACGACATCCACGTGTACCTGACCGGCTCGGTAACCTACGCCGGCGCCTGCGACGATCCGCGCCTAAAGTTTCAGGTCGAGGAGACGGTTCGCGCCAATGCTGCCGCCACGATCGGCGAGGTCGAAATTTTTCTCAACGACGAAATTTACGCCGCCCCAGACGAGCGCGGAGCGGTTGAGCCTGACGCGGAAGCCGAGGCTGAGCCGTCCGCCGAATAACGCTCCTGGTTTTCGTGAAAAAGAAATGCCCGCCGAACTTCGGCGGGCTTGCGATTCAGAAAGTCCAGGTTAGCGCCGTGCCCCAGACCCAAACCGTATCGCGGTCGGTAGAGGCTAGCGGCGAGGATACCCGCAGCGATGGCAGCGAGAGCTTCAGGCGCTCGCCGATCTTCCAGTCGAGCGACAGCGCGCTCTCCCAGATTACGGCATCTTCGTAGCCGAAGCTGCCGCCGTCGAAGTAGACGCCGGTCGTCGCGCTGGCCGCGGCGAAGCGGCAGAGGTCGCGGTCGATTTTAACGTTGACTCCCCAGACGCTTCCGCCGGTGGAGTCGGAGACCGTGCCGTCAGCCATTACCGTTTCGTCGGTTACCGCCCAGACGAACTGGGCCAGCGCGGATGGGGTCACCTTCCATTTGCCCATCTCGAACGGCCGCGAAAAGATAATGTTTGCGGCCGTGTAATCGTTCTGAGGGCTGCCGACTTGAAAGCAATCCCAGTAGCCGACGGACAGGTCGGCCTGAATGCCGGCCAGGCCGACGGGGCCGGCCCAGCCAACGTTAACGTCGAGTTCGTCGTCCCAGTCGGCGGACCACTTGCCGTCTGTGCCCGTAGAGGTCCAGAGGTTGAGATAGAAACCGGACGAGTGGGCGATAGTTGTCGAGGTCTGAATGACGGGGCCGTCAAACCAGATTAAGCCGTTGTAGTCCGCCAGGAATGTTTCCGAAGCAGAAACCTCAACGGTGACCGACCACGGCGGGGGCGGGGGCTCTTCTTCGGCGATGGCGCCAGATGGGACGGTTGTGGCGATGAGCGCCGCGAGGGTGAGGATGAGTGCGTTTTTCATATTCATTTTGAGAATGTTCTCTTGTAAAAATAAACATATTTTATATATTAAGTCAAGTTAAGCCGCCGGCTTATTCCGGTAGAATGCGGCCATGCCTCCACACATTCGCGCCCTGCAGGAAGAGAACGTTCGCAAGACCTGGTTCCTGATGACCGGATTCTTGGTGGCGATTATCTTTGCCGGCTACGCGCTCACCCAGGCCACCGGTAACCCGACGTTCCTCTACGGCTTCGTCTTCCTGTCGGTGGCCATGAACCTGGCCGGCTACTTCTTCTCGGCGAAGATTGCGCTCGCCTCGCACGGCGCCAAGCCCGCCGACCCCTCTCGACACGCGCGCCTCATCGAAATCACGCGCAGCCTCTCGGCGCGCGCGGGCCTGCCGATGCCGGCGGTCTACGTGCTGCCGGACGCCTCGATGAACGCCTTCGCCACCGGGCGCAACGCCAAGAACGCCGCCGTCGCCGCCACCGAAGGCCTGCTCGCCAGCCTCGATGACGCCGAGCTCTCGGGCGTGATCGCTCACGAGCTGGCGCACATCCGTAACCGCGACATTCTCCTGCAGACCGTCGTGGTGGTTCTGGCTGGCGTCTTCTCGATCTTGGCCGATTTTGCCGGCCGTCACCTCATGTGGGGCGGGGGCGATCGAGAGAACCGCGGTCCGCTCATGATTGTCGGCATCGCGCTTTCGATCCTCGCGCCGATCGGCGGCCTCCTGGTGCAGCTAGCCGTCTCGCGCAAGCGCGAGTTCCTGGCCGACGCGACCGGCGCCGAGATTGCGGGCAGCGCCACTGGCCTCGCGTCTGCCCTCGGCAAGATTTCGGGGCAGCGCCGCCCGCTCGCCACCGCCGGCAACGCCACCGCCCACATGTTCATCGAGAGCCCGTTCGGCGCCGATCACGATCGCGAGGAGGGCGAGAAAGAAGTTGGTTTCGTGGCGAAGCTCTTCATGACGCACCCGCCGGTGAAGGAAAGGGTGAGGGCGCTCTTGGGTGGGAAGGCGTAACGATGAGCTTCATCGTTGACCGAATCTTGCGACGACCACTCTTTTTTCGACGTCGCCAATCGTTGCTCGCGAACGCCAGAGGAGAGGTCCTCGATTTGGCCTGCGGTACCGGGGTTAACTTTGCGCTCTTTCCGGCTGGGCAGGTGCGCAGGGTTACCGCGGTCGAGCTTTCTCCTGCGCGCGCCGCAAGGGCGAAAGAAGCGGCTTCGCGGGCACCTTTTCCGGTCGAGGTTATCGTCGGGGATGTTCTGGCTGTAGATCTTGCCGGCAAACGCTTCGATACCGTCGTCTCGACTCTCGCGCTGTGCACCTACGCGGATCCGGTTGCCGCGGTGCGAAAAATGGCGGGCTGGTGCGCTCCGGGCGGGCAAATTCTTTTTCTGGAGCACGGAATTTCTGCCTCTCATTTTGTCCGCGCGCTGCAGCGCTTCTGGAATCCGGTCAGCCGCGCGGTTGCCGGCTGCACGCTAGACCGAGATATTGAATCGATAATCCGAGAGGGAGGTATCGAAATTGTCCGCGCGGCGAGGACTTCGGGTGGCGCGGTGTACGCGGTGGAGGGGAGGGTAAAAGGTTTGAGAAAAGGAGAAGATGAAGAATAGTTACGGCTTACCCCGCGCTGAACTCCAGAGGATTTTTGAAAGAGACGCTCTCTGCGTCTACTGTAAAAAGAAATGAAAGGTCACAGCCCAGAGAATCCTCGAAGCGACTGGTTCTCCATTGAGCATCTAAATTACCTGCCGCCCTGGAATAATCCCGAAACGGTTACTATTTGCTGCTGGAGCTGCAACTCAAGTAGAGGTAACAAAAAATTGAGAGACTGGTTTGGCGCGCAGTATTGCTTGAGCCGGGGGATTAATGAATCTAGCGTTTCTGCGGTTGTGCGGAGGTACGTTACGGAAATTGAAGACAGGGAGTAGGTTGATCACGAAAGATTTTTAGGATTCGGTCACAAGTTTCCTCACGCCGTCGCGATCGGAACTCGCGACCCCGGCTCGCGACTCGGCGGGACGCCTCGTAACGCTCCGCCTTTCGAATCCCTACGCAAACGTGCGCAGGCACGTTTGCTCACCCTCCGCCGAACGAAAAAGGCCGCCCCGGATGGGCGGTCGCTTTTCCGTACCGGCGGAGGGTGAGGGATTCGAACCCTCGGTGGAGTTTCCCCCACACCACCTTTCCAAGGTGGCGCACTAGACCGCTATGCGAACCCTCCGTGCGGGACAGAGACTATCGTAAAAACTGGCGGCTTTCCAGCCCCGGGAAGCATTGGCCGGTTTAGGCCTACACCTCCCGCACCTCGTGTCCCTCGGCCTGTAGGGCCTCTCTGGTCGTCTGGTAGGCCACTGGCGCGAAGTTGGTGAAGACGAGCTCCTCGGCCACTTTCTCGCCGCAGACGAAGGTTTCCCGGTGAATCTCGTTGTAGCGGAAGAATTTGCCCCCGCGCTCCGCGAAGAGGTGCTTCTTTTGGAACACGTGGTACTTGCGAGCGGCCGGCGCGTCCGAGAGCAGCTGACCTTTGAGGTAGCCGTCGGTGAGCCAGAGCTTCAGCTGGAGCTGCCGGTCCGAGACGTTCTTGGCCTGAAGGTCTAGGTAGTTGCTGAAGACGGTGGCGCCGCTGCCGAACGGGATCGTGCGTCCAGAATCGGGA
>JBILMG010000020.1:0-16477 GCA_044375695.1 Minisyncoccia bacterium | reverse complement strand
TCGAACAGGTACGGGGAAAGCCCCGGCTGCGATTTCTGGTAGATGTTATAGCCGCTGTCGGCCGCATCGATTGGCTGCACCATCTTCTTATCGACCACATCGGCAACCCGTGGATCATCCCCGCAGAGCTTGGCGCCGAACTTTTTCCAAACTAGGCCGAAGCTGGCGTACGGCACACCGTTCTGGCGCTGCCCTGCCCCACCCGGCTGGTGGTGGTCGAACTTGTTGAGGCTGGCGTCGTCTTCTCGGCCAACGTCTACCAAAAAGTCTGCCCCTTCAAAGTTTTTTGGGTCTCGGGAGCGTAGGACCTCGGCATCCGGGTAAATTTCCAAGAGCGCAGCGACGGCGAAAAGCTCGTCCTGGTGGAACGGGCCGTTGTGGGTAACGATTTTCACGGCGTTAAGCGTAGCACGGGGTCTTAGGTTTCGTGTGAAACAGGGGCTGGGTACTCAAAATAGTGAATTCCCCTAGGGGAGGTTCTAGGATTCGGTCACGGGTTACTAAGCCGTTTAGAACCCTCTAATTTTCGAACGGGTTCCAAACGGCTAAGTACCCGCGACCCCGCCTCGCGCCGGCTCGCTTCAGACGCTCGCCGACCTCCCTACGCTCGGTGCGCTGCGGCTTTCGAATCCCGGCGCCCCGACCAGCTAAAAGCAAAATCGGCCCTCAAGGCCGAAATTTTGCTAGCTGGTCGGGGCGCCGGGATTCGAACCCGGAGTCTCCTGTACCCAAAACAGGAATGTTAGCCGTTACACCACGCCCCGATGCCCGGCAGCGTACCTCCCCTGCTTACCATAAGCAAACCCGCCGGTACCGCCTGATTCTGGGAATAACCTTTGAAAAGTCTACGGCGACCAACTCGACAAAGACTTCTCGGCTTTTGCCGCCCAAAGATCTGGTGATTTTTTCCAAATTCTTTACCTTTCGAGGCCCCATCTGCCTTTCTGGTCTGGTTACACACCCAGACAACCCTCCAGACTTAACCTCAATCAACAAAGTTTCTTTTCTCTTAGAAAAAATAAGGTCAGCCTCCAGTTTTCCGAATCGACGTCGCCAACCCTCTAGTCGGTATCCCCGAATCAGAAAGTAGGTTGCCGCGATAATTTCCCCCACCAATCCCAAAGCCTGCCACCTCTTCATGGAGCAAATCCTGCACGTTTCATGTGAAATATTGATAAATGGTTTCATATGAAACGTTCTATAAATTATTACCTTGGTCTTTTTGTGGGTATTTTGGAATAAATCCTTATTTAATAAGCTTTCTATGGAACAGAGGCCTCTTTATTCAAGGCCAGAAACCCTGTCTCTTATCAACAATTCCCCACACTTATCCACAGTTTTGTAGGGCGTTTAACGTGAAACCAGTGAAAAGGAAGGGTGATTCGGGTTCAAGTCAAAAAAGCTTTCGGCCTAAATTTTAAAAATTTCAGAATCGAAGTCACGAATCACTAAGTCTTTTGGAATCCTTTAATTTTGGATCGGATTCCAAAAGCCTAAGTGTTCGCGACCCCGCCTCGCGGCCCGGCCCGGCCCGTAGCTTCGCCGGGCCGGGACCCCGCTCCGGCCTTCGATTCTCCACGAAACTGTGCCCCGCAAAGTTCCTCTAGCCGCACAAAAACGAAAACTGCCTCCGAACGGAGGCAGTTTTCGTTTTTGTGCGGCTAGGGAGAATCGAACTCCCGTCTCGTCCATGGCAAGGACGCATTCTACCACTAAACCATAGCCGCAGACGCGTTCGGGGCAGGGACGGGGAGATAGTAGCGAGAATAATGGGGAGGGGCAAGGGGGATGGCGCTTGAGCTAAGGAGAATTCGGTCACGAATCACTAAGCCGTTTCGTCTCGATTCTTTGTAAGTTTGCGCCCGGAGGGATTCGGCCACCCGTTCCTTCGCGCCGTCGCGCTCAGGCCGGTCGGCCCCGCCTCGCGTTTCGGCGCAACGCCGAACAACGCTCCGGCTTTCGAAGCCCTCACGCAAAGGCACGAAGGCGCCTTTGCTCGGACGCACAAAATAAGTCCGCCGACCCAGGCGTCTGGGTCGGCGGACTTATTTTGTGCGCCCGGAGGGATTCGAACCCCCAATAACGGTTCCGAAGACCGTCGTGATATCCATTTCACCACGGGCGCGAGGTGTTTCACGTAGAACTTACAGCAAAAAAGTTATTTTCCCAAGGTTTATTTAGCGTTACGCGCCTTTCGGGGGAGGGGAAGGCGTACTAGAATCCAGCAACATGCAACGTTTTTCTATTCCGGCAGAAGTTTCCCGTGTAACAGAAGCCATCGAAGCATCAGGCTTCAAGGCGTACCTGGTTGGAGGCTGCGTCAGAGACCTACTTATAGGGAGAAGCCCCAAAGACTGGGACGTAACCACCGACGCCACCCCCGAAGAGATCCAGTCTGTCTTTGGCACAGAAGACAGTTTCTACGAGAACACCTTCGGCACGGTCGGCGTGGTTAATCGTGAAACTACCGACGAAAGCCTCAAGGTAGTCGAGGTTACGCCATTCCGAACGGAAACGGGGTACTCTGACTTTCGCCGCCCGGACGAGGTCAAGTTCAGCAAGAAGCTCGAGGACGACCTCCATCGCCGTGATTTCACCGTTAATTCAATTGCCCTTTCTAAAGGACAGCTGGTTGACCCCTTTAAAGGACAGGAGGATATCTCCGCGCGGGTTATCCGAGCGGTAGGGGAGCCGAATAGGCGTTTCTCGGAGGATGCCCTACGCATGCTCCGGGCCATTCGCCTGTCTGCGGAACTAGATTTCTCAATCGAAACCGAAACAGCTGCCTCTATTCAGGCTAACGCGAAACTGCTTTCGCACGTTTCACGTGAAAGGATCCGCGATGAGTTCACCAGAATCCTCCTGTCTGCCAAGCCCATGGTTGGCCTGGAACTCGCGAACCGCCTAGGGCTCCTAGAGCACCTCTCGCCTCATTTCTGCGCCATGGTTGGGGTAGAGCAGGGGAAACAGGCCCATAAATACGATGTTTGGGAGCACTCCCTCCGATCTATGCAGCACGCGGCAGATAAGGGTTTCAGCCTAGAACTACGCCTGGCAGCCCTTCTTCACGACATCGCGAAACCGCCAACAAAGCGGGTAGAAGGTGGCCAGACCACTTTTTACGGTCACGAGGTGGTAGGGGCCAAAATTTCCCGAAAAATCCTTCAGGATCTTCGGTTTCCAAAAGAGTTCTCGGAAACCGTCGTTACCTTGGTTCGTTGGCACATGTTTTTCTCGGATCCCGAGAAAATTACCCTTTCTGCGGTGCGCAGAATCATTTCTAAGGTAGGCGCGGACCGTATTTGGGACCTAACCAACCTTCGAATTTGCGACCGGATCGGCACCGGACGCCCAATGGAAGAGCCATACCGGCTCAGAAAGTATAAATCCATGATCGAGGAAGCTCTGCGCGATCCAGTTTCTGTAAAAATGCTCGCGGTTAAAGGCGACGACCTAAAAGAACTGGGAATTCCCGCCGGACCCAAGTACGGCAACATCCTGCACGCGCTGCTAGAAGTAGTCCTCGAGGATCCGAGCAAGAACACCAAAGATTTCCTGCTTTCCAGGGCAGCTGAGCTTTCAAAACTTCCGGACGAAGAACTGGAAGCTTTGGGCGCCGCCGGTAGGGATTCGAAAGACGAAGAGGAGGGTAGGGAGCTGGCCGAGCTCCGAAAGAAGCACTCCGTCCGGTAGGTAAAAGAAAAAACGCCCAACTGGGCGTTTTTTCTTTGTTCCACGTGTAACCCTAAAAATAACAGAGCCGCCTTTGTTGGGCGGTTCGTGTAGTTTTCTGCGGACGGGGCGTGAGGCGCTCGTATCTTATTTATTCAGTTTTTTCGTAACTACACGAAGGGAGAGGCCCTAGGCGGCTCGGGTTGATTCAGCCAACGAACTCGGGAGGAAGAAAGTCTCAGAACCCGCTTCTTTATAGGGGGAGAAGTCCCAGACGTGCGGCGAATACTGACTTCTGTCCAAATCCTTGGCTAATTCAGACGGCGGCTTCTCGGGGGAGAAGAGGCTCGTCGTGTCTGAAAGGTGCTATCTCGTAGATGATTATAGGACATCTATGAGACAACGCTATAGGACATGCAATCAAATCTGTGGATAACTCAAATTACCTAAGCGTTAGCGATACCGGACAGTGGTCCGATCCTTCCACATCGGCCAAGATCTCCGACTTATCCACACGGCTTTTGAGCTCTTCGCTCACAAAAAAATAGTCGATTCTCCAGCCTACGTTTCTTTCCCGAGAAGCGGTCTTAACGTCCCACCAGGTGTAGGCGTCTTCTTTGTCGGGGTGCAGCTGCCGGAAGGTGTCGCTGAACCCCGCGGCAATAACCTCATCAATCCAGGCTCGCTCTAGCGGGTGAAAGCCAATCTCTCCGTCATTTTCTTTAGCCCGCTTGAGGTCGATGGGGTGGTGGGCGGCGTTCACGTCGCCGCAAAAAACCACGGCGTACCCTTCTTTTCTGAGTTTCTGCGCGTAAGCCAGGAACGCCTTGTAGTAGGCGAGCTTGTACTCGAAGCGGTGAGGCTCGCCTCCTCCATTTGGGAAATAGCAGTTGAGCAGGGCGAAGCCGGGGTAGAGGAGCGCCAGAAAGCGTCCTTCCTGGTCTAGCTCCGGCACGCCTAGCGCGTCACGAACCTCTTCCGGCTCTTCTTTAGCGTAGACGGCAACCCCGCTGTAGCCCTTACGGGTTCGCGCGTGATCAAAGTAGGCGTGATAGCCCTCTGGCGAGAGGAGGTCTTCCGAGAGCTGATCTGGGTGAGCTTTTGTCTCCTGAACGCAAAAGAAATCAGGTTTCTCTTTGAGAAGCCAAGCCAGGCCGCCTTTTCGGTGCCAAGCCCTGATGCCGTTAACGTTCCAGGAGATGAGGCGGGTAGACATGGCGGCATAGTACCTCGCCCGCAAACACGAACATAGAATTACCTTAGGCGGGTGGAGCCTGTTAGGGCAAGGAAACTATTTCGCCCGGCGTTTGCCGTGAAAGGCCTTGTGGACGTCGTGGAGGTGTTTGTCGGTCACGTGCGTGTACACCTGGGTGGTGGTGATGTTCGCGTGACCTAGGAGCGCCTGGACGGCGCGAAGGTCAGCTCCGTTGCCAAGGAGGTCGGTGGCGAAGCAGTGGCGAATGGTGTGCGGCGTAACCTTTTTCGAGACCCCTGCCTTAGTGGCGTAGAAGCGAACAATGCGCTCGACAGAGCGAGGCGTAAGACGAAGCGTCTCCTGCTTCTTCATTACGGCCGCGCCGGCCTTGCCCGGCACCTGCGCGAACATGGCGTCGTCGAAGTCGTCTCGCTTTTCCAGGTAGTTTTCTAAGGACTTTTTGGCGGCACCGGACAGGAAAACAACGCGAACTTTGTCTCCTTTCCCACGCACAGAAAATTCGCCGCGGCTGAGATCTAGGTCGCGGGGGAGCGAGCAGAGCTCTGAAACGCGCAACCCTGTCGAGAAGAGCATTTCGAGCATGGCGCGATCGCGCAGCCCCTTAACCGTAGAGGTATTAGGCCCACGCAGTACGCGCTCGAGCTCATCAGCCGAAATCAAATCAATTTCGCGAGCCGGTACCTTGGCCAGCTCAATCTGCTCCGGCGCGAGCGAGCGAAATCCACGTTTCGCCAAAAATTTAAGAAAAGCGCGCAGGGCGATTAGGTAGTAGTTCTGCGTGCGCTTCTTGAGGGTAGCCGCAGCTGCCGGAACTTTAGCGGAGCGGGGGAGGGCAACAGCAGGCTGACGATTGAGCCAGAGGCGATACTCGCGCACCTTCTCGGCGGTTACCTCGGCGGCTTTGGCGAACTTTCCCCAGCGAATGAAGCGGTCGAGGTACCGGGCGTAGTTTTCTATCGTCTTCACAGACCTTCCGCGCTCAATCTCGGTATACTCCAGGAAGTCCCGAACGAGGGAATCGATTTCAGAGCGTTTTTTGTCCGCCATTGGCAACAGTGTCGCACAATAAAACGAGCCGCCAAAGCCTTAAAAGGCTGGGGTAGGGTCCGGCTTGCGTCTTTGTTTTGACTGTGATACAGTGGCAAAGCCATGCTGACAAAGAAGCAAAAGGGTAAGTCGATTGCGGAGACGCAGATGCACGACTCGGACACCGGTTCCCCGGAGGTCCAGGCGTCTATTCTGTCTAAGCGCATCGAGGAGCTCTCCCGGCACCTCAAGAAAAACCCGAAGGACTTTCACTCTCGGCGCGGCCTGATCGGTATGGTCGCCCGCCGTCAGTCGATGCTCGGCTACCTGCTTAAGAGCCACCCCAAGCGCTACGCCGCGGTGGTAAAGAAGCTGGGGCTGAAGAAGAAGGCCTAAGGAAACGAGAGGGCGCCGCGGAAACGCGGCGCTGCTGTTTTACGGACAAGGCGGCATGGCGCGCGATCGGGGAACCCCGAAAACGCGCGACGATTTACGAACTCAGCCCGAAAACTTTTTACCGGCAGGCAGCGACCAGTCTCGCGCCGCTCGGGATTAAGGCCCTAAAAATATAGATATTTATGGTTACCAAGCACAAAGACCAGCGTGTCGGCGTATTTATCGACACCCAGAACCTCTACCACTCAGCGCGAAGCATTCACAACGCCAAAGTTAACTTCGGTGCCGTGGTTAAAGCCCTCGTGGCCGACCGCCGCATAGTTCGCGCCATCGCCTACGTTGTCGCCTCAGAATCACGAGAAGAGGCCGCTTTCTTCGAAGCCCTACGCAAATCTGGCATCGAAACCAAAGAGAAAGACCTGCAGGTTTTCAGCAATGGCGCCAAAAAAGCTGACTGGGACGTCGGCCTCGCCATTGATGCCGTACGGATTGCCCCCAAGCTCGACGTTGCCATTATTGTTTCAGGAGACGGCGACTTCGTGCCGCTGGTTGAGTACCTCCGCTCGAACGGGGGATGCCAGGTTGAGGCGGCCGCCTTCGGGCGATCTACCTCGGGTAAGCTCCGCGAGGCGGTGGACGATTTTACCGACCTAGACAAGGATTCGAGCCGATTCCTTATTGGCCCGCGGCGCGCGTCTGCGCCGGCGGCAAAAGAAGCCGCACCGGAAGCGGTAAAGGTTCCGGCGGCGCCAGTTCCCGCAGCGGCAGCTCAGCCTTCCGCTCAAACCGCCGACCAGGCAGCCAAGCTTCACCGCCGCCGCGGCCGGCGCGGCGGTCGAGGCCGGGGCAAAAAGGGCGAAGCGAACGCAGCAGCCTAGATCGAAACAAGTCCGAGGACGGCCGGCGGCCTTTTGGCCGCCGGCCGTCCTCGTGTCGCGGTATACTCGCTGCATGGAAAACCCTCTCGAGACAAAGGTTCCAAACATCGCGCCCGCCGGCGACGAAGCGGGGAGAACCCCTCCTTCGCTGACGAGGCTCAGAACCTACAAAGACGACATTGCCGAAGCGGTTAAGGGCAACAATATGTCTGCCGCAAAGATCTTCCTGGCCGAGGAAGAGCGTCGGCAGCGGCGTGAGCGAATAGAAGAGGCAACGTCCCCCGAGACGCCCAGGAACCGCGTCTTTCTTGTGGCCTCTTTCCTGCTGGTAGTAGTCGCGCTGGCCGGTTTTGCCTTTTTCCGCTTCTTTTACCGAACACCGGGACCGGCGCCGGTTGCCGTCGACGTGCCTCTTTTCATTCGAGCCGACAAACTGGTCGAAATTCCAGCCGAGGAACGATCTTACCGAGACGTTCAAGCTGATCTACAGAAGGCGACGAACGGCCTGGTACCCCCGCGCGAAGTGCACCAAATCACCCTCTCCGAGGCTCGCGAGGCCACCGATGGCCAAAACCCAGCGCAGCAAATTAGCAGCGAGCGGCTTTTCGGAGCAATTGGCGCGTACCCGCCAGCCGAGCTGACCCGATCTTTGGCTCACGATTTCTTTATCGGCGTCTACGGCAGCAGCAAAGGGCCGATGCCGTTCGTCATTCTCGAAACCAGTAACCAGACTCTCGCCCGAGCATCGATGCTCGCCTGGGAGGAAACTATGGCCGCCGACCTGGCTTCAATTTTCCCCCGAGCCTTCAACTACACGAGGACGACCGCCAATCAGCCGACGCGACGGGTAACCTGGACGGATGCCGTTTACCAGAACCGCGACGCGCGCCTCTTGGGAGACGGCGACACCGATATCCTCATCTGGGGTTTTGGCGACGACGGAACCATCATCATCACCTCGGATCCGTTCATTCTGCCCGAAATGGCTTCCCGCCTAACGCGAGACAGGGAGCTTCACTAGCCCCAACAGAAGGCGGCCGTGTTAAAATTTACGGATCATGGAAACAACAAAGTACCGCCAGGCGCTCGAGGCAGAGAAGGCTCGTCTCGAGGCCGAGCTCTCGACCGTAGCTAACCGAAACCCGCAGAACCCGAACGAGTGGGACCCTATTCCAGAGGCGCACGACGACGCGCGGTCTGACGAGAACACCAACGCCGACGCCCTAGAGGATCTCGTGAACGGCGAAGCTATCTCGCGCCAGCTAGAGGTTCAGCTGGTCGAGGTGGAGGCGGCGCTGGAACGTATCGAAAAGGGAACGTACGGCATCTGTGAGATTTCTGGCACCCAAATCGAAGAAGACCGCCTCGACGCGAACCCAGCCGCCCGCACCTGCAAGGCGCACATTAACGGCTAGCGACGCCCGACTTATCGCCGCATCACGAACCCGAGCGTACGCTCGGGTTCGTGAGTTTAGGGGTAGCTACCGGAGCGCAGATATCCGGAGGGGAAGCATTCGTCATCCGCGTCGAGGCGAGGGTTACCGCCGGCGCGGCCGGCCTATCAATTGTAGGCCTGGCCGATAAGTCGGTGGGCGAGGCTCGAGAGCGGGTGGCGGCAGCTCTCGAGACGAGCGGCCTTCTCTCGCTCGCGTCCCGCGCGGCGCGCGTCGTTGTCTCCCTATCTCCCGCAGACAAGAAAAAATCAGGATCTCACCTAGACCTGGCGGTTGCCTTATCGTGCCTCGCCGCGGTGAAAGTGGGAGCCGGAGACAGGCCCACGCTCGCGCTGGGAGAGCTCGGTCTCGACGGCTCCCTGCTGCCGTGCCGCGGGGTCTTGGCGATGGCCGAAGCAGCAAGAAAATCCGGAATCACCAGCGCCATAGTCCCTACAGCCAACGCCGTCGAGGCAGCCGCCGTGAGCGGCCTCGAGGTGTACCCGGCTAGACACCTACGCGAGGCGGTGGCTCACGTATCGGGGAAAAAAATTTTACCCAGAGAGCCTTCGCGACCCCCGGGCACCGAAATCATTTGCCCAACGCCTCACTACGAAGTAGCCAAAAACCAGCGAGAGGCCCTTCGGGCGGCAGAAATATCGATAGCCGGAGGCCACAACTTCGCGATGATTGGACCTCCGGGAACGGGGAAGACTACGGTCGCGAAAGCCTGCGCCGAAATAATGCCCCCAATGTCGGAAGAAGAGTCTGTGGAAGTGGCGCGGACACTTTCCTTGGCTGGTCTTCCCGTCCTCTTTCCCGTGCATCGACCGTTCCGCGCTCCTCACCACACGGCCACGTACGCAGCCTTGGTCGGGGGAGGGCCCGAGATCAGACCCGGAGAGGCTGCTCGCGCGCACCGAGGTGTACTTTTCTTGGACGAGCTCCCGGAGTTTGACCGAAAGGCGCTCGACGCACTCCGAGAGCCAATCGAAGAGGGGGTGGTTAGGATTTCGAGAGCGGCCGGCAGCGTCACCTTTCCGGCCAGATTTTCGCTGGTGGCCGCCATGAACCCCTGCCCGTGCGGCTTCGCTGGCGATAGCCGCCGGGAATGCTCGTGCCCGCCAGGTGTTGCGTCTAGGTACGGGTCAAAAATATCCGGCCCACTCGTCGACCGAATCGATGTTTGGGCGAGGGTCTCATCTCCCAAAACAGCAGATGTTCTAGCTAACGCGCCCGCCAGCAACGAGGGCGCGGCGGCCCGCGAGAGAATACTCCTAGCCAAGGCGAGGCAAGAGGCGAGAGCCATAAACCTAGACGTGCCCGCTTGGTCAACGAACGCAGAGCTGCCAGACCGAGCCCTAAAGCTAGATATTTTTAGCGACGACGGGCGCAACACCCTCGCCAAAGCAGCGGACCGACTAGGCCTGTCCGCGCGCGGCGTTACCAGGACCATGCGGGTAGCCCTCACCATCGCCGATCTGGGAGGCCAAGACCGTGTGTCTTCCGACCACATACTAGAAGCAATCGGGTACCGAAGCAGACGGTAAAAGAAAAACCCGTCGTAATTACGACGGGCCAACAAGAACGCAACCTTCAACTCCTTCTCTGTTGAGAGGTCTTCCCTCAACGAGACCTAGCTCCTGTATTTTTCCAAGCTCATCCGTGAAAACGGCTACCCAGTCAAACTGACCTAGATCGACCGCCCGCAAAGCCTCGACGAACATATCTCTTTTCTCGTCGTCCGAGAAAAAAGAATCTGGCGGCGAAAAAATAACGATGCGGCCGCAAGATGTCTCGAGCGACTGAAGGTGGCCCTCATTATTGATTAGGTGGCCAGCTCGCCTTGTTAAGCCAAGCCATTCCAGCGGACTTCTGCAGGAAACTGCCAGGGGATTACCAATGCGCTCAGGGTCGAGCATGAAGAATTTCTGGCAAAGGTCGGCATCGACGCCGTGCGTAAATTCATCTTTCCACCGACGGCCGCCGATGACCGATCTTGCCGAGTGGGGGATTGTTGTCACGCCTTCACCTAAACGAAACGCGCGGATAGTCTGTGGGACAGTAGACCCTGCCCGGATTGGCCGCACGTATTGCGCGAAACCTTTTTCCCACAAATCGATATCTGCTGAATCGATTTTTAGAGAGCTCACGCCTGGAGCGGTCAGCATTTCCCGCAGAGGAGCCGCGTCGAGCTCGCCGTCCGTTCCAAGGCCAGCCTCGAACAAAGAAGCCGAAACGCCTGAATCAATCGCGCCGCGAAGAGACAGCGAGTCAAACATCGGCGACAGTATTCGCCCATCTTTAGAAGACCGGTACAGGATATCTCCTCCGACATCTACCAAAAATACGTGGTCAACACCTTTCGCTTCGGCTAGGCGCCGAATTGATTCCGACACCCCGACGCTTCCTTTTTTTAAGGTGATTCCGATTAAAGAATCGACGCCGAGGTTTTCCATTAAGGCGCCGCTCCCGCAGACAGAGGCAAGAACACCGGCGTCGACAAACGGAATCTCGAAGCAGCCGGCATTGTTCACGTACCACCGACGAGAGTCCCTGCGTATACCCAGAACGCCGGGAAGCACGGGAGACCCTGAGTGGGTGTGGAACGGCGACAGAACACCGGAAAAAATAGCTTTTTCCCACGTTATACCCTGCCGACGAAGGCAGAGAGCGGCGAGCGCGCACGAGTAGGCATCATTGCCGCCGCCAACACCAAGAAATAGAGGATTTTTAATTTTCATTTTTATTGCACGTAAGAATTCACCGGGACACTCTCAAAAAACAATAGGCCTATCAAGGCCTACCGACTTAGCGTTCTGGGCGAGCCCTACAGGCTAGAACGGGTTGGTTGCGCCACGAACCTCGAAGTGGAGGTGGCTACCGGTCGATTTTCCGGTATTACCCACGGCGCCAATCGTTTCGCCGGCGCCGACAGACTGGCCAACGGAGACCGATACCGCGGAAAGGTGCGCGTACAGCGTCTGCACGCCAGAGCCGTGATCGATGACGACGTAGTTGCCGTAGCCGCCGTTCCAGCCGCTGTCATCTTTGGCGAGGATTACCGAGCCACCTGCAGCGGCGTAGGTCGGCGTGCCGACAGGCGCCCCAATATCGATACCGTTGTGGCCGTGGATACCCTGGGTCTTGATGCCGTTGGCGGGGCGAACAAAGGAGATGCCGCTAGCAGAGGCAGTAGAGGCCAGGGAAGATCCGGTCGAGACGCCGCTGCGCACCGGCTTCTTCTTTGCCGGAGCTGCCGGCGCGGCAATTTCTCCGTCCGGAACAATAATGGTCTGCCCGGCTACCAATTCCGACGAGGAAGCGTCGTTGTAGCGGGCGATTTCATCAGCGTCGGCACCGTACTTCTTGGCGATAGAGGCAATGGTGTCGCCCTTCTTTACCGTGTGAGAAATGCCGGTGATGGGGAGAATAACGAGCCGCTGGCCTGAGGTAATAGGGCCGTTGAGATTGTTGGCCCAACGAATGGTGTTGGCGGTCACGCCGTACATTTCGGCAATTTGAGCCAGGGTGTCGCCAGACCGAACCTCGTAAATGCTAATAGTTTCATTCTTAGGCCTAGCGGCTTCTACCAGGTCGCCGTCAGCCGGAGCTTCGGCCAGCAGGGCGACGCCCTCAACAATGGCAATTTCCTGCTCCGGACGAACGGCAGCTACCTGATCGGGAGCCGTCAGCAGCGGCATAGTCTGAGAATTGCCGGCCGCCGGAGCAGCTCCGGTAAAAGAGGCGGCGCTCGCCACAAGAGAAGAAAAGAATCCCGCCGCGGCAACGGTGGGGTAAAGCGATGACCCGCCAGCTACCAGAGCCGCGAGGAGCCAACCAGTTTTAAGATTCTGAAACTTTTTGGAGAAGATAAGCCAGAGGGGTGGGTCTTCCGTGCTTCCGTAGAACGCGACCCGCATCGAGCGGGTCTCTGTACATCCATGTCTGTCGCCCGAGAAGGCTAACAGGGGTGGGGGTGAGACACAACTGGAAAAGTGGATAAAAATGAGGCCTAAAACAGGTGGATAAACCGCCATTTTTCTTACAAAATCCTTATTTTAAAAGGTATTTAGTAGCCGTGCTATATTTTGCTCCCTACGCATGGAACCTCTCGGCGACAGCTACCTAAACGACCTGAACCCGAGGCAGCGCGAGGCCGTCTTGGCCACCAAAGGCCCCCTCCTGGTCCTGGCTGGTGCCGGAGCCGGAAAAACCAAGACCCTGACCTACCGTATCCTTCGCCTCATCAGAGAGGGGGTTGCCCCGTCCGAAATTCTCGCCATAACCTTTACCAATAAGGCGGCCAAGGAGATGCGGGAGCGCGTTTCTCACCTTTTAGGCAAAGATCCGGCGGCTGGCCCTTGGGTTCGAGAAGGCCTGCCCTTCGTCTCCACCTTCCACTCGCTAGGGGTTTACATGATTCGCGAGGAGTACGCGGCGGTAGGCGTGCCGAAACGGTTCGCCATCCACGACCGCTCAGAATCGAAAGCCGCGGTCAAAACCGCCATGGTTGACCTAGGCTTCGATCCGAAGATGCACGACCCCGGCAAGATTTTGGGCGCTATTTCCCGCGCCAAAGGTGACATGAAGACGCCGGACTCCTACGCCAGCGAGACCAAGAACCGCATGGCGCCCATCGTTGCCCAGGTTTGGCGACGCTACGAGGAAATCCTGACCCGCGAGAAGGCTCTCGATTTCGACGACCTGCTCTTTAAGGCCGCGCACCTACTCGAGCGCGACGCGGCGGCCCGCGAGCGCTGGCAGAAGCGGTGGCGCTACGTCCACATCGACGAGTACCAGGACACCAACGAGGTGCAGTACCGCATCGCGAAACTCCTAGCGTCTCGCGAACGCAACATCTGCGCGGTAGGTGACACCGACCAGAACATCTACTCGTGGCGCGGCGCGACCATCAAGAACATCATGGCCTTCGAGCGCGACTACCCCGAGGCGCAGATGGTGCTCCTAGAGCAGAACTACCGCTCGACGCAGACGATTCTTGCCGCCGCCAACCAGGTAATTTCCAAAAACAAGAACCGGCACGACAAGAAACTCTTCACCGAGAACGGCGAGGGTAGGAAAATCATACTCAAAGAGGCGCTCGACGAGGCAGGCGAGGCACGCTGGATCGCGGAAGAAGCCGGCGGCGCCATCGCCGACGGCGTCGAGCCCTCCGAAATCGCCGTGCTGTACCGCGCGAACTACCAGTCGCGCGCCATCGAAGAGGCAATGCTGCGCTCCGGCGTGCCGTACCGCGTCATCGGCACGCGCTTCTACGATCGCAAAGAGGTGAAGGACGCGCTCTCTTTCCTGCGCGCGGCGCTCGCGCCAGACGACATCGCCAGCTTCCGCCGCGCCGCCGCGGCCGTGCCGCGCGGCATCGGCCCCGTAACGCTCATCAAGGCGCTCGAGGGCAAGGACGAGGAGCTGCCGGCTGCCGGCCGTGAAAAGGTGCGGGCCTTCCGAGAAATTCTCGCCGGAATCGCCGATTTTGCCGCCACGAACACGCCGTCCGACACGGTGAAGCACGCGCTAACAGCCTCGGGACTCGAGAAGCACATTCGCGCCGACGGCCCGGACGGCGAAGAGCGCCTCGAGAACGTGCGCGAGCTCGCTTCGCTCGCCTCGAAGTACGACGGCCTGCCGCCGGAAGAGGGAATGGAACGCCTCCTCGAGGACGCGGCGCTTGCCTCCGACCAGGACGAGCTGGACGGAGCGCCCGCCGGCGTGCGCCTCATGACCATTCACGCCGCAAAAGGTCTTGAGTTCGAGAACGTCTTCGTCGTCGGTCTCGAGCAGGGTCTATTCCCGCACGCCGGCTTCGGCGAGGAGCGCGACATCGAAGAAGAGCGCCGACTCTTCTACGTGGCGCTCACCCGCGCCCGGAAGCGCCTTTTCCTTTCTCGCGCCATGGTGCGCACCGTCTACGGCGACCGCCGTGTCTCGCCCGCGTCCGAATTCCTGGCCGATATCGACGAGAACCTCATCGACCCCGCCGACGGCGAAACAGAAGCCTCTACCGGCATCAAGTCCTACTTCATCGATTTCTAGCCCGTGGTAGTGTCGGAGGCGTGAGAGCCAAGAAGCAGCTCGGCCAAAACTTTCTTGCAGACCGCGGCGCCATCGCCGCGGTCGCCGACGCGGCCGCCGTATCCAAAGGGGATTTAGTTTTGGAAATTGGGCCTGGCACGGGAAACCTGACCGCCGAGCTCCTCGGCCGCGGCGCCCGCGTTGTGGCAGTAGAGAAAGACGAGGAGCTCCTGCCGGTTCTGCGCGAGCGATTCGCCGCCGAAATCGATAGCGGTATGCTCGACCTAGGCGAAGGAGACGCTCTGGAGTTCGAAGCGGAGACGCTGCCAGCGGGCGAGTGGAAGCTCGTGGCAAATATCCCGTACTACATCACCGGCGCCATCCTAGAGCGCTACATCGGCGGCGCGCGGCAGCCTTCACGCGCCTCGATCCTCGTGCAGAAAGAGGTCGCCGAGCGCGCCGTTGCCCGATCGGGGCGGGGGAGCATCCTCTCGGCCTCGGTAAAAATCTACGGCGAGCCAAAAATGGTGCGCAAGGTACCGGCGGGCGCCTTTCGCCCAGCGCCGTCGGTTGATTCTGCGGTGCTCTCGATTGAAAAAATTTCCCGCGAGCGCCTGGGAGGCGTTGCGGATGAAGACTTTTTCCGCGTTGTGCGGCAGGGATTCGCCCACCCGAGAAAATTTGTCCGCGGAAATCTTTCAGAGCTGCTCTCGACAGAAGCTTTTGAGGCGTGCGGTATTCCAGAAAAAGCGCGCGCCGAGGAGCTTAGCCTCGACGCGTGGGTCTGCCTGGCAAAACAGCTTCACCGCTAGCTAGAGCGGGAGGAGGGAGGTGCCCATGCCGGGAAGGGGGTAGGAGGTCACCTCGCCAAAAGCGGTCAGAGAAACGTAAGGGTAGTAGCTAAGGACGCACTCGCCGCCGATGGGGAGGTAGCTTCCGAGCACCGCGTTCCCGTAGCTCGGCGCGAAGTACTCGTTCAGACGAGACCACGGTTGCAGAAGGATCGGCAGCGTGATGTAGGTGCGAAAATCGTAAATCAAAAGGTACAGAGGGCCGTTCTGGCACATGATGACGGTGAGGATGTACCCACCGAAAGGCTGGTCAATAACCTGCGCGCCGGCGGTCAGAGGAGCCGAAAGCGCGGCAAAAAATGACGCGAACAGGACTAGCCCGGCAAGCCTAGAGCGCCACATAGACAATCACAGAATTACTGACGCCTTTGGGGTTTTCGACCCGAAGGCTCACCGGAATAGTGGTCGTGCCTCCGGCGGGAGACTTAATTTTCGGAAGATCAGCCCCGAGCTGGCTGGTGAAGGTAATTTTGGTGTTTTTTACGGTCAGATTCTCGAGGTCGCCAAAAGAAGTGCTCACCGAGACATCTTTTCGACCAAAACGTGAGCCGGTGATGGTTACCAGGTCTCCAACCTTAATAGGATCGGGGGTAACCCTCGTGATTTCCGGCCGGCTGCGGCTCCCCAAGAAGAAATTGAAGTCCGCGCTTCGGCCATTAGAACCCTCTACGTACAGCACGTACTCGCCGGCTCGCAGACGAGGAACCTTGAAGCTGAGGGTAATCGAGGTAGTGGCTACCGCTGTCGCGAAGGGCTTCGAGGTTGAAGCGATGACGATTTGGTAGCTTTCGCCCTCGCGAAAATTGTAGCCAACCAGGCCAATTCTTTCGCCGGCCTGAGCCGACACGGTCAGATTTTCAAAGACAATAGGGGCTCCGGCGCGTGCGGCCTCTAGGTTTTTCTTGAATTTCTGCACCTCTGGAGAAGTGGAGGCTGCCGCCTCGGCGCTCCGGGGAGCAGCGGGGGCCTCTG
>JBILMG010000019.1:0-16638 GCA_044375695.1 Minisyncoccia bacterium | reverse complement strand
CCTTTTTGGTTTGCGTCGTTCATTTGCGCCCAGGCTATACCAAAAAACCGCCCTGGTGTAGCGTTACCGCAAACAGCCCCGCACGATCTATGAACTACATCGCCCTGGCAATCCTGGCCGGCATCGCTGGCCCCGTTCTGGCAAACCTGCCCAAAGAATCCCGCGAGCCGACGCTCGCCCCAAAGCTCATCGAGGAAAACCTCGCGCCTGACGCTCCCAAAATTGAGGACGACCGCTGCGGCCTCGTGACGATTACGGTGAAGCTGCGAATCGGCGAGACCTGGCAGGCCGCCGAGGCGCGAGCCAAGAAAGCCGCCAACGTCTGGAAGCTGGCAAACCCGGGCACGCCTATCGACTTCGAGTCGACCGCGCGGGCCTACGCCGGCAAGAACAGGGTGCACTCGGTAATTCGGCACCTCTCCTACGGCTGCGGCTGCCCGCCCCCGCTCCTACCTGTACCCCCGCCCAAGAAACCTTGAGGCGGGGTTTTCTTACTCTTCGGCCGAAACGGCCGCACCCGGCTCGACCTCGAGCGGGGTCCAGTAGGCCCAGCGCTCTAGGTAGTCAGCGGCCTTCCTCGCGTCACCGGCCGGGTCGGGAGACTTCAGAATGACTACCGCGATGTTTCGGTCATCGAACTCCGAGAGCGGCAGCGCGAAGGTCGCCAGCAGGGTCTTCCCCGCCTCGTCGGTGTAGCCGTGCTTGCCGCCGCGGTAGCGGTCGTCGCCCAGGAGCTTGGACGAGTTGTCCCAGCGGTGATCGCCCAGACCGAAAGTCTTCACCAGCGACGACTTGAGAATGAACTGCTTGTACTTGTGCAGGTACTGCGCCAGCTTGAAGAGATCAGCCGGCGTCGAAACGTTGTTCGCGGAAAGGCCGCTCGGATCTTCGAAGGCGGTGTCCTCGAGGCCGAGCGCCTTTGCCTTGGCGTTCATGCTGTCGACGAAGTAGTTCCGCCCGGCCGCCTCGGCGAGCACCTCGGAAGCGTCGTTGGAGGACTCGAGGAGGAGCGGGTACAGCAGGTCGCCAACGGAGAGGTTCTCGCCGGTGCGCAGATTGCCGAAAGAGGCGTTTGTGGCGACCGCCTCGGAGGAGACCTCAACCTCTTTGTACTGGTTCAAAATATCGAGCGAGGTGAGCGCGGTCACCAGCTTAGAGACCGACGCGATCGGGCGCACGGTCGACTCGTCGCGTTTGGCGAGCACCTCGCCGGTGTCGAGGTCGCCAACCACGAAGGCAGCCGCGCCCAGGTTCGGGAAGCTCGGCGCCTTCGGCAGGAGCGCGTAGCCGCCGGCGGTGGTGGCCGGGGTCGAGGTAGCCGTCGGCGCAGAATCATCGCCGAGCACGATGACCGGCGTGCCGCGCGGGGCGAAATCGTAAATCACGGCCATCTCGTCGGTCGACATGCGGATGCAGCCGCCGGAGTAGCCTTCGGGCACCGGCGTCCCGTTCGAGTAGTACGGCCAACCGTGAATGAAGAAGTTGCCCTGGAACTGCATCGAGAAAGGCATCCAGACCTGGCCAATCGACGAGAAGTGGTCGGGTTCCTTCGCCTTCACCTCGTAGGCGCCCGGCGGCGTCTCCCAGGCGGTACCCGGGCGGCCGCGCGAGCGGATGTCGAAGCTCTGGAACTTTTCGCCGTCTTCGTAGAGGTGCAGCTTCATCTCGGCGAGGTTCGCGACGATCGCTTTCCCCTTCTCGGGCAGCTTGTACGCCGCCACGATTTGGCCGTTCTCGAGCGTGGGCGGACCGCTGAAGACGTTGGCCAGCTCGGAGAGCGCGCCGCCGATAGTGGTAGTGGCGCGCTCGATGAGGCCGCTCTCGGAGGAAGCTGCTCCAGCCGTCACTCCCTGGTGGAGGTACATGGAAGCAACGGCGACGCCGCCGAAGCCGATTGCCGCCGCCGCAATTGCGGCGGCGGCCCGTTTGGCGAAAGTGGCAACCCTAGAGCCGTTCATGCGACTTATATACCACAAAGATTCAGACTTGCGACTCAGTTTTGAGCCTTGGCCGCCGCAAGCCCTCCTTGGCCATCGGGGGAAAGGGAAACCGTGTCGCCAGGATTGAGCGAGCCCGAGACGATAGCCGAGGCAATGGCCGCCTCGACGGCGCCGTCGACCGCGCGGCGCATGGCGCGAGCCCCAAAAGCCGGATCGCTGCCGTAGTCCGCCACGAAGGAGACGAGCGCTTCGTCTTGGCGCAGGTGAATCCCCTTCTCTTCTAGCTTGGCGGCAGTTTTGCGCAGCAGGGTCGACGCCACGCCGCGACGCGCCTCGGGCGAGAGCGGCGCGAACGCGACCACGCCGTCGAAGCGGTTCAGGAGCTCCGGGGTAAAGCTCCCCTCGCGCACCGCGGCGCCGACCACCTCGTCCTTAGACGGCAGGTCGCCGCCCTTCGAGAGCGCTTCGTAGAAGAGGCGGCTGCCGGCGTTCGAGGTCGCGACAATTACAAAGTTACGGGCCGAGACCGGCTCGCCGGCCGCATCCGAAAATTTTCCCTCATCCAGAACCTGCAGGAAGAGCGCGCGCACCGCGCCCGAAGCTTTCTCGAGCTCGTCCAAGAGCAGCAATCCCCCTTTACGCTCGCGTAGCTTAGCGGTGAGCTGCCCCTGGTGGCCATTCCAGCCGAGCAGCTTCGCGAGCCCGTCTTCGGCTGAGTACTCGCTCATGTCGAGGCGAACCATCTTGTCCTCGCCGCCAAAGTACGTCTCGGCGAGAGCCTTGGCGGTTTCGGTTTTGCCGACGCCGGTCGGCCCCAGGAAAAGGAAGGTGGCGAGCGGACGGCTAGCCGAGGCGAGGCCGGCGCGGGCGCGGCGCACGGCGTCTGCCACGGCGGCGACGGCGGCCGGCTGGCCAACCACGCGAGCCGAGAGCGTCGTCTCGAGCCGGGAGAGCAGCTCTCGCTCCTCTTCGCCGACGGCGCCGGTCGGCACGCCGGTCATAGCCGAGACCGCTTCGTCGATGTCGCGCGGCAGGAGGATGCGCCGACCGTCGGCGCGAGCCGCCTGGAACGCCTGAGCCAGGAGATCTCGGGCCCGGTCATCGGCCGCTCCGTCCTCCAGGAACCGCCGGAGCACGCTCGCGGCCTCGATGGCGGCCTGCACGGTGGCCACGCCCTCGGCGCGCGCCTCGGCGGCAGCTGCCGCGTCTTCAACGAGGCGCAGGAGCGAGGCTTCATCGGGCTCATCCACCAGCACCCGCTCGAAGCCGCGCATGAGGTCGCGGTCGGTTTCGACGGTGTCGTGGTAACCGCGGCGCGGCGCGCAGGCGACAACAGAGACGCCGGTCGCAGACATCGATGAAGCTAGGGTGCCGGCGAGATCTGCGCCAATGCCGCGCGCGGCATCGATGGCGGCCGGCAGACCCGGCAGCACGATGACCGTATCCCCCGCGACCGCCGCCTGCTCGAAGCCCTGGCGCAGCGCCCGTTCAAAAATGGAGAGGTCGCCGGTGGTCGAGGCGAGGCCGGCAATATCGATAGAGAAGAAACGCTTTCCTTCGACCGACGGAGCCGACTCGCCGCGCGCCGCGCGCCGCGCCACCGCCGCCACAATGGCGAGCGCGGTCTCGCTCTCGGGCGCGACCACGATGGCGTTCTGGCCGGAACCCGAGAGAATCGCCTCGACGCGATCGACCGCTGGGCGGAACGCCGCCTCGACGTCTGCGGCGCGCGCGTACGCCGCCTCGGAAGAAATGAGCCGGCCAACGCGCTCGAGCGCCCAGGTTTGGCCGAAAGCCCACTGGCGCCCGATAGACGGCACGCGGTCAAGATTTTCGGAACGCCACCAGGCGAGGCTCTCCCAGGCAGCGGCAGACTCGCGCGACGACCAGGCAAAGGCTTCTCCCCACGCGGCGGCAGAGGTGGCCCGGGCATCGAGGAAGGCGCGCAGGCTCGGGTCGGCCGCGTACACGCTGCGGGCGAGCTCCGCGAGCGACAGACGCCCGTCGGGACCCGGATCGACGGTCCAGCTAACAGCCGAAACCTTTGCGCGGTCGGACGAGAGGAACGCGTCTCGATCGAGAGGCGCGATGCCGAGGCGCAGGAGCGCCAGGCGGGCGCCGCGAGCGGCGAGCAGGCTGCCGGTAAGATCGGCGCGGTCGGCCAAGAGCGCAACAACCGCAGCGTCGTAGTCCACGCGGGACTGCCGACCTAGGCACGAGTAGGCGTAGGCTTCGAGCATGTGGCTCGCGAGCGCGATCGGGAGCACGAGGAGCAGGGCCGCGTTGAGGCGGGTAGCGTACGGCGCGAGCGCGGCGAGCGCGGTAACCTGCGGCGCGAACGCGCCCAGGAGCACCCCCAGGAGCGAGAGGCACAGCAGCCAGTGCGCCGACCGGCGAATTTTGAGCCGGGTAGCCCAGGGCAACGCGCGCTCGAGCCGCGCGAGCGGCGCGTACGGATCAGCCAGGCCCAAGATTTCTAGGTACGTCATCGGAAGTTGCCGGCAAAGATGCCCTTAACGCCAATCCAGAACGAGAGCAGCAGCGCCGGCGGCAGAAGGAACCAACCGACCAGACCAGCCACGCCGAGCGCGGCGACTCCGACGTACGATGCGAGCGCAAAAAGGAGGACCAGCGAGCGCATCAAGAAGCCGACCAGGCGCATCACCGCGCTCACGGTTGCCGCCTCGAGCCGATCGCCGAGAGTTCCCTGAACCGGCTCGCCCAGACGCTCGAACGGCGAGAAGAGGGTCCGCAGGTGGAGCGGCACCGCGCACAGGCGCGTCACGAAGCGAAAGCCCACGCCCCACAGCTGGAACGATTCAACAACGGCGCGGCCGTAGTGCCACGCGAGGTAGCGGAACGGGAGCTGGAGGAGATCCGAGAGCATTGTCGTTGCGGCAATTGTATCGCAAGGTCGATCAGACCCGCACGGGTTTCGAAGCCTTTCGGTGGACGAAAATTCACAGAAGCTTGACCTCTGGGCGGGAGGACGTAGGATTAATCCGGCGCTCGTTAGTGTATGTTGCCAGGGTCGACGGACCCTAACGTCGGTCAGCTGAAGGCAGACGTAATCTGCCAGAGGTAAAACCGGCCAATGCGAGACGCGGAGAATTCGAGCCGTCGAGCTCCGCGCGTAGCAGAAAAGGTGACGGTAAAGCACGCTGCCGCGAGGCAGAGGAAGCGGTTCGACGCCGCCGAGCCCAGCCCTTTCGCTGGAAAAAGCGCCCGACCTTAACGGTCGGGCGCCATTCTTTTTTAAAAAAGAAAAGGTGGGGTAACGAGTGCCCCACCTAGAGCGCCGAAGGCTTAGGCAGCCTTGGGCAACGATTTCATCCAGCGCGACCTGTTCTTGTTCACGAAAGACCTCATGCCGAGTTGCTGGACCTGGTCCGCGCGATCAGGCAGATCTGCGAAGAAGAGCCACTGCGGGCTACCCGGAACCGAGTTTGACCCGAGCCGCCCGCTCTCGAAGGCGTCTTCCAAGAACACGATGAGCGGCTCGAGCAGCGAGGCAATCTCGCCCGGACCACCCTGGCCGCGAACCCGCGGCAGGAGGAACGGGTAGTAGGACCTGATAGACCAGCACAGCATGGAGTTCTTGTACTTGCGCCGGAGCGCTCCCGGAACCTTCGACGCGCGGAGCATCGCGCTCACGATCGGGGCAAAGACCGCCCCGAGCCCGTGGGTACGAATAGACGGAGCGAGCATGCCCCACTCTTCGGGAGACTGCTCGAGGCCCCAGTCGTACACGCCGCCACGCAGGAGCGTGGCGCTCGCGTCGATGTAGGCGCGGTAGTCGTCTTCCGGAAAGTTGGCGATCAGCTCGCCCAAACGTCGCGCGTGGCAGTGCAGGAACTTAGACGGCGTAAAAATGTTCGCCTTCTGGTGCTCCAGGCCGAGCTCGACAATGGGGCCGAGCACGTAATCGACGCCGAACCGACCGATGAGCTCGGGGACGGTATTCCCCGGAATCACGTTGAGCTCATTCCGGTCCTGGTCATTGAAGGGCGGCTGAATAGTTGCCCCCAAAAATGTGGCCGCGAGCGAGAAGCCCGGCACGGGCGATTCGCCACTTTGAACATCGGCCTCGCAAAGTCGCTGCGTCAGTCGCGCCAGAGCAGATGCCACCTGCTCTTGCCCGTAACGTCCGCAGGCTTCACCGAGAGACGGCAGCACCACATTCGCCACGAAATCCTCGTAAGAGATTGTCGGGCAATTTGGATCGCCGCTATAGCCGCAGCCTATGACCGGATCACCCCAGCTTGTTCTGCCCAGAATTTGGGTTCTGTGTTCTCGAAGGGGGGCGAGGGCGCGACGCGTCTCCTCGCCAATTTGCATTGGTTCTTTTTTCATTTTTATTTTTTGTTTCGTTTTTGAAGCAGCTTCACGCGAGACCTTTCGCGGACCGCCGACTCCGCAGAAAACCCTACACCCGGGCGGGAGCCGGTCAAGAAGACGCGGAGACGCTCAGAACAGCCGGGCGCCGTTTGGCACCGGCGAGTCCGGCGAGAGGAGCACGACCGCGCCCGAGTCATCGGCGAAGCCGGTGGTGAGACACTCCGAGACGAAGGGCCCAATCTGCTTGGGCGGAAAATTCACGACGGCGAGCACCTGCTTCCCCACCAGACCTTCGGGCCGGTAGCGGGCGGTAATCTGCGCGCTCGATTTGCGAACGCCAATCTCTGGCCCGAAATCAATGGTCAGCTTGTAGGCAGGCTTTTTAGCCTCGGGAAAAACCTCGGCCGAGACGATTGTCCCCGCCCGCAGCTCCACCTTTTCGAAATCGGCCCACGATATTGTTTCCATATTGCCGATTCTAGCAGCGGCTGATAACCTCCCGCGCGGGTTCGGGGTAGCTGAGGGGCGCGAGAGCCGTACCCGACCGGAAGCTTAAATGCGACTGGCGGTAAATTAACTCGAGCGGGTAAACAAGCGTCGCGGCGCGAAATCGCCGCGGAGACGAAGGTTGAAGGCCTTCCCCCACAAGAACCTGCGGGGAGAATCGCTACCTCTCCCCGCCCTTCTTTCAAAACAAAGCGAATCGGCTAGACACCGCGCACAAAAACAAAAATCGGCTGCCTCTTCACGAAGAAGCCAAACACTTAGAATAAAAAATGAGCACAGAAATCAAAGAGAAGGTCGCTGCTTACCTCAAATACATCAGAGGCGGCCCTTACCGAGACGGCGGACGCGGCGGGCCTCGCCGCTGGCACGAAATCGTCTCGGCCGCGACGGCTGAGGAGATGGCCGAAATAGCGGCCGATGGCATCAAGGAGCCTCCCGGCTACAACGCCGTAGACCACAAGTATGGCCTCGCCTAACCGTCTTCAGCGCCCAAGGCAACGGGCGCTTTTCTTTTTTTCCGAGACAGATTCAATTTTTATTTTCCTTGACCGCCGGCCCGCGTTTGGCTAAGGTACCCGCGAACGGGACGTAGCTCAGTCGTCGGAGGCTCAACTGCGAGCCACCCGGCCAGGAAGCATTGCCGCGGCAGCTTCTCGGTCGATACCGAATAGGTAGAGCAGCCGCTTTTGTGCGGAAGGTCGGAGGTTCGAGTCCTCCCGTCCCGACCTCTTTGGTCAAAAAATGGTCAGCCGGAAACCCGGCTGACCATCTTCTTTTTTGGCGCGGCTAGCTCTCTGCCTCTTCCGAAACTGGCTCCGCGGCCGCCTCTTCGCGCAGCGCCTTCAGGAACACCTTGTGCGGTAGGCGCAGGTCGGCGTACTCGTACCCGCGCAGCGCCGAGAGGCTCTCGTCATCGAGCGCGATCTGCAGGTTCTCGACAGCTTGGGCACCCTCGTGCGTGGCGTCGGTGAGAAGGTACGGCCCTTCCGCAAGCTCAATCTTAAAATCGATGCCGTCCTGGCTCGTCACCTTCACCGGAGAGAAGCCCTTGCCGCGCGCAGCCTCGAGGATTACGCGCAGGTTGGCCCAGGTGTCGTTGGGTGCGTAGCGCTCGCGAATGGGGTCCGCCGCGGCGATCAGCCCGCCGAAACGGGTAGCGCCTTCGGGCGGGTTCTCGCGGGCGAATATGAGGCCTTCAGGATCAACCGCGAAGCAGTCTCCCCCTTCGGAGCGGCACCAGTACCCGAAGCGGGCGCGCTCTTCGACGCGAACCACCAGATCTTGCCCCTGCCGGGAAACGACCGCGGCGGCGGCTTCGGGTAGCGCCGCGGCTACCGCCTCTTCGACGACGCCGGCGCGCGACAGGTAGGCGTTGGTCATCGGCAAAAGCGAGAGCGCCGAGGACGCCATGGCGGCGCGGGCGGCGGCGGCCACCGCCTCATCAGAGGAGACGGTGTTGCCCTCCACCTCGACCGCCTGCACGGCGAACGACGGGTGGTGCGCCAGGTGCCAGGCGCCAACGTAAACGGTAACCGCGGCGGCCGCGTACCCAATCAGAACGCGGCGGGCGCGGCGGCGGCGGCGCGCGACGAGCGACTCGCGGACCGGGCCGCGGTGGTGGAGGCTCGCGCGCGAAGATCCCGTCATGCCAACCAGTCTACTTTATTTTTCTTCGGGACGAATGAATTCGACGCCGCCGAGGTACGGACGCAGCGCCTCTGGCACGCGCACCGAGCCGTCTTCTTGCTGATGGCACTCGAGGAACGGCACGAGGATGCGCGGGCTCGCGATAGCGGTGTTGTTGAGGGAGTGCGCGAGGCGGCGATCGCCGGCCGCGTCGACGTACTTGATCTGGAGGCGTCGCGTCTGAAAATCGTGGAAGTAGGAAGCCGAGTGCGTCTCGCGGTACTTGCCCTCCGACGGCACCCAGGCCTCGAGGTCGTACTTCTTTACCTGTCCCTGGCCGAGGTCGCCGCCGCAATTGACCACCGCGTGGTACGGCAGCTCGAGGGCGCGCAGAATTTCCTCCGCGTTCTCGCGCAGCTCCTCGTGCAGGCGCACCGACTCCTCGTGGTTCGCCTCGCACAGAATGATCTGCTCGAGCTTCCAGAACTCGTGCACGCGGATGAGGCCGCGGGTGTCCTTGCCGTGGGAACCCGCCTCGCGGCGGAAGCACGGGCTAATAGCGATAACCTTCACCGGGAGCTTGGCGAGGTCGAGCGTCTGGCCCGCAAAGTAGGACATGGCGCCCACCTCACCGGTACCGGCGAGGTAGTCGTTGTCCTGGGTGCGGTAGAGGTCCTCTTCGCCGCCCGGAAGGTAGCCGGTGCCGAGCAGAGTCTCGCGGCGCACCAGGGACGGCACGCGCATCATGCGGTAGCCCTTGGCCGAGAGGTGGTCAACCGCGAACGAGACAATGGCGTGCTCGAGGCGCGCGCCCCAGCCCGTGAGGAAGTAGCCGCGGAAACCGGCCACGCGGGTACCCGCCTCGAAGTCGGCCAGGCGGAGCGAGTCGCAAAGATCCACGTGCGACTTCGGCGCGAAGGAGAATTTGGTCGGCTCGCCCCAGGTCGAAACCTCGAGGTTCGCGGAGTCGTCGGCGCCGTCGGGCACAGAGATGTCCGGCACGTTCGGCACCTGCAGCATGATTTCGCGCCACTCGGCCACGATCGCCGCGTGCGCGTCCTCTTCGGCCTTCATCTCTTCCTTGAGGCCGCCCATCTCGGCGAGCAGCGTCGCCCGGCGCTCGGCGTCGGCGGTCGGAATCTCGCGCGAAACCTCGTTCTGGCGGGCGCGCTTGCCCTCGATGGACTTCTGCAGGTCGAGGCGCTTGTCGTCGAGCTCGATCAGGCGGCCAATATCGACGGACATCCGCTTCTTCTGAGCGGCCATTTCTACCAGGTCACGATTCTCGCGGATGAACTTGATGTCCAGCATTTGAGCCTTAGTTTAGCGGGGGCATAGTAGCACGTTGGCAGAATTTGGCCCGTGGAAGAAGCGGAGGCGCCAGCGGCGCGCGAACTAGGCGAAGCGGAGACGCTCTGGGCACGCCTGCGCGAGACGCCGTACCCGCCCGAGAAACTGTGGGCGCGCGGGCCGGTACCGGACGTGACGGCGACAAAGGTTATCGCCTTCGTCGGCTCGCGCAACGCCACCGCCTACGGCCTCGAAGCGGCCCGACATTTAGTCGAAGGATTACGCGGCTACCCCGTTACCGTCGCCTCGGGCCTGGCGCTCGGCATTGATGCCGCCGCCCTAGCCGCGGCAATCGATGCCAATTTGCCGACAATCGCCCTGCCGGGCTCAGGCCTCTCTGACGAGGCGCTGTACCCGCGCACCAACCTACCGCTCGCGCGAAAAATTTTGAGGCGCGGCGGCTGCCTGCTCTCGGAGATGGCGCCGCCTGACCGAGCCGCGCCGTGGAGCTTCCCGCGCCGGAACCGCATCCTTGCGGGCGTAGCCGACGCGGTGATCGTGGTCGAGGCGCAGCCACGGTCGGGCACGCTGATCACCGCGCGGCTGGCGCTCGACTACTCGCGCGAGATCCTATCGGTTCCCGGCTCAATTTTTTCCACGCGCTCGGCCGGCGCGAACTGGCTCCTGTCGCAGGGCGCGGCGCCGGCGCGGAGCGCCGAAGACATTTTGCGCGCCGTTGGCATCGAGCCGCGAGAGGAAGTCTCGCCGTCGCCGCCGCCACCCGATCTCGAGCCAGACGCCAGAGCGCTCTTCGCCGCCATAGAGCATCCCATGAGCCGCGACAGCCTGGCGGACGAGCTGGGGTGGGACGCCGCGCGCCTAGCCGTCGCCGCCGCCACCCTCGAGCTTCACGGCCTCGCCGAGGAATCTCTGGGGAGCCTGCGCCGACGCTAACGGCGCCGCCGCGAAATCACAGGCTCGCCGCGAAGATTAGTCATCAAATTTTCGGCATCTTTTCTTATCGCTAAAATATTGCGCCGTTTGCCCTCCAATACCAATTCGCGCTATTAATGGCTTCCGTGAGCAAAACACTTCTCATCGTCGAGTCCCCGGCCAAGGCGAAAACCATCGGCAAGTACCTGGGCTCGGACTACGACGTGGTCGCCTCGGTGGGCCACATTCGCGACCTGCCGAAGTCTTCCAAGAAAGCCATCGACATCGAGGCAGGCTTCGTGCCGCACTACGAAATCTCGCCGGGCAAGGAAAAGGTTGTCGCGGACATTAAGGCGCGCGCGGCGAAAGCCAGCCGCGTGCTCCTCGCAACCGACCCCGACCGCGAAGGCGAGGCCATCGCCTGGCACATCGCGCAGGCGGTGAAGCTCAAGAACCCCGAGCGCGTCACCTACCGCGAGATCACCGAAGCGGCCATTCGCGAGGCCATTGCGCAGCCGCGCAAGATTGACCAGAACCTCCGCCAGGCGCAGGAGGCGCGCCGCGTGCTCGACCGCCTCGTCGGCTACGACCTGTCGGGCCTCCTCTGGAAGAAGATCCGCTACGGCCTCTCGGCCGGCCGCGTGCAGACGCCGGCGCTGCGCATCATCGCCGAGCGCGAGAAGGAAATTCGCGCCTTCGTGCCGGAAACCTACTTCGCCATCACCGCCGAAGCTAAAACGAAGAAAAGCGCGACCCTCTCCCTCACCTGCGAAGAGGAGCCGCGAGACCGCGCGCTCGCCGAGCGCATTTTCGCCGCCGCGAAGATCGGTCCTTGGCAGGTTGAAGACGTAAAAGAGACGCAGGTCGCCCGCGCGCCGAAAGCGCCGTTCACCACCTCTACCCTGCAGCAGGCGGCTTCCACTCGCCTCGGCTTCTCCTCGGCCCGCACGATGCAGCTGGCGCAGCGCCTATACGAGGCCGGCCACATCACCTACATGCGCACCGACTCGGTGAACCTCTCGAAGGACGCGCTCTCGCAGATCGCCGCCCTCATCGACAAGGAGTACGGCCACGCGCTCTCGTCGCCGCGCACCTTCTCGGGCAAAGCCAAGAACGCCCAAGAGGCGCACGAGGCCGTCCGCCCTTCGCGCATCAGCGTGAAGTCTGCGGGCGCCGACCCCGACCAGAAGAAGCTCTACGAGCTCATCTGGCGCCGCGCCGTTTCCTCGCAGATGGCGGACGCCGCGACGCTGCGCACCAAGATTACCGCCCGCTGCGCGAACGACCTGCCGGCGTTCTCGGCGAACGGCTCGCGCGTGATTTCTCCGGGCTGGCTTTTGGCCGACCCCGCCGCCCGCGGCGAAGACGTCGAGCTGCCGGAGGTAGCCGCCGGTGACTCGCTGGCCGCCCTGTCCGCCGCGCTAGAGGAGAAGCAGACGACCCCGCCGCCCCGCTACTCCGAAGCCGGCCTCGTCCGCGAGCTCGACAAGCGCGGCATCGGCCGCCCGTCGACCTACGCCTCGATCATCAAGACCCTGGTCGACCGCGAGTACGTCACCCGCGAGAGCCGCTCCCTGGCCGCCACCGACCTCGGCATCGTCGTTTCGGACTACCTCACCGAGAAGCTCCCCGAGTACGCGAGCGACGAGCTCACCGCCGAAATGGAAGACCAGCTCGACCAGATCGCGAGCGGCGAGCGCGAGTACGCGCCAACCCTCTCGAAGTTCTACACGCGCTTCCAGAAAGACCTGAAGGTCGTCGCCAAAGAAAAGACGCGCGCCAACGACCTCGGCGAGGGAGCCTTCCCCTGCCCCACCTGCGGCGGCAAAACCCGCGTGAAGCTCGGCCGCACCGGCAAGTTCCTCTCGTGCGAGAACTTCCCCGAATGCATGGGCGCGCTGCGCGAAGACGGCACCGTGCTCGAAAAGGAAGGCCCGAAAGAGATCGGCCTCTACCCGCAGACCGGCGAAGCCGTCTTCCTCCTCGACGGCCGCTTCGGCCCGTACGTGCAGGTTGGCGAGGCCCCGGCGGGCAAGCAGAAGAAAGGCGCCAAGAAGCCGCGCCGCGCGAGCGTCCCCAAAGACGTCGCGCCAGAAGACGTCACCATCGAGGCGGCGCTGAAGTGGCTCGAGCTGCCGCGCGATCTCGGCGAGAACCCCGCGGACGGAAAGCCGGTCGTCGCCACCGTTGGCCGCTTCGGACCGTACGTGGGGTGCGACGGCAACTTCCGCTCGATTAAGCCGCCGCTCGACGTGTACTCGATCACCCTCGAGCAGGCCCTCGCCCTCCTAGCCGAACCCAAGAAGGCGCGCGGCGGCTGGCGCAAGAAGAAGGCAGAGTAGCCTCGCCGGCCCGCGAAGAAAAAAGAAAGGCCGCCCGCGACAGAATCGGAGCGGCTTTTGGTTTTAGGGCTGCCAGCCGAGGTCAACCCTCAGCATGTCCGGCAGCTCGTGCCAGCCGTGGCACACGACGAGGCCTTCAAGACCCGTGAGCCTGGGATCGTGGAGCTCTTCGGCCGTTGGCCTGAAGAGAACCCGCCGGCGCAGCGAGAGCACGTTCGCCGTCGGCACGAGCACGTCGGCCCGATCGTCGACGTGCGCCGACGCTTCGATCTGCATCAGAATCGGCGCCTTCTCGTGGCGTTCGCGACAGAAGCGAACGTTGCGCGCGGGCATCTTGCCTTCGGCGACAATTCCGTGATTTCTTAGCCACTGCAAGATTTCTGCCTCCTTAGGCTCGGTGCAGCGCGAGGTCACGTGAATGTTCCCCCATCCGAACAGCGCGGCCAGACGGGCGATGCCGTCCTGGAGGCCGGGCGCTTCGGGCATTTCGAGGAGCGGATTGCCGTGGCCGTCGCGCAGCGCGATGACGTTGCCGAAGTCGATGGATATAACTGGTGGTTGCATAGGTTCTTGGTGCCCTACGTGGGCGATTCTTTTTTTGATTACATTATTTTTTTTAAATATGTCAAATGCCGCCCCTGTTGGGCGGCATTCTCGGCGCTCGCGCCAAGCCGGCTAAACCGTGAACCCGCTCACCGAGTACAGGTCGTCGTCGTTGGAAGCCTTGTCGGCTTCGGCCGGCGGCACGTCGTCGCGCAGAATCTGCGCGTCTTCTGGGGCGGCGGCCGGCTCATCCGGCACCGGGGCGTCGCCGGCAACAGCCGCGGCCAGCGCCGGCGCCACGGCTCCGCCCTCGCGCGAGCGGCGAATCAGGCCGAGGATGTTCTGCAGGTCCTCGTCCGAAAAGAAGTCGATGCGAATGTTGCCGCCCACCTCTTTCGGCTCGATGTAGACGCGGGTGCCGAGAATCTCCCCCACCTCTTCCTCGAGCTCGACGATTTCCGGGGCGTACTTACGCTCCTTCTTGCGCACCTTGTCGTAGGCAATTTTGCGGCCGATGCGCTCCGCCTCGCGCACCGTCATGCGGCGCTGCAGGATTTCGCGGTAGAGCACGGTCTGCTCTTCGGGGCGGTCGGTGAGCATGAGGAGCGGGCGCGCGTGGCCTTCGGAAATTTCGCCTTTGTTGAGGGCCTCGAGGATTTCCGGCGGGAGCGCCAAGACGCGAATGGTGTTGCTGACGTACTCGCGGCTCTTCCCCACCTTGGCGGCGATTTCGTGGTGCTTGAGGCCGAACTGGTCGGCCAGCTGCTTGAAAGATTTGGCGCGGTCGACCGGGTTGAGATCTTCGCGCTGGAGGTTCTCGATGATCGCCAGCTCGAGCTTCATGCGATCAGACTCTTCGCGGGCGCGAATGAGAACCGGCACCTCGCGCAGGCCCGCCAGCTTAGAGGCGCGCAGGCGACGCTCGCCGGCAATCAGCTCGTACTCGGTGCCGATGCCGCCGTCGTCTTTGACGATTTCGCGGCGGGTCACCACCAGCGGCTGCATCACGCCGTAGGTGCGAACCGAGTCTGCCAGGTCGCGGAGCTTCGATTCATCGAACTCGCGGCGCGGCTGGAACGGGTTCGGCTTGACCTTATCGACCTCGACAAAAAAGACGGCGTTGTTGTGGAAAACTGACGGTTCTTGGTTCGGCATGCGCGCGGATTTTAGCACGCGCAGCCGAACCGAAAACCGGCAGAAAAAGAAAAGCCGACCGAGCGCGTGGGCTCGTCGGCTAGCGGGATACTCTCGGGCGGAAGCCGCTCGAGCGGTGGGGGCCTCGCGGGTACGGCCGGGAGAAAGGTCTCTTAGCTTTGAAGATCCGCCCAGACGGCGGACGCCCCATAAGACCTCTCTCCGACAGGCGTTCCCGGCGGCGGCGGCGCCGTTCGGAATCTTGCTTCTCCTGGTAGCGGCGAATCCAGCGGCCCAGGAACAGGAGCTCTTTGGCCGCGGCGCCCATGACGCTCTCGACGCGACCTTCGTAGGTGTGCGCCCGTGAGTCGTAGGTGCCGTTTCGCACTTCTTCGGCGATCCTGTCCCACAGCAGAGTCTTGCCGCGGGAGCCGTAGTTCCAGTCGCGCTGGCGCCAGTCTTCGATTCGCCGATCGTTCCAGAGGCGACGAGCCTCGGCTTCGTGCAGCGTCTTGGGCTGGTTGGCAGCGGAGAAAGGTTTGCGACTCTCGTACAGGTCTGGCTCGTTCGGGTTTTTCGGCTTGAGCGCCGATTGCCTGACGCGCTTCCTGGCGCAGAATCTTCTGAGAAAGTGGAGCGGGAATACCTCTGAGAGCACCCCGCAGACCGACGCCATGAAAGGGCGAGATCTTTTTTTGGGTTTAGGGTGCATTTTCATTCCGCAACAAAGTAACTTTATAAATCAATTTTGTCAATATTCTTGGGGTGGCCTGCTTGCCCCCGAGGCGCGGCCCCGGTACGCTCTGACCTACGCCGGGATGGCGGAATGGTAGACGCAAGGGATTCAAAACCCCTCGCCGCAAGGCATGAGAGTTCGAGTCTCTCTCCCGGCACAAATTTTCTGGCCCGCCCGCGATCGCGGGCGGGCCAGAAAATTTGTGCCGAGAAGCAGGGTGCCTGCGCACCCTGCGGGAGAGGCTCGAAAGGCGGAGCGTTGCCGAGCATCGCGCGAGGCCGCGAGCCGGGGCCGACCGGCCCGAGCGTGACGACGCGAGAGAACGGGTGGCCGAGTCTCTCTCCCGGAGGACGCTATTTGACCATCGACTGTCAGCGTGAGAAAACCGAACAGGAATCCTAAACCCATGAAAATAACAATAGCCCGCTTTTGCCCTCCCTGCTTTCCGTCAGGGTCGCCTCTCGACACAGACGCAAACTTATCGGCCCGCCTACCCACGAGCGACCTCATCGTGGGAGACGGTCTCTCGTTGACCGAAATCGCCGCCGCGGTACCCCTAGACACCTTGTACTTCGAAGGAGTCGCACCCTACACCCTTCGCCCTCAATGGTTAATCCGGCGACGTTTTCTGGGCCACCCGATGCCGGACCGTGTCTCGCTGACGCAGAGCGGGACCCAGTTCGAAATAGGAACCGCTTCGTGCGACCTCTCTTTCTTGGGATTTATTCACCCCATTGAAGTTGACCTGCGCGAGAACATCATCAGAGAGCAGCCAGACGGAACCTGGAAAATCCAAACTTTTGAGGAATACCTCCGCGCCGCTTGAAAGAGCGGCTTTTCTGTTCCAATCTCTCCCCGTGCCCTCCCCTCTCCCCAAAATCGTTGCCGTCGTCGGACCAACCGCCTCCGGCAAGACGGCGCTGGCCGTAGAAATTGCGCGCGCCGTTGGCGGCGAGGTAATTTCCTGCGACTCGCGTCAGGTGTACCGCGGGCTCGATATCGGCTCAGGCAAAGTCACCAGGAAAGAAGCCCGGAGCATTCCGCACCACCTCCTCGACGTCGCGAGCCCCGCGAGAGCTTTCTCCGTAGCCCGCTACGAGCGTCTGGCGCTCCGCGCCGCGCACGACATTGCCCGGCGCGGCAAAGTGCCAATTCTCTGCGGCGGCACCGGCCAGTACGCCGACGCCCTCATGTTCGGCGCGAACTTTCCGAACGTGCCCCCGAACCTGAAGCTACGCCGCGAGCTAGC
>JBILMG010000018.1:0-16674 GCA_044375695.1 Minisyncoccia bacterium | reverse complement strand
TCTGTGGGGATATCGAAGAGGACCGTTTCGGGGCGGTAGCCCTTGGCGAAGGCGGCGACGTAGGCGATCGGCTTCATGGTCGATCCTGGCTGGCGTTCGGCTACCGCGATGTTGTACTCGCCGTCGATGTTCTCGTCGAAGAAGTCTCTCGACCCAACCATCACCAGAATCTGCCCGGTCTTGGGGTCTACGGTAACGAGCGCCGCGTTCTCGGCGTTGTAGGTCTTCTCGTTCTGGAGCGCCCAGCGGTTAACGATTTCCTCGGCTTTGTCCTGCAGCTCCCAGTCGATGCTGGTGATAACCCTGAGGCCGTCCTGCTCAATAATTTCGCGCCCGTACTCGGCCTCGAGGAGCTCGCGCACGTACATGACGAAGTGCGGCGCCTTGATGCCGTACTCGTCCTGCTTCTGGAACTCAATCTTCTCGGCTTTAGCCGCGTCGCGTTCGGCGGCGGTGATGTAGCCGTTGGAGGCCATGCGCTCGAGCACCAGGTTCTTTCGGTCGTCTAGCGCTTCGCGGTTGTTGCCGTAAGGGGAAAAGTAGGTCGGCGCCTGGGGCAGGGCGGCCAGGTAGGCGGCCTCGGTGATGGTGAGGTCTTTGGCCGATTTACCGAAGAAGCGTCGGGAGGCCTCTTCGGCGCCGTAGACCGTTCCGCCGTACGGAACCTCGTTGAGGTAGACGCCGAGAATTTCGTCCTTGGTCAGAACTTTCTCTAGGCGAATAGCCAAAACCCACTCCTTAACCTTACGGGAAACGGTTTTTTCGGAGGTGAGGAGCGCGTTCTTGATTACCTGCTGGGTGATAGTTGAGCCGCCCTGGCCGCCGAGGAGGTCGCCGGCGGTGAGGTTATTCCAGATGGCGCGAACGATGGCCGAAATTTGGATGCCGCCGTGGTCGTAAAAATCCTGGTCTTCGATGGCGACGGTCGCGTTCTTGAGGTGGTCCGAGATGCTTTCGAAATCGACGACGGTGCGGCGAACGTTCCCGTGGACGTCGTAGAGGATGACGTCGCCGGTGCGGTCGTAGATTTTTGTGGACTCCGAAACCTGGCGGTTCTCGAAGTTGCGCACGTCCGGCAGGGAAATGGTTGTTGCCCAAATCACCAGACCTCCGGCCAAAACCAACGCCCCCGTCGCCGCAATGGCGAAGAGCGAGCGCACCGTCTTGCGCCTAAAGAAGCGGATAACTCGGACCATAACAGTGTCTACGGCCCGTCCGCCGCGGTTCACGAAGTGGCTGGTTTTTTTTAGCAAGGTCATGGAATTGTAGCGCAGTGGCCGGCCTTTTAGGCCGGCCACGTTCCGCGTTTCTTCTACTCTCCGTGAGAGTCTTCGTACGACTCTTCCTCTTCTTCCTCGTCTCCTTCGTCGGCGTACTCCCAGCCGTCGTCGTCGCCGTCGAGGTCTACTTTTCGGGTAGAGGTGGCCGGGGTGACCTCGTCGGGGTTCGCTCCCTCGACCGGTTCGACCGGTTCCTCTTCTTCGTCGATGAGGCTCGCGAAATCGACACCCTTCTCGGCGTCTTCGTCTTCGGTCTCTTCGGTCTCGTCAACTTTCACCTCGTCGTCTTCGGTCATCGCCTAGGTTGTTCGCTGTTAAAGCGGGAGGATTTGTACACGCTGGGAGGTTGGGCCGCAAGTACCCCTGTGGAATCTGCTACCGGAAACGTTCCCTGGCGAGGCAGGTTAGGGCAACCGCAACGGCGTCCGCCTCGTCGTCGCCCATCTTTTTATCGCCGATGCCGGCGAGCATTCGCGCCATTTTTTCCACCGCCTTCTTTTCGGCCCGGCCGCTGCCGCCGACCGCTAGCTTCACCTGGTTGGGTCCGTACTCGAAAACGAGAACCCCGGCCGCCGATGACTCGGCGAGGATAACCCCGCGAGCCTCGGCAACCGGCATAGCCGTCTTTTGGTTGTTGGTGAGGAAAAGTTGCTCGACGGCTACCGCGCCCGGTCGGTGCTCGGCAATAGCGGCGGCAACAGATTGGCGCACCTGGAGCAGTCGCTCGTGGTGGGGGAGGGATTTGTCGGTTTTGGCCGTAGAGGACCAGACCCAGCGGCCGCCGCCGCGCCCGTCGCCGTCGACGATGGCTAGGCCTAGGCGCTCGTAGCCAGGATCAATTCCTAGGATTCTCACGGGGAAAAAGTAGCAGGTAAGGGGCGGCAAGTAAAAAACGGCCCACGTGGGCCGTTCCGTTTTTGTCTAAGCTTGGCTACTCGGCGTTCACGAAAACGTCCTGAACGTCGTCGAGCTCTTCGAGCGCCTCGATGAGGTTTTCGAGCTTCGGGCCATCCTCTTCAGAGACGGGGACCGTGACGGTTGGCTCCCAGCCCTCCGCGCCTTTCTGGAAAGCCCAGATTGCCGAACCCTGGGCGCCGAGCTCGCAGCCGGCCTCCGAGAGCGCGTGGCGAATCTCTTGGGCCGCGCGGTTGCGGTTGTCGGTGAGGCCCTCGATAACCATGGCGACGCCGCCTGGGGCGAAGCACTCGTAGGTGACGCGCTCCATGGCCGCCGTGTTGGTCTCGGTGCCTTTCTTGATGGCGCGATCGATGGTGTCCTTGGGCATGTTAGCCGCCTTGGCCGCCTCGATGGCGGTCGCGAGCGACGGAGAAGAGAGGAGGCCGTTGCACTTCTTGGACTCCATGGTGAGCACGCGCGAGAGCTTCGAGAAAACCTTGCTCTTCGCGGCGTCTTCGCCGGCCTTCTTGCGCTTAATTTTCGACCATTTGTTGTGTCCTGACATAAGGTTTGGGTTAGCCGCGACATTGTAGGCAGCCGGAAATTTTAAGCAAACGGAAAAAGAAAAGCCCCGGTAAGGGCTAGCCAAAAATAATGAAGTAAAGATCCGTTGCGGAGTAAATTGCTTCAGGGTCTTTGGCGCTTCCGTTACCGACTATTTCTCTCGAGAGTCGGTCTGCTTCGGCTAGGTGCGCCCAGAGCTTGTTCTTGGTTTCAGCCGGAGCGTTGGTCCACCAGCCCTGGAGGCGGGTTTGATTTTTCTTCGCCAAGGGTTTTCCAGTCCCATAGTGTATCTATTTTTTCAGGTGCCATACCAAATTACCCTACGCTTCCTCGCGTTCACGGGTCAAGTTTTCGGTGGGTCAGCTAGCCGAGTTTCTCGAGGAGGTTCGCCGGCGGGTTCTTGCCGAGGTGGCGGTACGCGGCAGCGGTGAGCACGCGGCCGCGCGGGGTTCGCTCGATGAGGCCGAGCTGCATCAGGTACGGCTCGTGGAACTCCTCGACGGTGGCAGTCTCTTCGCCTAGTGCCGCCGCGAGGGTGCCGAGGCCAACCGGGCCGCCGTTGTACTTGTCGGCGATAGCCGAGAGCACAGAACGGTCGGCCTTGCCGAGGCCTAGGTGGTCGACGTCGAGCATCAGGAGGGTCTCGTCGACGATGGCCGGGGAGAGCTCGCAGCGGCCGAGCTGCGCCACATCGCGGCAGCGCTTGAGCAGGTAGTTGGCGGTGCGGGGCGTCTGGCGCGAGCGGGCGGCAATCGCGGCGGCGGATTCTGACGCCAGGCTAACTCCCAGGATTTTTGCCGAGCGCGAGACGATCTGGGCGATTTCGTCGGGCGAGTAGAACTCGAGCCGATGCACGCCGCCCGAGAAGCGGGAGCGGAGCGGCGAGGACAGCTCGGCGACGCGGGTGGTCGCGGCTACCAGGGTAAACGGCGGCAGCTCGAGCTGAATCGAGCGCGCCGAGGGGCCTTTGCCGATGATGATGTCGAGCACGCCCGATTCCATGGCGGGGTAGAGCACTTCCTCGATAGAGGTCGAGAGCTGGTGAATCTCGTCGATGAAGAGCACGTCGCCCGGGGCGAGGTTGGTGAGGATGGAGGCTAGATCGCCAACCTTCTGGATTGCCGGGCCAGATGTTGGGCGTAGCGACGCGCCAATCGTTTTGGCGATGAGGTGAGCGAGGGTCGTTTTGCCCAAACCGGGCGGCCCGTAGAAGAGGAGGTGCTCTGGGGCGTGGTTGCGCTCCCTGGCGGCGTCGAGCAAAACCTTAAGGTTTTCTTTGGTTTGGCGCTGGCCGACGTACTCGTCCCAAGAGGACGGGCGCAGCTCCCGGTCTAGGGTGGAATCAGGCTTTTGGGTGGGGGAGTCGGGGGTACTTGACATATCGCTCGACTATGATACCATACCTATACCGATCTTTCGTTGCGTCAGATTTTCCGGCCCGTCTCCCGATCGTTCAGACAACGAATCTCTAAGCGAGGGTCTCTCCCGAGATCTACTAGGCAATACCGAGAAGGACGTTTTGGTCCGTATCTTGAATACGTTCGCTGGGGCTATCCTTTGCGATTTGTCGTCTTCAGGCGTACCGCTTGAAGTCTCGCTTAGAGGTTCGTGTTCTGAACAGAACGATCTACGATCGAGCGCTCACCGAAAGGTGGGCGCTCGATCTTTTTCTTACGTTCGATGATACACCGCGCCTTTCGAGCCGCAACTTGCGCGTGAGCGAAAAAATTTGTCGGGAGATGTTGCCCGCGCGACGACTCGCGGTTTCCCGTGGGGAAGGGGCTAGGCGGTCGGCGAGAAATCGGTCGGCACGCCGCTCTCGTCTACCGCTGGCGTGGCCGGAGACGCCTCCTCGGTGATCGGCTCAGTGCCAGCCTTCCCCTCGCGCGTGTCGAGCGAGACGACGCGCTCCACTTCCTCGATGGTGGTGATGCCGGCGAGCGCCTTGAGGACGCCGTCCTGCGCCATGTCGGGGATCCCCTGGGAAGCCGCAGCGTCTTTGATTTCACGTTCGGACGGGTTCATTTGAAGAGCCGCCTCGATGGCTGCGTCGATGCGTACCGCCTCGAAGATGCCGATCCGCCCCTTGAAGCCCGTGCCGTTGCACTTGAGGCAGCCGCCGGCCTGCCAGACGTCCTCGGAGAACGGCATCGGCTTCTTTGGCGAGGAATCGTAGACGCGCTTCGCCACCTCGATCTGGCGTGCGGTGAGCTTGGCCGGCTTGCGGCACTCTTGGCACAGGCGGCGCACCAGGCGCTGCGCGATAGAGAGACGAATAGCCGACGTCATAACCTTCGGGTTCACGCCGAGGTCGATGAGGCGGGGAAAAGCGCCGGCGGCGTTGTTGGTGTGCAGGGTCGAGAAAACGAGGTGGCCGGTGAGCGCCGCGTGCACGGCGGTCTCGGCGGTTTCGAGGTCGCGGATCTCGCCCACCATGATGATGTCCGGGTCCTGGCGCAGCGAGTGCTTGAGGCCTGAAGCGAAATCGTAGCCGCGCTTGCGGTCTACCTGCGTCTGCACCAGGCCTGCCACGTGGTACTCGATGGGGTCCTCGATGGTGATCATCTTGATGCCCGGCTCGAGCTTCTTCTTCATGAAGGCGTAGAGCGTGGTCGTTTTGCCTGAGCCGGTAGGGCCGGTGTTGAGCACCATGCCGTCCGGGCGGTCGATTTCGGACATGAAGATGGCGAGGAGCTCGGGATCGATGCCGAGCTGCTCGAGCGGCACCGAAATGGTGTCGGGGTTGAGGATGCGCATCACGACCGTCTCGGAGTAGGCACCGGGGAGAATAGACGAGCGGATTTCGTAGTCCTGCCCGCCGATGGTCACGGTGAAGCGGCCGTCCTGCGCTGATCCCTTAACGTTAATTTTCATGCCCGAGAGCAGCTTGATGCGGGAGAGGAGCAGGCGGTTAGTGTCCTCGTCGAGGCGGGTGATTTCGACCAGCACGCCGTCGAGGCGGTAGCGCACGCGGACGCCTTCCTTTTCGGGCTCGATGTGAATGTCGGACGCGTCAATGGCGATTGCGCCGGCGAGCAGGATTTCGGCGATGCGCGAGGTGCGGAAGCCTCGGCCCTGGGCGAGCGTTTCGGCGATCAGCCGGCGCACATCGTCGAGCGAGCGCACCTCGTTGACGAAGGCGGCGACAGACTCGTTCTGGATGTCGAGCGATCCGGCCTTGGTCTCGGTCGAGAAGGCGATTTCCTTGTAGCGGTCCCAGGCGCGGGTGAGGGAGTTCTCGGACACCATGTAGACCTCAATCGAGTTTCCGCGGTTCTCGAGGTCGCGGAGGATGGCGCGCGTGTCCTCGCGCGAGGGGGCAGCTACCGCCGCGCGGAGCTTCTTGCCGGTTTGGGAGAAGACGGCGATTTTGGCGGCGCGCGCCTGGTCTTCTGGCACGAGGCGTAGGCCGTCGGTGTCAATCGAGACGAGCGAGAGGTCGGCGTAGGGGATTTTGTGGTGCTCGGCGAGAATGCGCGCGACGTCCTCCGCCTCGCGGCGGTACATTTCCTCAACTATCTTGTTTCGCTTGTCGTCGTCGAAGATGGCGGGCATTGGCCAAATTGTAGCACCGGCCTGGCGGGGCATCGCGCGACCGCTGGAGCGGTTCTTGCTTTTTGTATAGAAATGTAGTAGTATTTTTCCCAACCGCTCATTGAGCAAACCCAAATACGACATGAAATACATCAACCTCCTCGCGGTGGCGCTCTTTGCTGCCATCCTCACCTCCTGCTGCAGCCCGTGCCCACCTCAGCCGGGCAAATCCACCTGCTGCTCCTCGTCCGCAAAGGCGCCTTCGCCAAAAGGTAAAAGCTGCCTTCCGAACATCGCCGGCATGCCCACGAGCTGCTCGGGAAACTGTTCCAGCGACGACTGCGGCTGCGTGAAGCATCCGTGCCGCTGCGGAGTTAAGAAGCCGGCGTCTCCCAGGAAGGTCGTGGCGGTCGCAAAGCCCGCCCCCCCTCCTGTTGTGGACGCGAAGCTAAATCTGGCCCAGAGGCCTGCTCCTGAGATTACCAAACCGGCTCCTGAGCCTCGGGTGGCACCAGCCCCCGCTCCAGGTGTGACCGTCACCGAGCGCACCTACTACTGGGAGTTCTCGAATCAGCTCCATAAGGCGACGATTCCTCCGGGGAGCAATCCCGAGGCACGAGGTTTTATGGCAAACCCTCAAGATAGGGGGTGGGTGAAGGAGCGCGAGTATCGGCTGCCTCCCGGTACGCCGGTGCCAGGTGCCAGGTGAGCCTAAAAAGGCCTTTGGCTCGGTTTCGACCGGGCCCTTTCTTTTTCTTGACAAGAGTTATTAAAATGATATAATTGAAACAAACGTCCAGTCAGGTCGTTAGAAAACCAAACAAACACCGAATCCCAACAAAAAATATGAAATTGAGAAACCTTTTCTGGGGCCTCGTCGCCCTCGTCGTTATCGTTGCTGCGGTCGCCGCCGGATCCCATCTTTCGGGCTCCGACAACGAGGCGTTGCGCGCGGAAATCCAGGCCCTCAAGGCGGCTAGACCCGCCGAAGCTCTTCCTCCGCCGCCTGCAACCGTGGTGCCAACGGCTCCTTTCAACCCGGCCGCACCGGTGGCAACACCAGCCCCGTCAACCTTCATGTTTGCTCCGGCGCCTCCAGAGCAGAGAACAATGATGTGGTCAAAGATAACTTCCGAAGCTGAAGCTACGGCGTCGGCTGACGGAGGAATCATTGCATTCAGGTCGGCGCGGTATTCCAATACTCAGCCCGGGGACGTGCTTTCTGCCGAAGAAGAGGCAATCAGGGCAGAGCTCGTCAGGGTGGCCTCGAGTTACCCTGAGATCGTCAATATTGTCGCGACGCGGCAGAAGACAACCTTGGACAAATACCGTTTGTTTGTTTTGCCTAGCAGGCACGACAGCAGGGTGTTCAACTATGTTCTCAGGTCGCCTAATCTGGCCAGCATCTACGACACAGCAGACCCAGAAGCCGTCAAAGCGGCGCGTCTGCGCAACGATGGGAGACCTCTGACGTCGGTGGGTGGAATGCCCAGAGACGGAACAGGCCTATCGCGAGCCGGCTCTCTTCCGGCGAAAACGTCTCTGGGGGCAATCTATTGCCCCGGGTGTAACGCGCCGGCGACGGGCATCCCCAAGGGGGCTTCCGCTACCTGCGTGGCCTGTGGGACTCGAATCCGTAACGGTTAACGAAACTCATGCCGCGCTCAAGATTTCGATCTCGAGCGCGGCCTTTCTTTTTCCCTTAAATTGACTTTAATTAAAATTAATGTTAATATATAAAGGTAGATCAAAGATCTCTTCAAAACTCCAAATCCAATAACAATGAAATACACCCACCTCCTCCACCTCCTCGTGGCGGCATTCGCCGTCTTTCTCACCTCCTGCGGCGGCTGCGGCCAGCCAGGCTTCGGCCAGCAAGGCTTTGGCCCCGGTTTCGGTGGAGGCTTCGGCCGACCGCCCCGCAACATGGCCCCTCCTTGGGCGGCTGCGCCGTTCTACGGCGGAGTCCAAAACAACGGATCCATGGCGTGGGATGGGCGGTCCAACGTCGTCCGGTTTCCCCAATCTGCTCAACAGTTCGGCTCGGTTAACGGGCCGTTGCCTGTGCAGGGCGGTTTCAATCCGCCGCTCTACGGTCCTATGACCGGCGGCCGTCCTGGCTTTCAGGGTGGAGGCGCTCCGCGTCTTGTCCCGTCGGGACGGACGGTAACGTGTCCGGGATGCAGGGCTCCGATCTCGAATGCGCCAAGTGGTACGTTCGCGTGCCAGCGTTGCAACACGATGGTTCACAACTGACATTCGCCCATCAAAGTGACCCGTGCGCCCGCATCCTCTCGGATTGCGGCGCACGGGCTTTTATTTTTGTGGTAGCAATAGCGGCGCATGGAAACCTTTACCGTCGCCTCGCCGATCGGCATGTGGGACGTGGCGCGCGCGGCGCTCTTGAGGGTTACGGCGGCCCAGCGAAGCGGGGCCGCCGTCCTCGCCCTCTCGGGTGAGCTCGGGGCGGGGAAGACCGCCTTCACCCAGGCGCTCGCCGGAGTTTTGGGCGCATCCGGACCGGTGCAGAGTCCCACCTACGTGATCATGAAGAAGCACCAGCTGTCCGGCGGCTCCGCCTGGCACACGCTCGCGCACATAGACGCCTACCGCCTGAAGGGGGCCGAAGACGTAGCGGCTATCGGCTGGGCCGACCTGATCGGTGACCCCGGAAACCTGATCGTCGTCGAGTGGCCGGAGCGAATCGAAGGGGTGCTGCCGGAGTCAGCCCTGCGCCTCAAATTTGAGCACGTGAGCCCGACCGTCCGCGCCGTCGCCATCGGGTAGAATGCCCGGCAATGGCTAAGGCTAAGAAAGAGAAGCTCGAGTTCGAGATGCCGCCGCGGCGCATCGTCCTCATCGATTCCCACGCGATTCTGCACCGCGGCTACCACGCGCTGCCGAACTTCACCTCGTCTAAGGGGGAGCCGACCGGCGCCCTCTACGGCCTCTCGCTGATGCTCCTGTCGATTTCCCAGGAGTGGCGCCCCGATTTCGTCATCGCCGCCTTCGACCTCCCGAAGCCGACCTACCGCCACGAGGCGTACCAGAACTACAAAGCCGGCCGCCAGAAGTCTGATGACGCGCTGGTGCGGCAGCTCAAGAAGGCGAAGGACGTATTCAAGGCTTTCGGCATCCCGGTGCTCGAGGCCGAAGGATTCGAGGCGGACGACGTTCTCGGCACTTTGGCGCAGCAGCTCGCCGCCGATTCGCGCAACGAGGTAATCATCGCCTCGGGCGACATGGACACCATGCAGCTCATCGAGGGCGACCGCGTCCGCGTCTACACCCTCAAGAAAGGCGTGAAGGATACGGTGACCTACGACGAGGCAGCGGTGCGCGAGCGCTACGGCTTCGGCCCGGAAATGGTTGCCGACTACAAAGGTCTGCGCGGCGACCCGTCGGACAACATCATCGGCGTGCCCGGTATCGGCGAGAAAACCGCCACCGAGCTCATCACCAAAATTGGCGGCATCGACAAAATTTACGAGGCGCTCAAGAAGGACAGGGAAGCGGTGAAGGCGACCGCCAAGGTGACCGAGCGCATCGTCGCGCTCCTCGAGACCCACGAGGAAGAGGCGCGCTTCAGCAAGATGCTCGCCACTATTCGTCGCGATGCGCCGGTGTCGGTAGACCTCGAGAAGATTGGGCCGTTCGGCAACGCTGACCGCGACGCGGTGCGGGCGCTCTTCGCCGAGCTGGAGTTTCGCTCGCTCGCGCCGCGCGTCGAAGAGTTCTTCGGCGGCGAGCGCGAGGCTCGGGTGGTCGCCGCGGCCGGCGACGAGTCCGGCAAGCTCTTCGCGGTGCCAGAAGAGGCGCCGGTCGACCCCGTTGTTTTGGCCGAAGCCTCGATCGCTCTCTGGGTGCTCTCGTCCTCGATGACCAACCCGTCTCGCGCGGATATTGTGCACCACGCTGGCACCGCGGACGTGGCGGCTGCCCGCGACAAAATTTTTGCCGAGCTGAAGGCTGCCGGCACCTGGGAGGTGTTCGAGAAAATCGAGCGGCCAATCATTCCAATCATCGGCGCCATGAACGCGCGCGGCATCGCCGTAGACGCTGGCTACCTGCGCAACCTGGCCAAAGGCTTTCGCGCCGAGCTCGAGAAAATCGAGAAAGAGATTCACGAATTGGCGGGCGAGGAGTTCAATGTGGCTTCGCCGAAGCAGCTCGGCGAGGTGCTCTTCACCAAGCTCGGCATTGGCGGCGGCAAGGGCATGAAGAAGACGGCCGGCGGCGCCGTTTCGACCCGCGAGGAGGTGCTCGAACGGTACCTCGATGACCACCCGATTGTGGGGAAGGTGCTCGAGCACCGCGAGCTCTCGAAGCTGCTTTCGACCTACGCCGAGAAGATTCCCGAGCTCGTCGGCGAAGACGGCCGCCTGCGCACCACGTTCCTCCAGGCGGGCACCACGACCGGTCGCATGGCCTGCGCCGACCCGAACCTGCAGAACATTCCGGTGAAGACCGAGCGCGGCCGCGACATTCGCCGCGGCTTCGTGGCGCCGAAAGGCAAACGCCTGCTCGCGCTCGACTACTCGCAGATCGAGCTGCGCCTGGCGGCGATCCTGTCGGGCGAAACCAAGCTCGCCGCCGCCTTCCGCGACGGGCGAGATATTCACGCCGAGGTTGCGGCGCAGATGTTCTCTAAGGACGCATCCGAGGTTACGAAAGAAGACCGCCGCCGCGCCAAGGTAATCAACTTCGGCATTCTCTACGGCATGGGCGTGACCGCGCTGCAGCGGCAGCTGGCCGTGCCCCGGTCCGAGGCGCAGCAGTTCTTCAGCCGCTACTTCGAGACGCACCCAACTCTGGCCGCCTGGGTTGAGCGCACCAAGCGCGACGCCGCCAGGCAGGGTTACACCGAGACGCTCTTCGGCCGCCGTCGCTACCTGGAAGGAATCGACTCGCCGCTGCCGTTCGTGCGCGCTCAGGCCGAGCGCATGGCGGTGAACGCGCCGATTCAGGGGACGCAGGCGGACATGCTCAAGATTGCGATGGCGCGACTAGACAGGCTCATCGAAGAGTCTGGCTGGCGCGACCGCGCGGCGCTGATTCTGCAGATTCACGACGAGCTCGTGTTCGAGGTGGACGAAGACTTGGTGGACGAAGCGGCGAAACGCTTCGCGGCCGAAATGGTGCGCGTGCTCGACGAGGCGACCTTGGACGAGTTCGATGTGCCAGACCGGGGCAGGGAGCTGGTGCGGGAGGCGTCTGTCCCCGTGACCGTCGAGGCGGCCGTCGGCGAGAGCTGGGCATCTATGGAAAAAATCGGCGGCGAGGCGTAGCATTTCCCCGAGAGAGGAAACGTTATGGCGGCACCTAAAAAACGAGACGCAAAAACAAAAAATAGAGGCACCGGAAAGTCGGGCAAGCACCCCGGGAGAATTCTGCGGAACGCTGAGCCTGAAGATGATCGGTGGGGTGACGGCGGCCCCGGCACCGATCGGCTGATACGGAGCCTTTCCGGTCTCGGCTCTAAGGCAGAGCGGCGGGAGCTTTAATTAAGGCTCCTTTTCTTTTTTGGCACCCGGAACGGGTACAATGATTGGGTGATTTACTTCTTCCACGGGTCCGACAAGGGTAAGTCCCTCCAGAAGGCGCGCGAGCTCTCCGACGCGCTCGCCAAGAAGCGTCCCGGCGCCTTGGTCTTTCGCGTGCAGTCTGATCCTTGGGACTCGGGCCGTTTTTCGGAGCTCTTGGTTTCTGGGGGACTTTTTGCCCCCGCGCACATCGTGGTCATGAACGGCGCGCTCGCGGTGTCGGCTGCCGCCGGCGAGGTCATGCAGACGCTCGAGGCGATGAAGGGGAGCGGCAACGTTTTCGTGTGGGTTGAGGGCGAGCTCGATGAGGCAAAGCTCGGGCCAATTGCCGCTGTTGCCGAGAAGGTTGTCGAGAGCAAGGGCGCGGCGAAGGCAGCCGCGGGCTTCGATGGCGGACGGTTCGCCCTCGCCGACGCGATTGTTGGCCGCGATCGTCGCGAGGCCTGGAAGCTGCTGGTCGAGGCACTCGACGAGTCTGCGGCCGAAGAGGTGCACGGCATCGTGTGGTGGGGCGTTAAGTCGGCGCTCCTAGCCTCGCGTGCGGCGACACCGGAAGAGTCGGGGCAGAAGCCTTTCGTGCACGGAAAATTTAAGAGAATGGCGGCCAAGTGGCCAGCGGGCGAGCTCGAGAAATTTGCGGACGGCCTCGTCGAGGCGTACCACCGCGCCCACGAGGGCAGGGGAGATTTGGGAAGGGCGATGGAGAGGTTGGTGTTGGGCGGGGTGTAGGAATTCTTATCAGCAAAGCAGGTTAAATGGATCCTAAGAAAGCTGAAGAGATTGTTAGCGGGTATCTGGTTGGCACGAAAACGGGGGAAGACAATTTGCTGAAGGCAGCGCTCGGAGTGCTGGAGACCGATAGTAGCCGGAATCTCACGGCTGCTGTAGCTGTTCTTCACCACCAGATTCCCGTCTCGGTTAGCGAGCTGAGACAGGCTCTTGGCGATGGTGTGAACAAGCTTATTTCTTCCAACGAATCTCTTGCCAGAAGCAACGAGAAATACGCAAAACAAATGTGGCGGCTCACTTTAGGTTTGCTCGTGGTTGGCATCCCCGCTGCCGCTGAAGCGTTAATAAAACTTTGGGCTTCGGTCACGAGTCACTAAGTCTTTTGGAAACCTCTTATCCTCGAACGGTTTCCAAAAGTCTAAGTGCTCGCGACCCCGCCTCGCCTGTCTCGCAAAGCCTCAGCATGGCTGCGACCTTCGAATCCTAACGAAACGGTGCGCAGGCACCGTAGGATTCGGTCACGAGTCACTAAGTATTTTGGAATTCTTTGATACTCGAACGAATTCCAAAATCCTAAGTGCTCGCGACCCCGCCTCGCCGCCGGTTCCTTCGGACGGAACCGGAGCCTTCGGCTCGGCTGCGGCTTTCGAATCCTACTGGGCGGACCAAAAAGAAACCGGCCCCTCACGGGGTCGAAAGTTTCTTTTTGGTCCGCCCAGTAGGATTCGAACCTACGACCCTCCGCTTAAAAGGCGGGTGCTCTACCAACTGAGCTATAGGCGGTCGGGGTAGATACTACATTTTTTGAGAATTTTGACGAGGCTCCCGCCGCCAGATAGTCTCGGCGAGAACCATGAGCACCATCCAAGAAAAGTCACCACCACCAGAAACCAAAAACCGCCGAAGCCTCCTCGACCCTCCGGCGCTTGTCGGAATCAGCGGCCTGACCGGCTGCGGAAAAACCGAAACACTGAAAACGCTAGTTGCCAGGTTGTCGTCTGACGGCTACGGCGACTACGGCACCCTCGACTGCGGCTCGCTGCCGCGCCAGTGGGCCAGAGACGAAGGTAAAACCATCGACGAGTACATCGCCACAATGGGCGCCGACCTCGACCCAAAAATTGACGAACGCACCCTCGGCTTCTACCGAGAGCAGCCGCTCGGCATTGTTGCCGGACGTCTCGCGTGCCACATGTCCGGGGAGTCCGGAAAAAAGGTTTTCCGTGTCTGGCTTTACTGTCCAGCCGAAATTCGCGCGGCGCGCCGCGGCGTCAATGTCTCGGAAATCACCGGACGTGACGAGAAAGATTCGGCGCGCTTCCTCGAAGGTTACGGCCTAACCTACCCGCCTGCCGAGATTGCGGCGGCCGCCGCCGGAACCCTTGGCCACGGAGAGATTCAGGCGGCTCCGTTCGACCTGCTGATCTCTACGGCTCGGTATTCTCCGCGGGAGATCGCGGAGCGAATCGTCGTTTGCGGTTGCTGCTGGGAGAGGGGCTACCCCTACGTTAAAGTCCACCTCTAGCGGCCTAGGCCGCTTTTCTTTTTGGCCGGCATCGGCTGACAGGTGTCGCAGAAGTGCGCGCTGCGGCCGCTCACAATCTTTCGCGCAATCTTTCCGGCGCAGCCGCGGCGCTGGCACGTTTTGCCGGTTTGCCGGTACGCGCGGCGGGGGAGGGAGAAGTTAGATTTGTGCCCGTCGGGGCGGCGGTACTCGGCGGTCGCGTCGTCGTCGATGTAGACGCCGGCGGCCAAGACCTCGCGCGTCGCCTTCCAGAGCGCCCTCATTTTTTCGTCTGAAACGTTTGCCGCCCGCTCTTCCGGGTGAATGCCCGCTCGCCACAGCGCCTCGTCCGAGTAGATGTTTCCAACGCCCACAAAGGACGACTGGTCCATGAGCGCGGTTTTGATTGCCTTGCCGCCGCGTCGCAGCAGCCGCTCCTTGAAAACGGGAAAGGTGAAGGAGTCGTGGAGCGGCTCTGGCCCCAGGTCTTTGAGGTGCGCGCTCTGGTGAGGGTTCCCTTCGACGAGGGCCACCTTGGCGAAGCGGCGCATGTCGGAAAGCGCGACAGATCGGCCGTCCTCGAGCTCGATGAGGAAGCGGACGTGACGGTTATACGGGTCGTCGCGCATGGGGCCCTCCTCGGCCGCGTTCCACCGGTTCTCTTTTCGGTCGTGCGCGAATCGTCCAACCAGGAAATGACCGGTCATTTTCATGTGCACCAGCACGGTGAGGTCTCCCTCGAGCCGAATGAGCACGTTCTTGGCGCGACGCTCGACGCGCAGAATCTTTTTCCCGCGGGCTTTTCGGCGCAGGAGGGCGTAGTGCGTCGGGTTCTTGATGTCGTCCTTGCCGCCGGCTCGCGCGCTGTGAAAGTCGGTCCAGAAATCTTTGATAGAGGCGCCAGAAATAGCCTCGTCGAGGCCGCGGACGGTCATCTCTACCTCTGGCAGCTCGGGCATGTTGCTACCCTAGCAAAAGCGCCCCGGAGGGCGCTCGCCGCTAGTCTTTGAAGCCGAGCTTCGCCAGCTCTTCGCGGGCAACGGTGACCTCGTCCCACGGCTCAACCTTGCCTTTCCGAGGCGTGCCCTGTTCGGCGCCCTTGCCGGCCAAGATGACGGCGTCGCCGGGTTTGGCGAGGGAGAGGGCACGGACAATAGCCGCGCGGCGGTCGAGAATAATTTCCGCCTTGCCGTTCGCGCCAGAGGCCACCTCGGCGGCAATTTGCGCGGGGTCATCGTCGAACGGGTCTTCGTCGGTCACAATTACGATTTCCGCTTTTTCGGCGGCTACGCGGCCAATCTCTGGGCGCTTCCACTTGTCGCGCCCGCCGCCAGCAGAGCCGGTGACGCAGATTCGTCGGTGGCCTTCGTAGGCGTCCAGGAGCGCCGCTAGCGAGTCCGGCGTGTGGGCGTAGTCGACAACCACCAGGAACGGCTGACCGGCGACGACGCGCTCGGCGCGGCCGGGAATCTTCTCGAGGGCGGTGATACCGGCGGCGATGCCCGCCTCGGCTACCCCGAGGGCGCGGCAGGCTTCGGCCGCGAGGAGCACGTTCTTGGCGCCGAAGGCTCCCGGGAGAATCGTTTTAGCCGTCGCGCCGCCGAGCGGCACCGTGGCGCCTTCGTCGTTCCAGGTGGCGCCGCTACCTTCGAGCTTAAGAGAAATTACCCTGGCCCCAATCTTGGCGCCTTCGGCCGCGAACGGTTCGAGCATCGCGCAGTCCCCGTCGAGCACCAGGGTTCTGCCGCGTTTGAGTTGTCGGACGATGCGGAACTTCGCCTCGCGGTAGGCTTCGAGCGAGCCGTGCGATTCGATGTGTTCGGGCGCGAAGTTGGTGACGACGCAGACGTCGAGCGGAATCGGCAGGTGCCGGAACTGGGCTGCCCCTTCGGACGTCATCTCGACCACGGCAAACTCGCAGCCGTCTTTGGCGGCCTGCGCCAGAAAGCGGGGGAGGGTGGCGCGCCCGGGCATCGATCCGGCCGAGCGACCGAGCGAGATGCCGTCGCGGACGAAGCGCAGGCCGTTGGCTAGCCCGGCTCGCTTGCCCGCGCCGATGAGCCCCGCGAAAACGAGTTCCGAGACGCTGGTTTTACCCTTGGTGCCGGTAACCCCGATGATTTTTAGGTTGCGGTAGCTGGGCTCGTACCAAACCTTGCCCAGCATGGCCCAGCCCCAGTGGTAGGCCGGCTGCGCCAGCTTGAAGAGCCGGCGGGGGATAAGCTTTCGGGCTGCTTCGAGTGCTTTTTCCATGGGGCGAGTATAAGCGCCAGGGGCAAATTGGTGTATTTGACTAAATACAAAAAATAGGTTAAAATTCTATAGAAAGCCCTCGGTTGGGCTTCGCTCTACAAAACATGAAAAACATCAAGCACATCTCGCACCTCCTGCTCCAGACTCTCTTCTGGACGGTCGTCATCTACTTCGGCATGCCGCGCTTCAGCCTGGATTTTCCGGGCATGATTGCGGCTGTCGCGTTGTCGGCACTCCTCGCCTCGCCCTTCTTTTGGACTGAGGTCGGTTGGCAAAAGGCAAAGACGCGACCTCTCTGGAACTGGATTCCACTTGGCATTGCCGCCTCGTGCGTGCTGACCCTCGTCATTGGGGGCATTCGCTCGACCGG
>JBILMG010000002.1:0-52890 GCA_044375695.1 Minisyncoccia bacterium | reverse complement strand
CTTGGGGCGGCTGGTGGCTAGTGACGGGCGAAGGCCTTTTGGGCGGGTCCGGCGTGGCGGCGGAAGTGACGGCCGCGGCGGGAGCCGGGGCGCTTGATGCACTTCTCTTGGCCGCGCTTGGCGTGCTGCGCCTGGCTCAGCTGTCGGCGTTCGGGTGCGGTAGCAACCACGGTCCACTCGGCATCGAGCGGGTTCGAAACCGCGCGGCAGGTGGTTTGCTCGCCCAGCTCGACCTCGGCCGCGAGGCCGTTGGTGAACTCGACTCGCACGCGGCTCCCGATAGGGGCCACGAACAGCTCGGGGCTCGCGATTTGCTCGAATGCCTGGGCGCTGCCGTTGTGGGCGCGCACCAGGGACACCTTACATTTCCTGCGCTTCACGACCACGCGCAGGAGCACGTGGGTCGGCTCGGACCCTTTCTCCACCTGGCCGTCGAACAGCGCCCTCACGGACCGGTTTTTCGGCGGCCCCTGGAGGGTGAATGTTCGGACGGCGCCGGTGCCTTGGCTCCGGAGCTTCTGCAGGAGGCCGCTCGAAGCATCGACGGGCACCTCGGACTCGGCGGTGGTGAGGCCTTGGCGGCGACGCCACTGGAGGCGGATGTCGTTGAACGATCGGATCTTGCCGCCTTTGCTGATGTAGAGGGTGGCGGCGGCGGAGTGGACGGTATTGTTTTTCGATTGTGGATGGGGCATACGGCGGGGACACTAGCGGGGTGGGGGCTAGAGGGCAAGGGGCGGGGGGATTCGGTCACGGGTTACTAAGCCGTTTTGGTTACGGGATTCGGTCACGAGTCACTAAGTCTTTTCCGATTGCGGAATGCAAAATCGGAAAAGCCTAAGTGCTCGCGACCCCGCCTCGCCGCCGGCCCCTTCGGACGGGGCCGGAGCCTATGGCTCGGCTGCGGCTTTCGAATATGGGATTCGGTCACGGGTTACTAAGCCGTTCAGAATTCTTTAATTTTCGAACGAATTCCAAACGGCTAAGTACCCGCGACCCCGCCTCGCGGCCCGGCGCTGCGCCGGGCATCGCTGCGGCTTTCGAATCCCGGTCGGAACGTGCGCAGGCACGTTCCTCGTCCCGACACAAAAGAGACCGCCCGCGCTTACGCGCGGGCGGTCTCTTTTGTGTCGGGACGCCGGGATTCGAACCCGGAGTCTCACGAACCCGAATCGTGAATGTTACCGTTACACCACGTCCCGATTTTGAGCCTCGGACCGGACGGCAGGGATACTAGCCTAGCCTGTGGGTTTTTTCCACTGCCCGCGGCAGGAGGGGTGTTAGCATTACCTACGTGAAATCTTTCATCCTGCCCCTCGTGTCCCTGGGCCTCGCCGCGGTGCTGGTCTACGGCGGCGCCGTGGCCCTCAACCGCGCGGTTGAGCCGGTCGGCCAGATCTGCGACGTAGCCACCGTGCGCATCTACGGCGAGCTCTACAGCTTCGTGGCCAAGGACGACGACGTGACCCCGCGCCCGCAGATGTACTACGGCGACGGCCCGGTGCCGTCGGACGCGGCGGCGCTCCGCTCGTTCGTTTCTTCGTCCGACGAAATTGTGCGCGCCCTCGAGGCGGCCGAGCAGGACGACTCTGTGCGCGGCGTCATTGTCGAAGTGGATTCGCCTGGCGGTTCGGCCTACGCGGGCGACGCTATTCGCACGGCGCTCGAGCGCCTGGGCAAGCCGTCCGTAGCCGTCATTAAGGAGTACGGCGACTCGGCCGCGTACTGGGCGGCTACCGGCGCCGACTGGATCATCGCCGCGCCGACCTCCGACGTCGGCTCGATTGGGGTCACCGGATCCTACGTCGACAGCTCGCTCGCCAACGAGCAGAACGGCTACACCTACGTCGAGCTCACCTCGGGCCCGTACAAGGACACCGGCAGCCCCGACAAGGGTTTGACCCAGGACGAGTACGACTACCTCCAGGGATCGGTCGACCAGCTCTTCTCCATGTTCGTCGACGCGGTGGCCGAATCGCGCAGCCTGCCGCGCGACAAGGTGCTCGCGCTGGCCGACGGCAGCACCATGTTCGGGCGCGACGCGCTGCGCGCGGGGCTCATCGATGAGGTGGGCGGCCTAAAGGAGGCGCGCGAGTACTTGGCGCGCGAGCTCGGTAGCCCGGTCGCCGTCTGCGAGGCGCCGACGCTTTCGCGGTAGCCCGCGGCGTGGTAATAATTGCCGGCCGGACGATTAGCTCAGTTGGTTAGAGCGCGCCATTCACACTGGCGAGGTCGGAGGTTCGAATCCTCCATCGTCCACAAAACAAACCGCCCCCCCAGGGGCGGTTTGTTTTGTGGACGATGAGCAAAGGCGGCGACCCGCCTTTGCGTGAGGATTCGAAGGCCGCAGGCATGCCCCGGCAGCAGCCGGGGCAGCCGAGGCGGGGTCGCGGAAAATTGCGAGCGACGGCGAGCGATTTATCCGTGACCGAATCCTCCGCTCTTCACCCCTCCACCCATAACCTAAAAGAAAATCGCCCCGATCGGGCGATGTTTACGCTTGGGCGGTGCCTCCAGAGGCCGCGCGAATTTTCGCGGCTTCCTGGGCCCCGGCTTCGGTGAGGCGAAAGAGCCGCTTCGGCCTACCTTCCTCGTGGGTTTCCCACGTCTCGACGAAACCTTCCCCGTCGAGTTGCCGGAACGTCGTGTAGAGGCTGGCGTACGAAGGGCCTCCAAAGTCGGAGCCGTTGGCGAGCGTTCGCCGGACTTCGCGAGCGTCTCTCCACTCGGTTTGGCTGAGGGCGGTGAGGTAGTCGCGGCGCGGGCGAGAGGCGAGGGCGGCAACTAAGACGATGACGACTATGGCGATTGCTAGGTACATGGGTGTGGTTTTCTTTTCCGGGTCAGAGACTACAGCGCCCGTGCGGCTTTGTAAAAATAGACGGCAGATCTGCCCAATCCACACCTGCCACCGCCGCTCCGGACGATTTCGTTCTAGAATTGACGCGTTAACCTTTAACGATCTCCTTATGATGAAGCACAGCACCTGGGGCATGATGGATAACTGGTCATCCTTCGCGATGCCGTTCATCCAGGTCCTGGTCGTGGTCGCCCTCGCGCTCTCGATTGTGGCCCTCTGGAAGTACATCACGCACAAGCACTAAGCTTCGCGCGTAACGAGAGAACCCTCGGCCAAAGGCCGAGGGTTCTTTCAAAAGAAAAGCCTCGCTGGTGCGAGGCGGGTGGATCATTTCGCGCTATCGATCTTTACCTCGTTCGGGTAAGGCCAGAACTGGCTCACCTCGAGACGGGCAACCCCGTTTTCGAAATCGACCGAAAGAACTTTGATTTTGATGGCTGTGTAGGTGCGCGACACGCACGGCCTTAGGACCGAGCCGCTGCCGGATGCAACAGTGGCCGAAATGGCTGTGTTGCTGTTGGATCCTATGAGGCGCAAGACCAAGCTACTGTCGGCGTTGATGGACTCCAGAGACACGCTTGTCCACGGGGACGAAGTGATGGACTCACCGACGGGAACTGTGGCTACAATTTTTTGCCCCACCTCGACTTTTTTGCCGAAAAATTCCCACTCGGACGCGGTGGCGGTTTTTGGGTTGAAAGTGAGGGTGAGGAAGGCGAGGATGGAGAGGAGTGCGATTTCTGTTTTCATATTTCAGCTGTTCAGCTCGAAATAATAACTACATACTATTTTAAGTAATGTCAAGTAAGGCGGGGATTGCCGCCCGGGTGGGGCTTCCGTTTCTTTCGGCATTTTGCTAATCTCCTCCGGCCGGGCCGTTAGCTCAGCTGGTAGAGCGCTTCCATGGCATGGAAGAGGTCAGCGGTTCAACTCCGCTACGGTCCACACAAAAAGAAACCGCCCCCGAGGGGCGGTTTCTTTTTGTGTGGACGGTAAGCAAGGGCGGCACCACCTTTGCGGCTAGGCTTGAAAACCGTATCCAGCCGTGACCGCTCTCTCGCCCTCATATAAACTCACCCCAATGCTCAGAGTTGCCGTTTTGCGCGGAGGCCCATCATCTGAACGCGAAGTTTCCCTGCGTAGCGGCGAGACGGTCCTGCGCGAGCTCGCCGGCGTTTTCGATGTAGCAGATATCCTCGTCGACTCCCCGGAATCCTGGCGCCGCGATGGGCGCGCTCAGAGCCCGGCTGAGGCGATGGCCGCTATCGACGTGGCCTTCGTGGCGCTGCACGGCGAGTTCGGCGAAGACGGCCAGGTCCAGCGAATCCTCGAGGAGCTCGGGGTGCCGTACACCGGATCTGGCGTCGAGGCTTCGGCGCTCGCCATGGATAAGCCTCGCTCGAAGGAATCTTTCGTCGCGGCCGGTATTCCGGTGCCGGCCGGCGTCGAGCTCGACGTTTCAGCCATGATTCCCGAATCGCTAGGCCTAACCTTTCCGCTCATCGTGAAGCCTGCCGACGGCGGGTCTTCCGTGGGTGCTTCGGCTGTTTCCTGCGCGGCTGACCTTCCGGCGGCTCTCGCGGCCTGCTCCAAGGTTTCCCGCCGAGCGCTTCTCGAAGAAATGGTCGTGGGCCGCGAGTTCACCGTCGGGGTCGAGGAGGTGCTGGGCGCTGGGCTACGGGCGCTGCCGGCGGTAGAGATTGTCCCGCCGGAATCGGGCCTCTGGGGTTACGAGCAAAAGTACAGTGGCGAGACCCGCGAGATTTGTCCGGCGGACTCTGTCGGCGAAGCGCTGGCTGGTCGCCTGGCGTCTGCCGCCATGGCCGCGCACCGCGCCGTTTCGGCTCGGGACTACTCCCGGGCGGACTTCATCGTGCGCCCGGACGGTGGCTTCGTGATCCTGGAAATCAATACGCTGCCGGGCCTCACCGCGACCTCGCTCTTGCCGCTCGAAATTTCGGTGGCCGGAGATACCCTCGCCAATTTTCTGCGCGCGCTGGTGGAGAGGGCTGCTCGCCGAACTCAAGGTTAGCCGCTCCGGAAAATCCTCACCCCTCTTTCATCGCGCCGCGCTACAATGCTCGGGCAATGGCGCTTCCCGACGAGAACCTTTCGCCCTTTCAGCGCGCCGCGGCCGAGGCGCTGAAGGCTCGCGCCGCGGCGGCAAAAGAGGCGGCTGCTCCGGCTGCGCCCGCTGTCGCCCCGTCGGTGGCTGCTCCTGGCCGCGCAGTTTTTGGTGGCGCAGCTGGCCAAACCGCCGCCCGCGCGCCTTTTCTGGCTACCGAATCGGCGCAGTTCCTCCGGGCCCAGCAGGCGCGCATGGAGAACGCCCGCCGCGAGGCCGAGCGCCAGCGTCTGCACCTAGAGGTCGAGCGCCACAAGAGCCACATTTTCATCAAGAGGCAGGAGCTGTCCCGCGTGGCGACGCGCCTGCGGTCGGCCGAGTCCTCGCTGGTAGCCGCCGAGGCTGATGCCCGCCGCGCCTCGTCGTCTCTGGGCGCCACCGCCGGCGCCATTCACGAGAAGAGCGACGCCCGCTCGCACCTGGCCATGCAGCGCGAGGCGGCTGAGCGAGATTTTGAACGTCGCGAAATCGCGGAATCCAAAGCCGTCGAGGCCATCAATCGCGACATGGATAAAATGGCGCGCCGCGCCGGCAAGTTCGTTATGAACACCCCGGAGTACCGCGACCTTGAGCGTCGCAAGAAAGACCGCGAGCGCGGCCTGGCCTCGATTCGCCTGGAGCGCTCGCGTCGCCGCAACGAGGCGTCCGCCAAAGACGCCGGCCTCGCGCGGCAGCTCGCCAACGCCGAGCGCGGCGAGCTTGCCGGCCGGCGCGCCGCCGATTTGGCGGAGAGCCTGGCGGCCAAGTACCGCCTCCAGGTGCGCGCCTTTTCGGTAGCCAAGCAGGCGCTAGACGCCGACCTCGAGCGCATGCACCAGGAGCTCGCCCGCGCCGAGATGGCGATGCAGCGGGCTTCGCTAACCGCCTCGCGGGTATGACGCCGCTCGCGCTGTTCGGCGGATCGGGGGATCTCGCGCGCGCGAAGGTGCTGCCGGCGATTCTGCGCCTGCGCCGTGACGGCGTCTTTCCGGCGGGGTCGCCGCTCGTGTTCGTGGCGCGTCGCCCGCTCGACGTGGGAACGCTGCTCGCGGAGGCGGCGGCTAAAGCTCCCGACGCGGCCGGGGCGCTGCCGTCGCTCGTTGCCGACGCTCGCTCGGTCGAGCTCGCGCTCGGCGACGAGGCAGCGGCGCTCTCGCTCGCGGAGCAGCTGCCGCCCGACGCCGCCGCCTACGCCGCGCTGCCGCCTTCGGCTTTCCCGGAGCTAATTCGAACGACCGGCGCGCTCTTCCGGCTGGGCCGCCTCTCGCGCTTAGCCGTCGAGAAGCCGCTCGGCCGCAGCGGGGAAGAGGCTACCGCGGCCGTTTCCTTGGGCCGCGCGACGCTTGGCGAAAATTTCTTCCTCGTGGATCACTACGCCTGGAAAGCCGCTTCGCGAGAGCTCGCGTCGCGCGCCGCGCGCGGCGAAGCGAGCCTGCCGCCGGCCTCTAAAATTTCCCGCCTGGAACTCTCGATGCGCGAGACCATTCGCGTCGGCCGGCGCGCCGCTTTCTACGATGAGGTTGGCGCGATCCGCGACGTGTTCCAGAGCCACGGGCTCTTCCTACTCGGGCTCGCCATCGGCGCCGCGGCTGGCGTCTCTGCGGGCGAGGCAATCGGCTCGCTCACGGCCGTCTCCGCCGCGCGGGCGCGCTACGTCGGCTACGAGGAAGAGGGCGGCTCCTCGCTGGACGTGGAAACCGCCGCGCGCCTCGCGCTCCGCTCGTCGCTCCTGCCGAACGCCGAAATCGTCGCCGTCTTCGGCAAGGGATTCCCGCTAGCCGAAGTTGCGGTTCGCGCCTCTTCGCCGGCCAGCGAGTGGCGTCTCTCGGTCTCTCCGCGCGCCGCTATCTCTTCGGAGAACGGGGAAGAGTTACCGCTCTCGGCCGCTGGCGAGGGTTACGACGCCTACGAGGGCGCCCTCGGGGCGGCTCTCTCCGGAGATTTTTCCGGCGCGCCGCGCCCGGAAGACGCTCTCGCCGCGTGGAAGGTCACCGACGGGCTCCGCGCGCTCGCCGCCGCGACGCCACTTGTCCGCTACATCCCCGGCGAAGAGCCGGCATGGTAAAATCCTGGCCGTGAAGAGGAAGCTGCGCGCCGCCATCCACTCGCACCCGGCTTTGGCCGTCGTGCTCGGCTTGCTGGTCGTCGCCTTGGGTGCCTTTTTGGCCGTCGAGGGCTACGCCAGCTTGGTGGCCGGCGACGCTCCTAAAAATTCCGAGGCGTTGCCGCCCGGAAAGTGGCGCACCTACGAGAGCGATAAGTGGGGCTTCTCGCTCGACGTGCCGCCGGGTTGGGAGGTTTACGAAGGTTCTGATCCTTACGTGCCGGTGGTGAACGTGTACGTGCCGATTGGCCGCAGCCGCCCGCCGTTCGATCAGAGCGCGAAGGTGGCTTCGGTTTCCGTGTACCCGCTCGGCATTAAGGACACCGAGATTTTTAGCGCGCGCACCCGCGTCGAAACCGACGTGCCCGGCGCCGGCGAGACGACCGAGACCCGCTTCACCTTGGAAGACGGCAAAATTTGGGCCAGGCAGCTCAATTTTTCCGAGGCGCCGACTGGCTGGAAACCGTGGGGCTTCGTCTGGGCGCGCGCGACGGTGGCCGATCTTGCCTTCGGCTGCGCGCGCGACGGCGTCGAGGTGCCGTTCGACACCTGCCGCCCGCAAGATGGCGACGACGTGATCCGCCGCGGAAAGCTCGACGCGTCTAGCGCCTCGACGGTCGAGCGCATGCTCCGCTCGTTCCGCTTCGAAGAGGTGGCGGAGTAGCCGCCGGAGGAGAAAAAGAAAAGCCCCGCGAGCGCGGGGCGTTTGGCTAGGCGAGCACGCTTTCGCGTACCCGGCGCCGGAGAGTTATCTTCACTTTCAAGCGCTTCTTTTTGGAAAGGCCTTTCTTCCGAACTTTCTCGCTCGCGGCGAACAGTTTCTGGGAAAGCCGACTGGCGGCTTTCCTGGTGATGAAGGCGTAGTCTTTGAGGCGGGCTACCCAGGGAAGGCACGGCTTGGCGCTGCGCACGTACGCCGGATCAGCGCCGATGACCGCTACCCGCGGCGGTTGGCCGCCGAAGAGGTGCAGGCGAACCGCGGGGGCCACGGACGCGTCGATGTCAGGGCAATCGTCCTGCCCCTCGTAGGGCAGGCGCAGGAGCAACCTGAAAGCGCGTCCGGAAAAGCTGGCTCCCCCTTCTGACTCGATTTTCCAGGTATCGCCCTCGAACGGGCCGACCGCCGAGATTGCCCGGTCGTGCGCCGACGAAAGTTGCAGCGCGTAAAACGACGAACATTCTGGCGTCAGGATTAGGAGGTGGCGTCCGCCTTCGCGGCCGTCGGTCAGCTCACGTCTGTGCGAATTGAGCCCGGCCACGTAGACTCGGCCCGCGATAACCTTTGGGCGTCTCGCGGAGTTTTCGGCGAGAGGAATACCTCCCTCCACGTCTTCCCTTATGAGGGGGACGCCGAGGCGCCTCGTCTTCGCCAGCCTCACGACCGGGATACCTGGCACGAATCTCTGGCCGTCGAACTCGTAGCAGTTACAGCCGTCGGGCGGTTGCGGCGTATTTTTTGAGGCGCCGCCGGGCGCCGTTTTTTTCTTTTTCATGGGGCAGTGTGCTAAGCAAGCTTCTATACTTTTCTGGTAATTTGTCAATCTTTACCAGGAAAAAGAAAACCCGCCGGAGCGGGGTTAGGCGGCTAGGCCGTTAATGTTCGCGAAGAAGTGGCTTTCGACCTGCGCTTTGTTGAAAGCGGCTTCGAGGGCTCTGCGGCTTTGCTCGTACTTCTCTGGAGTGCAGATGGTGACGCACGGGCACGGAACCTCTTCCGAGATCTGGCTACCGGGAACGGCGCGCAGGAAGAAGGTGTCGCCGCCTTTAATGGTCAGGGTTACCGCTTCGAGTTTTCCGCCGAAGGCGAGCAGCAGGCAGCGGTAGTCGCCGAGCTCGCGTCCGTTGCCGAAACCGAGCTCGAAAGGTACTGCGCCGCGCCCTTCGCAGCCTCCCGACAAGCCGCCTTCGACGTTCACCGGGAACGGTACCCAGATGAGCGTTTCCGCCGGGTCTGCGCCCGCGAGCGGCTGAAGGTTGGCGAGCTGGTGGACGACGTGTTTACCGTGAGTTTGCCCCGAGCGTTCATCTTCTGGGAAATCGTCAAGATCGACGGAGGTGAGGCGTAGGCTCGCCCGCTCGATGAGGCTGATGTCGGCCGTAGCGGGAACAATCACGCTCGGGTCAGCGAAGAAGGGAAGTCCTGGGGAGCTTTGGCCAATATTCTCCCAGTAGTCTGTCAGGATGAGGCGCTCCGGGTGAGCGGCGGTGGGTGACGGCACGACGGGTGCTCCGGGGAAGAGCTTTCCCTTTCGCGAGAGGGTGAACACGTTGCAGGGTATTGAGGTTTTTTTCATGGTGAGCGTATTTTTTTGGTACGGAGCGTACTGGTTTCAGTTCTGACACTTTGTGAAAGATTAGTCAAAAAGAAAAGCGCCCCCGTTCACGGGAGGCGCAGCAGCTTTCTGTCGAAGTGGCGGGTGGCCGCTTTCGCGACTTGCGAGAACTCGCGCATTGTCCTCGACCAGAGGGCCGGCCGGCCGTTCTCGTCTCGCTCGATGGCGGTTACGCCGATGACAATTTCTCCTCGCGTAATGGTTCGCAGGTAGATTGCCGGCGCGTCTCCGGGGTAGCAGCTCTCGGGCGCGGGCGGCAGCTCGAGGAGACAGCTTCCGCCGCTTTTCCCGCGTTTGAGCGCGGGCGTTCCGGCAAGGCTAAGCGTGACGTCCTGATCGTGGAAGACCGCCCGAATCGACCTGAAGCCGCAGCAGACTTCTAGGTAGGTAACGCCGCTCACCAGCACCAGGGTGGACTCTACTTTCTCGGTCGAGGCCGTAAGCGCGCCGTCGCCGGTGAGATTGGCGTTCAGGAGCGTCTCGTTTCTGAACTGCGGGGGGAAACCTCTGGCGGTAACACCCGCTCGAGGTTTACCTCGCGGCGAGAGGTGCACGCCCCTGGCCTCGTCTCCGAGGTTTGTCAGCGTAATGCCGGGCGTCCAGCAGTACGTAGATCCAATGGTGAAGCAATTGGCCAACTGTTTAGATAATGAACGTATCATCGGCGGAGTTTTCTACGCCTATCTCAGCAGAACGCAAGGGTTTTTTCGGTCGGGCAAGGTTAGGGGATGCGAAGCGCCGCCCGTGAGGGCGGCGCTTCGAGGCGTCAGAGAGCGGCTAGCGCTGCTTGAGGGCGTCGCGAATTTCGCGCAGAAGCACAACGTCTTCCGGGGTCGCGGCCGGAGCGGCCGGCTCGCACTCAACCGGCTTCTTGAGGCGGTTGAGCTGCTTGACCACCATGAAGATGGCGAAGGCCACGATGATGAAGTTGAGCAGGGCGTTGAGGAACATGCCGTAGCGCACGGCGACCTCGGTGGTCGGGATGATCCAGACCTTGTCCGAGAAGTCGATGCCGCCGGTGAGGAGGCCGACGACCGGCATGATGAGGTCGTCGACAATAGACGAGACGATCTTGCCGAAGGCCGCGCCGATTACGACGCCGACCGCCAGATCAATCGCGTTGCCTTTGACGGCGAAGGACTTGAACTCTTCAATGAAGCCTTTCATGAATTTAGGTTAGGGCCCGCAGAAAACAGGCGCCCGCCTATCGTACCCGCCCGCGGCGGGATGGTGAAGCTGGCTTAGCCACGCGACGGCTAGAGGCCGGCGCGGCGGCGCTAATTCTAGGCTTCTTGATTACCTGCACCACTCGACCGTTCACCATAAAGCTGTCGTCCTCGTGGATGTAGATAGGCGGAATGTCTTTGGTCGACTCGGAAACCAGCACAATCTGGCCCGTCTCGTCGTCCCAGAGGAACTTCTTGATGTTGGCGGCGTCGTCGATGACCGAGAGCACGATGTCGCCGTTCTGCGGGGTGCGGTAGTCGGCGTCGATGATGAGGTAGTCGCCGTCCTCGATGGTGTTGCCGTCGACTTCTGCGCGGTTCATGGAGATGCCTTGGGCGCGAATGGCAAAGATGCGGCTGGTCTTCTTGAGAATTTTGGGGGAGACGCGCAGGTACCCCTCGATGTTCTCATTGGCGAAGATTGTGGCGGGGCCGCAGTTGGCGGCGCCTACGATCGGCACCGGCACGAGTCCGGCAGGGGAGAAGATGGGGCGCGACATGCGCGCAGTTTTCGCGTCGCGATCGAAGGTGACGAGGCCGCGGCCGATTAGCTGCTCGAGGTGGTGCTTCACCTGCTGCGCCGAGGGGCAGCCGATTTCCGCGCCGACCTCGCGCAGCGTCTTGCGGTTCCAGCCGCCGCCGCGGACGAGATCGAGAATGAGTTCCTGGGTCTTGTGCATGTGGGTAGTTTTTGCGCCTCTTAACTTCCGGAGTATACCGCCCGCGCTTAAAATTTACGTAAAGTTATCCACAAGAGCGTAAAAATTGACAGAATGTACAGATGCGCGAGAATGCGCTCATGACTATCGACATCACCCGCGACCTGCAGACCCGTTCCGCCCGGCTCCGCCGATCTCGCCCCGCGGTGTCCTCGTTCGTAAACGCGCTCGGCCTCCGGTTCTCCTTCCGCCTGATCCGCGGCTAGCGAGGAAAAGATAAAAACAGCGCGCCCCGCCGAACGGATTCGGCGGGGTTTCCTGTTTCGCGGTTTGCCGCCGCGGTTGCGCGGCCGCGCCCGAGACGCTAGTTTCTCTTCGTGCTCGAGAAACTCGAACCCGCTATTGCCTTCCTGCACAAATGGGCCGTCATCGCGCTCTGGTTTCTAGCGGGCGTCATCGTGGTGCCGGCGTACGTCATCTCGAACCTCTACTTCGAGAAGTGGTGGAAGTGGAAGGACTCGCTCTAATCTGAGCGTCCGGTTCAAAAAGAAAAGAATAGGCCGCACCGGTTGTCCGGTGCGGCCTGCGACTGCCTAGTCGCTAGCATTTCTTGCAGGCTTCGGTCAGCTCGCGGCGGACCTGGGCGATGATGTCCTCCTGGACCGTGGGCTCGAAGAGCCATTCGGCGTCCCCGGTGGCCTGCATGGCGGCCTCGCGGCACACCACTCTCAGGTTGCGGGGGTTTTCCAGGTCGTTCTGGCCGATCCAGGGGATGAGCCAGCCGGTAACCATGACGGTCACCAGGCCGAGGGTTGGCATTGTGGTTTTCACCGTTACCGCCCGGGCCGGGCGCCTGCTTTTGCTTGGAGTGCTGCTTTTCATTTTGGGTTGTCGTTTTGTTTTTTGACGACTCCCCAAGGGGTGTATTTTGCCTTTGTGACGGCCTTTTGGGCCGCTGTCTTTTTGTGGGGAGCCTCGGAGGGGAAGTCTGGCCCCGAATATAGGAATAGTCAAATAGCCGTCTGTGCTAAAGTTTTCTTTCCGCTTAAAAACAGCTAAGGCAAGCACGATGGCCACCAAGGCAAAGAAGGTTGCGCAGAAGACCGCGAAGAAGCCGGTTCCGGCGAAGGTTTCGGGCCCTAAGGTTAAGAAGGTTCTCGGCCGCGAGATTCTCGACTCGCGCGGCAACCCGACCGTCGAGGTCGACGTCTGGCTTTCGGACGGCTCGTTCGGCCGCGCCGCGGTGCCGTCCGGCGCCTCGACCGGCTCGCACGAGGCGCTCGAGATGCGCGACGGCGATAAGAAGCGCTACCTGGGCAAGGGCGTGCAGAAGGCGGTCGCGAACGTCAACGGCGCGTTGGCTAAGGCGCTCCAGGGTAAGGCGTTCGACCAGCGCTCGCTCGATGCCTCGATGATTTCTCTCGACGGCACCCCGTCCAAGTCGAAGCTCGGCGCGAACGCCATCCTCGGCGTCTCGCTCGCCTTCGCCAAGGCCTCGGCCGCTTCCAAGAAGATGCCGCTCTACCGCTACGTCAATTCGATTCACCGCCCGAAGGCGGCCATGGTGCTGCCGGTTCCGATGATGAACATCGTCAACGGCGGCGCGCACGCCGAGGACTCCACCGACATTCAGGAGTTCATGGTCGTGCCTCACGGCGCGAAGTCGTTCGCCGAGGCGCTCCGCGCCGGCGCCGAGATCTTCCACGCGCTGAAGAAAATTCTCTCGGGTAAGGGCCTCGCCACCACCGTTGGCGACGAAGGAGGCTTCGCCCCGAAGATTCCGTCTAACGAGGCGGCGCTCGCGCTCGTGGTCGAGGCTATCGAGGCTGCCGGCTACAAGGCGGGCAAGGACATCTCGATCGCGCTCGACGTAGCTGCGACCGAGCTCTACAAGGACGGCGTCTACACGCTCGCCCGCGAAGGCAAGACCCTGTCTTCGGCCGAAATGGTCGCCTGGTACCAGGAGCTGTGCGCCAAGTACCCGATCGTCTCCATCGAGGACGGCCTCGCGGAGGACGACTGGGAGGGCTACGCCGCGCTCACCAAGGCGCTCGGCAAGAAGGTGCAGATTGTCGGCGACGACCTCTTCGTCACCAACCCCGACCGCCTGGCGCAGGGCATCGAGCAGGGCGTTGGCAACTCGATCCTGGTGAAGGTTAACCAGATTGGCACGCTCTCGCAGACCCTCGAGGCTGTCTCGATGGCGCAGAAAGCTGGCTACACCGCCGTCATCTCGCACCGCTCGGGCGAGACCGAGGACGCGACCATCGCCGATATCGCGGTTGGCACCGGCGCCGGCCAGATCAAGACCGGCTCGCTCTGCCGCTCGGATCGCACCGCCAAGTACAACCAGCTGCTCCGCATCGAGGGAGAGCTCGGCGCGAAGGCCGTGTACCCGGGGCGCAAGGCGCTCGCGCGTTAGGTTTCGGATGGATCAGCAAAGAGCCGGCCGCCCAAAAGGCGGCCGGCTCTTTGCTGACAGAGCAAAAAGAAAAGCCTCGCGAGAGGCTACCTGTAGAGCGTGAGGACGCCGCTGCCGCTGCGGTCGCCGAGGGCGGTGATTTCAATGTTGCCGATCGGTTCACCGGTTCCCGCGCGGTGCACATCTCGGTAGGCTATCGATGAGAAGCGGTACGAGCAGCCGGTGCCGGAGGTGTCGAGCGTGAAGCCTTTCAGGCTGACGCATATTCTGGACGGCATTCTCTTCTGCGTTGGCAGGAGCGCGACTAGCGCGGCCTGCCCGTCGTCGGTGAGCGGGAGCGGCAGGTAGTCGATGCCCCAATCGTGCTTCGGGTTAGCTGCCGCTTCGGCGATTGACTGAAGCAGCGATCTTAGGCTGGGGACAACGGGGAACTGCAGGGTTATTTTTGGTTTTTCGGCCATAGAATTTAAAGGGTTTCGGCGAGAGGCTACCGCTGCGGCTTCCTTGACGCAACCCGTCAATTTACGTGGTACGATTTTCTGCGAGCTCGGACAACCAGCGACGAAAACGAGCCCAAATTTTAGGATCAATAAACGCTACCCATGGCTTACTTTGGCGAGATCCGCTGCGATCAGACCGGCGAAGTGCTCGAGTCTACGAGCGGCGAAATTAAGAAGCCCTACATCACGATTCGCGGCTCGGTAGCCGTGCAGAAGTACAGCGACGACGGCCGCCGCTGGCTCGAATTTCTTACCGCGGGTCCCAACGACCGCCTCGTCTTCCGCGATCCGGAAGCGGCGGCGGCGTGGCTGAAGACCAAGCTAGAGCAGGCCGAGCGCGGCGAGCTACCGCAGCGCCAGCCCCGCTTCGAAGAGGCGGAGGGCGGCCACGGCGAGTACCGCCCGCGCCCGCGTCCGTACGGCGCCGGCCCTCGCGGCCCGCGTCCGTACGGCGCGCCTCATGGCCACGGTGGCCCGCGCGCTCCCTACGGCGCGCCTCGCCCGTACGGCGCCGGCCCTCGCGGCCCGCGCCCGGCTCCGGGCGCCCCGTCCGGCGAGCACGGCACCCGCACCTGGCGCCAGGATCACGACTCTGACCAGGGCGGCATCGACCGCGGCGTAGATCGCGGCGAGTAGCGGAACTGGTTTCTCCGAATAAAGAAAAGCGGCGCCCCGAGAGGGGCGCCGCTGTTTTTTCTCTACTGAGCGGAGATTGCCAGATGCTGATTTTCGAATGCCTCGACAGCGTAGCCGAGCGCCGTGTCTTCTGCGTGGCTGAGGCTGCGCCCTCGGGTTTCAATCAGAACTGTCGCGAGTATCTGCGCCGCGCTTGCGTGGCGTGGGTCTGCCGCGACGCGCAGGGCTCGGGCGACGATGTCTTCCTTCGGACGCGAGGACGCGGCGAGTTCGGACAGCTTGGCAAGAATCGTTCCCGAGAAAGATTCTCCCAGGTACGCGGCGCAGGCCAGGGCATCTTCGGTGCGGCTATTTTTTATTGCCGAGTCGCGGCAGCGCGCCGCCTCCAGCCTGTCGAGCTGCCCGCAAGAGAACTGGGCGGCAATGCGGGCGTAGGTTAGGTCGCCCCACTCTACGGCGCGCAGGCGCATCTCGCCGTAGAGGGCGTGACGTACGTCATCGTTCCAAACTCGGACGACGGCGTCGTGGGCGGCGGCTAAGTTGCCTTTGCCGATTTGCCTGTAGAAAGCGGTAACGGCTTGGCTGTCGAATGGTTCGGTAGGTTTATTTTTCATGGTGGACTTTCGGCGGGCACACTACGCACGCCGTTCAGGATGGTCAATAATTTACCTAAAAGAAAAGGCGCCGCCCGAAGGGCGGCGCCGGTCTAGTGAACCTGCGGCCGATGCCTGGCTCTCCATCGCCATACCGCGCGGTCGATACGTTCCCGAACCAATTCGAGACGTCCCTCGACGAGGACGAGCGCGGCGACGGCCGGCAGGGTGGCGAGGCATACGGCGGCGTAGCTGAGCGCGTCGGCGTCGAGACCGGAAGCTTTCGCCAGCGCGGCTCCCGTGAGTCCTGCCGCTGCTACGGCCAAGAGGGCACAGAGCCCGAAGGCGAGGCTCACCGGCATGAGGATCAGTTTTGAGAAGGTGCTCGTTTCCATACCGCTCAAGGCTGCGCCCGCTGGCCGCGGCGGTCAAGTGGCGGTACCATCAGATGCCTATGACCAACGAACAAAAAAAGGCTCAACGACCGATCGCGCTGGTGGTTCTCGACGGCTGGGGCTACCGCGAAGACCGGGAGCACAACGCGGTCGCCGCGGCGAGCACGCCTAATTTTGACCGAATCTGGGCGAGCTACCCGAAGACGCTGCTCAAAGCTGGCGAAGAGGCGGTCGGCTTGCCGGAGGGCCAGGTGGGCAACAGCGAGGTTGGCCACACCACGATTGGCGCGGGCGCCATTCTCGATACCGACCTGGTGCGCATCGGCAAATCGGCGGCCACCGGTGGCTTTGCCGAGAACCCCGCTTTCGTCGCGGCTTTCGATGCCGTGAAGGCGAAGGGGACGCGCCTGCACGCGCTCGCCCTGGTGGGTCCGGGCGGCGTGCACGCGCACGATTCGCACCTGTTCGCCTTCCTGCGCGCGGCTAAGTCTCACGGCGTTTCGAATGTGGTGATTCACGCTTTCACCGACGGGCGCGATACGCCGCCCAAGGAATCGGCGAACTACCTGGCAACCCTCGAGCGCGAGCTCGCCGAAGTTGGCGTGGGCGCCATCGCCACCGTTACCGGCCGCTACTACGCGATGGATCGTGACAAGAACTGGGAACGCGTGGAGAAGGCCGAGGCGGCGCTCTTCCTCTGCGAGGGCAACGTCTGCAAAATTGGCGCCGCGGCCCACCTGGCCTCGCTCTACGACGAGGAGGTGCTCGACGAGCACGTCGAGCCGTTCGTGACGATGGATGCGCCGATCGCGAAAGGGGACTCGGTCGTCTTCCTGAACTTCCGCTCGGACCGCGCCCGGCAGCTCACCGAGCGAATTTTTGCCCGTAAGGACGAGCTCGATCTGACCGTCGTTACGATGACCCAGTACGCCGAGGGCTACCCGGTGCTGGTGGCCTTTCCGCCCAAGGTGGTCGAGACTACCTTGGCCGCGCAGGTTTCAGCTGCCGGCTTCTCGCAGGCGCACGTGGCCGAGACCGAGAAGTTCCCGCACGCAACCTACTTCTTGAACGGTGGCCGCGAGGCTCCGCACGAGCGCGAGGAGCACGTGCTCCTAGATTCCCGCAAAGACGTGAAGACGCACGACGAGGCGCCCGAGATGCGCGCGGCGGACATCGCGCTCGAGACGGCGAAGCGCCTAGATGCCGGCGTCGACTTCGTTTTCGTGAATATTGCGAACGCCGACATGGTTGGGCACACCGCCAAGCCCGAGGCGATTAAGGCCTCCGTTGAGGCGGCGGACGCCGCGCTCGGCGTTATTCTCGAGGCCGTGGCGCGTAACGGCGGCGTGACGCTGGTCACCGCCGACCACGGCAATGCCGAGGTGAACGTTGACCTAAACGGCGCGCCGCACACCGCGCACACGCTCTCGCCGGTGCCGTTCGTTGTGGTCGGCGCGGGCGATCTCTCGCTGCGTTCGGGCGGGGGTCTCGCCGACATCGCGCCGACAACCCTCGCGCTCATGGGCATCCCGAAGCCGGCGCCGATGACGGGCGAGAGCTTGATCGCCTAAAAAAAAGAAAAGCCCCGCTGGTTAGGGCGAGGCCGTGCCAGATAGGAAGCGTGCGGCGGTTTCACTGGCGCAGGCGTCAAAAGCGGCCCGGGCTTCTTTCCACCCTAGCGCCGATAGCTTTATCTGGCCGCTCGGGAGCAACGTCTTTATTATCAAGAGGTCGCTGCGTGTCAGAAACGGCCTACCTGCGTAGATCTTCCCCGAGACGACTTTGTGGATCAGCTCTTCGGCGGTCGTGGGAACGAACGGCTCAGGCCAAATTTCGTGGCCAAGAGGGCACCAGACAATTACTCGGTCTGGAGGCGGGGGCTTGTTGATTTGGCCCCAGGTTATTAAGGCGGTTCCGCCGATCCACCCGCCGCACCATTCTCTGCTGAGGCGGGTGATGCTTGGCGGAAGGCGGCTTCCCCGCGCTGTAGCCGTACAGCTTCGGACGCTGTCTGTCACCTCTATCCCCTCAGAAAAAGTTTGGCTGTCGGGATCGAGCGTCAGGAAATGTGGCGGATTTTTGAGGTCAATGAGCATAGCTGCCGACAGCTTGCCCCGGGCGCCGGTCAAACGTCAAGGGTTGCCTTGGAAAAAAAGAAAGGCGCCCCTCTGTGGGGCGCGTCGGCAACATTTTCAGCCTTCCTGATCCTGCGCCATGGCCAGCAAGATGGCGCCGAATTCGTCGAGGAGCGCCGGGAGGTTCCTCGCGGCCTCTTCGAGCTCTCTCCGGGGTATGGCGCGGCGGCTGCCGAGCGCGCTCAGGGACGCCTGCGCGCGCTCGGCGAGAGGCGCGAGGGCGGCCGTGATTTGTTCCGCGGAGAGCGCGACGATGAACCTTCTCCCGTCGTCGAGCTCGATGGGCAGGAGCGTTCTTTCCTCGTCGAGCGGTATACCGAGGCGAGGTTTGCCGTCGGCTTCCTGGTACATGCTTACGCTGGTGTGGTAGCAGGTCCAATCGAAGAATGATCCGGCGCCCGCGATGTTAAGGCGGACGTTGATCGCCGGGTTCTCCGACCAACGCTCTCTGCGTTTTTCTGGCTTAGAGAACGTGGCGCTGCGGTTACCTCTGGTTACCCCGCCGAAACTAGAAGACAGAACGTCTGCGAACGTAATGGTTCCAGAAGCCATGCCTTCGGGCGGCATTTGCCGGTGGATTTCGAATTCTGGCGACATCCCCTCCAGATGCGAGCTGTCGGGAGATAGCCGCAGCCCGTCGGTGCAGCTCAATTCTCCGTCGGCGCCGAGGGTGACGGTAACGCAGTTGATTCCAGGATTGATTTTGAATGATCGTTTCATGCCGTCGGTACACTGCTACCGGGCCACGCCTCTTGTCAACGCTTCTCCTTAGGCCACAAAAAGATTCAAGCCTTGAAAAAGAAAAGCGGCCTATGTGGCCGCTAGGGGGTGGACGTGGAGGATCGGTCGATTAGGTCGCCGAGCGCTTCGCGGAGCAGGTGGTACCGCGCGCCGAGCAGGGACGCCTCAGAGACAGATCTGATTTCGATCGATTCGCCCGCTTCGGTCTGCTTCGTGGTCGCGAACAGGACGGCGAGGAGGTTGCCCCTATCGCCCCTGATCGCGCAGAAGTGCGTCGAGTAATCTCGGGCTACCACAAGCTGCAGAGGCAGCTCGGAGGTGCCGTCGCGCTCGATGACCGAGAGGCGAACCAGGCGCGTCGGGCCGTAACCGCGAATCAAGACCCAGGCTTTCCGGTGCTTGCCGTGTTTGGGGTTTGGCTCGCCGGCCACAATTTCTCCGAAGTCGAACTCGTTGTCGGCGCCGCCGGGTACCTTGGCCGTGCGGCGAACTTTCTGGACGCGGAAAATTATGTGGCCGGCCGGCCCGTCAACGGAAAAGTTGGCGGCAAGTTTGAGGCGGCCGCTTCTTTCGGAGCACAGGCCTGGAACCGCCGGGAACCTTGGTTCTGGAGATTCTTCGGCTTGGACCGAAAGGGTAAAGGCATTGGCGAGGGTGTGCGATGGTGGAGGTTTCATAGAGCTACGGAAAAATTACTACAATATATATATGTAAATGTAAATAGGGTGCAGCCCGGCTGACGAAAAGCCGCGGCGCCCGAAGGGCGCCGCGGCTTTAGGAATTTTCCTACGTTCGACTAGAGCAGAATTTCTTCACCCGGAGCCGAAGTGTCGGCCGACTCTACGGAGCCGCCGCAGGTCTTGGCGTCACCCTTGAACTCAGAGTAGGCCGATTTCTTGGCATCCTTGAGGTCGCCGCGGGCGGCCTTGAGGGCGTCCTTGTAGGTCTTCCAGGCGTCCTTCACGGCGCTCTTTACCTCGGCGCGATTGGTCTTCGAGTAGGCATCGGCGAGATCCGACTTGCGCTCGGTGAGCGCGGCCTTGGCGTCCGCGTTGAACTCGTCGAGGGCGGTGAGCAGCGCATCCTCGCGTTCGGCTACGGCCGTCGAGAGGCAGCCTAGATCTGCTGTGTCGAGCGCGGCGTCAATCTTTTTGGCGCGCTTTTCCGCCTTCTCGGTCTTTTTGAGGCGGGTACGATCATTGCGGTCGTCCTCGTCTTTGACGCCGTCGTCGTCATCGTCGTCGTCATCCGAATTGGTGAGGCCGTCCCCGTCGAAATCGTCTTCGAGGCCAGATCCGCGTCGGCCACCGCGATCGTCCCCCTCGTCGGAGTCGTCTGCGCCGCGTCGGGCGTAGGTAGGGGTGGCGACCATTGTCGCCATGGTGAGCACGGCGAGGCTAGCGAGCGCCGCCTTTTTCGTCATCTTCATGAGTTTGAAAATTAAGACCGGTAAGGCACCCTGTTTCGGGTACCCGTCAATTCTACCGCCTCTCGGGTGAAGGGAGAATGAAGGTCTCCGGAGCCCTTAGCGTACCGAGAATTTGGCCCGCACCGTCACCAAGACGTCTTTTTCCACAGTGGAGGTGTCGTAGGAGCCGTAGTCGTCGACCTGGGTGGAGTCTGGCGCGAGCACCTGCACGACGCCGCTCTCGGCAGAAGATAGCGGGCCAACCGTCGCGCCGGCGTTCTCGGCAATGGATTCGGCGCGGCGCTTAGCGTCGGCTACGGCTTCACCCAAGAGCTTCACGCGAATTTCCGGCAGGGAAGAGACGGTGTACGAGGGTCCCCAGCTCTGGAAAAAGACGCCGCGCGCGGCGAGGGTCTGGCCGAGCGATTCAGCGGCGCGGGCCACTTTAGCCACGTTGGACGATTTGGCGGTCACCCGCGCGGTCACCGTGTAGTCGGTGCGCACGAAGCGGCCATCCTCCCAGACCGAGCTCTCGTTGGCGGACACCGGATCTACCGTAATCTCTGCGGCCGAGAAGCCTAGCTCCGAGAGAGCCTTGCGCACGGACTCTGCGTCGACGGCAATCTGCGCGTAGCCATCGGAAAGGTTCTGCTCGTAGACGGTGCGCGACACGGTCCCGGATACCTCGCCGAGATCGGCGCGGACGCGTTCCTTGGCGGATCCGGTGACGGCGAGCGTCTCCGGCTGCAGGCGAATGCCGGAAATGGCGTAGCCGCCGGCGACGAGCCCAACGGCGAGCAAGAGACCTAGCGAAACAGCCGCAACGATTTTTTGATCCAGCGGACGGGGCGAGGCCGGCGAGGGGGTGGTGTTTTCCATGGGCGCATTCTAGCGCCGAAACGTCGTGGCTAAATAGCTAGGAAAATTGCCCCGGCGGCCACGAGCGTCGCGCCGAGGGCAGACTTCCAGGTGAGCGAGGCGCCCAGGAACGCCACCGAGAAGATGAGGACGAAGACGACGGACAGTCGATCGAGCGCGGCGACGCCGACGAGGCGATCGGCCGGCGCGGCTTTAACCGCGGCGAAGTAGGCGATCCAGGACGCGGCGCCGGCGAGGCCCGAGAGCGCGATCCAGAGCAGCGGTTTGCCCCACACCTGCGAAATGCCGGAGAACTTGCCGAGGGCGCCAGCGGCGATTACGAGCGCGGCGGCCATAATTGCCGCGCGCACGGCGGTCGCGAGGGTCGAGTCCACCTTATCGAGGCCGACTTTGGCGAAAATGCCGACGAGGGCGGCGGTCGCCGCGGCGATGAGCGCGTAAATCTGCCACATGGTCGGCTAATTGTAGCAGGCGGCGCGCCGGCCTTCGTTCTGCTAGAGTTTGTCGGCATATGGCTAAAAAAACTGAAACAGGCAAAGGTCCCGTCGTCGCCGAGTCCTGGAATTTGGGCCTCATGTACGCGTCGGCGGCAGACCCCAAGCTCGAGCGCGATGTGCGCGTGCTCGAGAAGGCCTGCGCCGCTTTCGAGAAAAAGTGGCGACCGGAAACAAAAAAGTTTGGGGTGCCCGCGACGCTCGCCCGCGCCATGCGGGATTACGAGGCGCTCTCGGAGACGCTCGCCGCCGCTCGGCCGGCTTTCTACCTGGGGCTTTCCCGGGCGCTCGACGCCGAGAGCCAGGAGCTGCGCGCGGCCGAAGGCAAGCTGCACCAGCGTCTCGTGGCGGCCGGCAACCGAATCGAATTTTTCACGCTCGCTATCGGTAAGCTCGATGTCGCGGCGCAGGCACGCGCGCTGAAAGCTAAAGAGCTCGCGGCGTACCGCTACCTCCTCTCCCGCGTGTTCCTCTCGGCGAAGCACCAGCTGCCCGAGGTGGCCGAGACGCTGTCTAACTCGCTCTCGCGCCCGGGTCGTTCGATGTGGATTGATATGACGGAAGCCCGCGAAGCGGGCCTCTCGGTAGAGAAGGGAGGCAAGATGGTGCCGATCGCCGAGGCGCTCGCGAGCATCCCCTCGATTGATGACGTGGCCGAGCGTCGGGCGCTCGCCGGGCGCGTCACCGAGGCGCTCAAAGGCATTGCGCCCTACGCCGAAGCCGAAATCAATGCGGTCTACTCTTGGAAGAAGGCGATGGACGAGGCGCGAGGCTTCAAGAGCCCCGAAGACGCCACGTTCCTCGGCTACGAAATTTCCGGCTCGACGGTCGCGGCGCTCCGCCGCGCGGTCCGCGAGGCGGCGCCCCTGGCTAACCGCTTCTACGCGGCGAAGGCGAAAATTCTCGGCCTGAAAAAAATGACCTACGCCGACCGCGGCGTCGGGCTGCCCCCGAACCCGGACGTGCCCGCCTGGCGCCCGACCTTCCGCGAGGCCGCCGACGCCCTCACCGAGATTCTGAAGCCGGTTGGCGCCTGGTACGCCGAGACTTTTCAGCGCTACCTGCGGGACGGGCAAATTGACGCTTACCCGAAGAAGGGCAAGACCGGCGGCGCCTTCTGCGCCTCGATTCGTCGCGCGCCGGTGTACGTGATGCTCAACCACGAGCCGTCTCCGCGCTCCTTCGCCACGATTGCCCACGAGATGGGCCACGCGTTCCACTCCGAGCACGCCGCCGCTCAGCCCGCGCTCTACGAGGGCTACTCGATGGCTTCAGCCGAGAGCGCCAGCACCTTCTTCGAGCGCCTGGCGTTCGAGAAGATGGTGGCCGACGCGCCTTCGGCCGAGGCTCGCTTCGATCTCTTGTTCCAGAAGGCGAACGACTTCGTCGCCACCGTTTTCCGCCAGGTGGCCTGCTTCGAGTTCGAGGTGTCGCTGCACGCCCGCATCCGCGCCGAGGGGTACCTCTCGGCCGAGGAGATCGCCAAAGAGCACAACCGCGCCATGTCGGCGTACATGGGTGACGCCGTCGAGCTGGTCCCCGACGACGGCTACTTCTTTGTCACCTGGTCGCACATTCGCAACCACTTCTACGTGTTCTCGTACGCCTTCGGCGAGCTGGTCGCGAACGCGCTGTACGAGAAGTACCGCCAGGAGGGCAACGTCGCCGCCTTCGAGAAATTCATGAAAGCCGGCGGCTCGGACACCGTCGAGAATATTTTTGCCGCGAGCGGCCTCGACGTGACCAAGCCTTCCTTCTGGAAGAAGGGCCTGGCCGGCTTCGAGAAGATGGTCGAGGAGATCGAGGCAGAGGCCGCGCGCCGCGCCGGGTCGTCCCGCGAGCCTCAAAAACGCCGGTCTCTATAGGTTTCTGGCCGCGTCCCTTGCGCCGCTTCTCAAGGTGTCTCCGGGTGCGCTATCCACAGAAGCTGCCGCCGCTACGGGCGTAAAATTTTTGGGAACAGCCCACTAAAAATATGCAGACAGCGTTCGCCTTAACCGCGGAGCTGCCTCAGGTTGCCCCGCCCAAAAACCGCTCGATCGATTACGGCCCGCCCGTCGTTGAATCTGGCGTTAAGCAGCTCAACCGCGTCGGCCTTCCCGGCCTCACCGGCGCCTTCTTCGAAGATGCCCTGCGCGCCGCGCTCATCGGCGACGTTTCTCGCCCTAAAGACCCTATCGGCCACGAAGGAGGAACCGTCCCAGACCTAGAAATCTTGGGACACGACACCTTCCTCGAGGTTAAGAGCGGCACCACCGCCGACCCGATGCGCTTCTCGGTGAGGCAGCTCGAAGACTACCTGTACCAACGTGAAAACGGCGGTCAGGATACTCTCTACTGCTTCGTCTGGTACCGCGGTAAAGACCGCGATGGCCATCGCACCACGCTCGCCTCGCTCCAGGGTGAACGCGGCAAGCGCGCGATAGCCCGCCTGCACGATCACCTCATCCGCGAAACGCGGCAAGCGCTGATTCTCGACGCGCAAATCTTGGCCGGAATGGTAAATAAGCTGCGCGACGAAATCGCGCCGCTCTACCCCGGCAAGACCGTCGAGAAAGTTGGCCGCGTGCTGCGTACCGTCGTCGATGCGGCGTTCAGCGGCGACGCCCGCGGCCGCTCAATCGTGGGAGATTTCGCCCCCGACAGCGCCAATTGGCGACGTGTCCAGGGAGAGCTCCCGCTGGGCGGCTACGGCGAAATGTTTGCCGTGGCCCAGGCTCGCCGCGCGGTGCCGGTTACGGCAATTATCCGCGCGACTCACGCCGATCGCCTAATTCGTCACGGCGGACCTTTCTCGCAGATTTTCTCCGAGAGAAGTTTGCCGAAGTATCCGTACCGCGCGCGGCAATCTGCCGTCGATACCCCGTTCTGAGCTTCTCGCCCGGAACGGTTTTCTTTTTCCGTAAATGAAAACCGCGCCCTCTCGGTAGAGGGCGCGGAACTGCTAGTGACGGCGGTCTCGTCCGGCGAAGCTAAACGCCAGGAGCGCGGCAATGGCGGCCATAGCCGAGGGGGTCGTCCAGAAAGACTCTGAAGCGCGCCCGAGGGCGAGGGCGACGAGCCAGCCGGCGGCGGCGCCGAAGGTGCCAGCGAAGCCGAAGATGCGCCAGGCGGGCACCGGCGACACCAGGTGCCGGTCGAGGTGCTCGCCAATCCAGGCGGCGATGGCGCCGATTGCGAGCGCGGCGCCGAGCGGCAGGAACGCGCCGAGCGTGGCCGACAGAATAGCCACGAAGGCGAAACTGCCGGGGATGGCGAGGCTGAAGTGCTCTTCGCGCCTGGCCAGAATTTCGTAACGGTGCTGTTTCATGTGTAGGGGTCCTCCTTGACGAAAAAGGTACCCCATGAGGCAGTGAGGGTCAACCTTAAAAGAAAATCCGGCGCCTCGTGGCGCCGGACAGATTGCGGGCTTAGCCTTTCTTGCCCCAGCCGCCGTAGTAGGAGCAGAAGCTCTCCATGGCGCCGGAGGGCGTGAGCACGTGCGTGCAGCACATGCCGACACGTCGCGCGTCGAACGTCTCGACGCCCATGAAGGGCTTCACGACGATGCGGATCAGGCGTCCGCCGGCTTTGAGCTCGGCGAGCATTTGGCGCACGTCGCCGCCGAGGGCCGCCGCCGAGGCGCCGCCTTCGATGTCGTGCAAGAGCGCGCCCATTTCGGTGGTGTCGCAGCCGCACTGCGCCAGCTGGTCTAGCGTGTAGTGGAGAGAGTTCGCGAGGAACCCCTGGAGCCGGTCCATCGGCAGCGCGTCGAACACCGGCGCGAGCGTGCCGTCGGCCCGGCGCAAGACGTAGCCGACGAACGTGCAGTTCGGGTGGCCGCAGGGGAGCGGCGTGATCGAGCGCTCGGTTAGGGTGCCGCCGGACTGCGCGATGAGCCCGTCGATGACGCAGGCCGCGGTGAGGCGGTCGGCGGCGCCGTGCGGCGCGCGGCCGGAGCTGAACTCTGGCTGCAGCGCCACGCCGTGCACCCACGGATTGTCCGCGGAAACCAGGACGGTGTCCCAGAGCGTGCCGACATTCGCCGGCGTGACGGTCATCGCGAGCGTGACCGGCACCTCGGCGGCCGAGAGGTTCTCTATTGCCCGCAGGCGCATCGCGCGCAAATCGGCGCCACGCAGCTCAACCTGGCCGGCTTCGCCTGGTCCGTCGAACTGCAGGTACACCTGGAGGCCGCCTTTGGGTCGGGCGAAGATGTCGCCAATGGATCTCGCCAGAGACGGGTCTCTGGCGAGCTTCATGCCGTTGGTGTTGAGCATCACGTACTGGACGCCGGAATGGTTCTTGAGCCAGGCCAGCATCTCCAGGAGGTCGGGGTGAATCGTCGGCTCGCCGCCGGAGAGCATCAGAATTTCGAGGTCACCCTTCTTGGCGACCGCGGCGTCTACGCGACGTCTGAATTCTTCGAGCGGCACGGCGCCTTGGCCGATAACGTGAGGGGCGTCGGCGAAGCACGTGGGGCACGCCAGGTTGCAACCCTCCACGATGTGGAAGAGGGCAATGCAGGTGTTGAGCGTGTCCGGGAACGCGCCTTCGAGGGCGAAGTTTTTGCCGAGCGTCGCCTTAGCGTCGCCGCTGGCCGCGTGGCAGCCGCAGCCGGCGCCGCAGCTTTTCTCGTCAGACGGCGGCACGAAGTACCACCGCGCGTTCGAGGCCAGGAGCGACTCGTGCGGCCCGTGAGACGGGCAGCGGCGGCGTCCGACGACTCGGTCGGGAAGACCGACGGCACCGGGCGTCCGCACGACGTCCATTGGCAGCATGTCGCCGCAGGTGAGGCAGCGGCCTTGGGTTTGCGTGAGGATGGTTTCGCCTGGGGCGAGTAGGGTATTTAGGGTATTCATTGTTGTAAGGAGTCCGGCGGGCAGGCTAGCAGAAACGAGGCTTCACCGGGAGCGGAAAGCCTGGTTCGGGAAAATACCTCGCGGGCTAGAAGAACCCAAGCCCGCCTCCCATACCGAGAGCCATTAAGTTGGCCCAGCAGGCGCCGGCGGCAATTGCGGCCACCAGGAGCACCGCCACTACGTGCCGCCCGAGGGCTGCCCAGTCACCGGAGAGGGCGCTCTTGCCGGCGAGGTAGATTGCCGTGAGCGCGTGGATGCCGAGCGCTCCCCAGTAGGCGTAAAAGGCGGCGACGACCGCGACCTCGCCTGTGATCGCGGCGCTCGCGCAAATTATGAAGATAACGCCGAGGTAGATAAAAGCTGCCTTGAGGTGCTTTCCAATCTCGCCTCCGCTCTTGGGAGACGTGGCGGTTTCGGTTGGCTTAGGCGTCGGCGAGTCGCCGAGCCTCGGCAGCGGGCCGTTCGGGAGCGGGGCTGGCGAGGGTTGTTCGGGATTCATCTTTAAATTATTGCACGGCTCAGTCCACGGCCAAAAAACAAAAAAGCGGGCAAATTCACGCGCTGAATTCTCGGGCCGAAGCTAGTGTATTTTGAGGTTCGAAAGCGCCACCACGCAGCCGCTGGCGAATACTCCCAACGCCGCTAATGTTCCCAAGAAAAGGCCGCTCGCGTGTGCGGCGGCGCGGCCGGGCACGTGCCAGCTTGCGGTGACGGCCCAGAATGTGACGACGCCGTACCCGAAAAAGAAAATGAAAGGAGAGCTGGCGTAAAGGTACTCGGCCCATTCGGGGGCGTACCTGTCGTCAATGACAAAAATCGACAGCCCGAGGAGGCCTGCCATTGCCCCGATGAGCCCGTGCCTGGCGACGATCTGCCCGTTGCTGGTGCCGTTCTCCATGCGGCGATTATCTCACGGCGCCTTTCGGTAGCCTCGCGTCAGGCTAAGTACGTAACCGATTACGACCAGGGCCGAAACTAGCTGTATCGAGGAGAGCCCGAGGGCAATCGCCTCGACCGGCTTGAGGAACTCTACGAAGAAACGCCACGAGAAGTAGCCGACGCAAAAAATTCGGAAGAGATCGCCGGTCTGGAGCTTTCCGGTTTTTTCGGCCACGCGGGCGACTATCGCGAGCGCGCCCATGACTGCAATTTCGTAAAGCGCCGTCGGGTGTCGCGCGATGCCGTCGCCCTGGTCCATGGCCCAGGGCAGGGAAGAGGGCAGGCCGACGGTGTCGTCCGCGACGCCGGTAAGGAAGCAGCCGACTCGCCCTACCGCTATCCCTAGGATGAGCGGGTAGACGAACAGGTCTCCCGTGCGACGCTTCTCGCCGATGAGCCGCTTGGCAATCTCCGCGCCGATAATGCCGCCGGCAATCGCGCCCGCTACCGACTGGCCGCTCACGTAGAAGAGCCAAGAGGGCGGGCTGAAGAAGAGGTCTGGCCGCTCGAGCGCCGCGACGAGGCGCGATCCAATGAGCGCGCCGAGCGCGGCGCCGGCAAAGGAGACCCAGCGCCCCTTCTCGTCTAAGTGGTCGCCGCGCCTCGACTTTAGTCGCTCGAACAGCTTGAAGGCGAGGAGGATGCTGAGCGCCTCGAAGACCGGGTGCGCCGGAACGGAAACAAAGCCGAGGGGGATATCGACCGGAAAATTCACCGCGCCATAATACCTCCTCTAAGGAAGGTCCTGGCTACCTGAAGCGGTACGAGGGATAATTGAGCGGTTAAGAATTAAAACGCCTCATGGAACCTCTATTTTTTATCTGGCTCTTGATCCTCTCCTTCGCCGTCGCCGGGCAGTCTTCGACGCTCCGCGCGGTCAATCGCTCTATCGACCAGATTAGGAGCTGGATCGAGGCGGTCGTTGCGCAGTCTAACGGTGGCTCCTTCGCCGCCGCGTCGCCGGCTGTAACTTCGGCGACGGCAGATCCCGAGCCACTCGCGGCGGCCCAGGCGAATCCTGAGCCCGCCAAATTCTCTGACGCGCGGGGCGAAGAACACGGCGGCCGACTGCTCGCGATCGTGGGCGTGCTCGCCCTCGTGGCGGCTGCCGGCTTCGCCGTGAAGTACGCGATCGACGAAGGCTGGCTCACCGAGGGCCTACGCATGGTTCTCGGCGCGCTGCTCGGCCTCGGCCTCGCCTTCGCCGGAAATTCGCTTCGCAGCCGCTTGGGGTGGTTCGGCGACGCGGCCCTCGGCCTTGGCCTCGGAATTCTGTACCTCACCGTCTACTCGGGCTACGTCTTCTTCGACTTCTACGGCTACGGCTTCGCACTCGTGGCGACGGTCGCCGTATCGGTCCTCTCCGCGGTGCTCGCCGTCTCGTCTAAGGTTGAGGCGCCGGCCGCGCTCGGCGCCGCGGGCGCGTTCTTGACCGCCATCATTCTGCCGATGACCGCGAGCGCCGGAGCCGTCGCCTTCGCCTTTGCCTCGGCCGCCGTTTCGCTCGCGGCCGCGGCCGGCCTCGGCTGGCGCGCCACCCAGACGGTAGCCCTCATCGGCAGCGCCATCGTGTTCGTGGAGTACCTGGGCTTCGGCTACGACGAGGCGACGCAGTTCTGGTTCGTGGAAACTTTCAGCCTCGCCTTTCTGGCGCTGTTCACGTTTGCCGGCTACGGATGGGCGGCGCTACGTCGTCGCGAGCCTACCCGCTTCGATATCGGCCTTTCGTTCGTGGGCTCGCTGATTTTCTCGCCGATCGCGATTGGCCTCGCCGCCGACTACTCGAAAGATTTCGACGGCTTCCTGCCGCTCTTCTTGGCGCTCGCCTACGGCGCCGCGGCTCTTTGGGGTCACTCTGCGGGCGCTCCTAAAATTGCCAATGGCGCGAGCCTTGGCCTCGCCGCTGTCTTCCTCGCCACGGCAATTTCCCTCCAGCTGGACGGCGCGTGGGTCGCGATTCTGTTGGCTGCCGAGGCGGTGGTGCTCGCCTGGCTCGCGCTCCAGGCGCGCGCGGCGGCCTTCGCGTTCCTCTCTGGCGTGATGGGTTTCCTGGCGCTCGCCGCCACGGCCGACGTCTCGCTCGCCGTCGATGCCGTCCCCGTCTGGAACGTCCGCTTCGCGTGCCTCCTCGCGATTCTCATCGCCGGCTGGGCGCTGGCATCCGCCGCGCGCGTCGTCTCGCGCCTGCCGGGCAAGGAGAACTGGCGCACTGGTTTCGCGTTCGTCGCCGTCTTGTCGCACGTGTTCGCGCTCGGCGTGCTGGCGGGGGAGGTTGATCTGGCGTACCGGGGCAAGGTGGAGGTTGCGACCGCGGATTACCGTGAGGCGACCGGCGGTGGGTCGGGTGACGAGTGGGGCCAGCGCGACGAACGAAAGGTCGCATTGGCGCGCGCCGAACTCGACCGACTCGAGTCGTCCGAGGCGACGGCCATCGCCATCGTGTGGGGCCTCTACGGCGCGATCATTCTCGCGGTTGGCTTCGCGGTCGTCTCGGCGCCCTCGCGCTACGCGGGAGTGGGTACCATCCTGCTCGCCGCCATGAACGTGTTCCTCATCGTCTGGGACCTTGGCACCGGCTACCGCATCGTCGCGTCCTTCGCGGTGGGGTGCCTGGCGCTCGGCGGTGCCTACCTGTTCGCCCGCTACCGCCACCAGATTACGGGAGAGCGTCCGGCTGCCGCGGCGTAGGCTCCAGGTTTGAATCCGGACCGGCCGGCTGCTATAGTCTGGCCGCTCCGATTGGGCCTGTAGCTCATTTGGTAGAGCGCGTCATTCGCATTGACGAGGTAAGGGGTTCGATTCCCCTCAGGTCCACAAGGAAACCCCGCCCGCGCTGCCGTTACGGCGCGGGCGGGGTTTCCTTGTGGACCTGAAGAAACAGCGGAGAACCGCTGTTTCGTGGGGAATCGAAAGCCGGAGCGTTGTTCGGCGCCGCGCCGAACCGCGAGGCGGGGCCGACCGGCCCGAGCGCGACGGCGCGAGGGAACGGGTGGCCGATTCCCGAAGGCGCGCTGCCGTTACGGCGCGGGCGGGGTTTCCTTGTGGACCTGAAGTTTCGATGGAGGACCATCGAAACGTGGGGAATCGAAAGCCGCAGCCAGCCGTGAGCCTCCGAGCGTAGCGAGGGGCGGAACGGCGGCGAGGCGGGGTCGCGAGCACTTTGGCTTTTGGAATCCATTCGAGATTCATAGGATTCCAAAAGACTTAGTGACTCGTGACCGATTCCCGGCTGCCTCGTTCCCGTTCTCGCGTCTCCGCGCTAGCATTACCCCGGAGGTTCCCCATGAAAAAAGACCAAAGCAATGTTCCGCCCGGATTTCGCTTCCTAGGGCCTAAGCCGCATACGTCGTTTCCCGGAAATTTTTCCGGCTCCACCAAGCTGCCGCCTTTCTCCGGAAAAAAGGTTGGCGGCCGCGACCAAATTCGCCGCCTGCCGCGCCGATCTTAATCGGCGTTTTCTTTTTGCGGGCACCACCACCCGGTCTCGCCCGGGCACGGCTCGGCGCCGCCGAAAAGCTTCTCTGCTGTGGCGCGTGCCGCGGCGTCTTTCGTCGGGCGCGGCTGCGCGTAGTCGTGGATGCGAGCGGGGAAGGCGGACGCCTCCACGCCGTTTTCAGAAATTCTGAAACGGGCGATAGCGCTCTCCTGCGTCTCAGGCGAAAAGTCCTGATCGAAGACGAAGTTGCCGAGGCTCCAGGCGACGGTCGTGGTCCCAATTTTTTCGATCGGCTGCAGCACGTGGGGGTGGTGCCCGATGACGAGTGAGGCGCCGGCCTCGGCTGCGGCTTCGGCCGCGTCACGCTGGACGCTGTCGGGGAGGGGCTCGTACTCGGTGCCGGCGTGCACCGAAACGATGACGAAGTCTGCCTGCGCCAGCGCGTCTTTGACGTCCGCAGAAATTTTTTTCGATTCGAGCAAATTGATCCCTTGCCGATTCTCGCCGGCGACGTAGGAGTCGGGGAACCAGCGGCCGTCGGCGTATGCCAGGAAGGCGACCGAGCCGGTAGGGGTCTCGATTACGGCGGGCGCCGCGGCTCGCGGGCCATCTCCCGATCCGGCGACGGAAATCCCCGCGCCCTCGAGCGCCTCGAGCGTCGAGGCGATTCCGGCCTCGCCCTGGTCGCCGGCGTGGTTATTCGCGGTTGAAACGATGTCGAATCCGGCGTCGCGGAGCGCCGGCGCAAACTCCGGGTCGCCGCGGAACACCATCTGGAAAGCTTCGACCGGCTCGCCGTCCGCGAGCGGAGACTCCAGGTTCCCGAACGTGATTTGCCCGCCGCGGAGAATTTCTGCGGTCTCGGCGAAAGGGTAGCCGTAGCCGTTCGCGCGCAGGCGTCGTTCGACCCACCGGGCCGGCATTATGTCGCCGACGGCGAGCACTTCGACGCTCGGGCCGGGGCGGCGACCGGCATTTTCCGTGGCAGCCGAGACGCCTCGCGGCGCCTCGGCTCGCCCCGCGAGCAGAATTTGCGCGGCGAGCGCGGCGGCGCCAATTAGGGCGGCTGGGGCGGCGGCTAATTTCCTCACCTAAAAACTCTCCCACAGAGCCGCCCCGAGGCCCAAATACTTGTTTTTTTGAAAAAAACGTGATACAACGCAAGTCCTCGTTCAGTCCGGACTCGTCCGTTGCCCGAGGGTCAAAACCGAATACAAGAAATAAGAAAAACCAAGACCCAAAAATAGAAATGAAAACCAGAACGTTCTTTACCATCATCGTGATGCTCTTCCTCTCAATCCTCCGCCTGGAAGCGCGCGATAAAACAGTTACCGTCGCCGCGCGCCCGAGCGCCGCGACGTCCGCAGAAAAGCCTGGATTCTTCCGCCGCCTCTTCTCGCGAGAAAAAGTGAAGCCCGCGGTGCGAGTTTCGCTCCCGGTTGCCGGCGCCCGACCTAAGCCGAAGCCGAATTTAGCTGAAACGAGCGCCGCTCGACGAAGTCAGGGCCAACGCCTCGACCCCAAGAGAGGCGTCACGAAGGCTGTCCCGGCGACAGCTTCCGCGCGTAGAGTGCCGGCCAAGGTGGTCGCTAAGAAAACCGTGAAAGCGGAGCCAGAGAAGCCACTCGCGAACGTGCTCGACAAGGTACCGGCTCCGGCGCCTATCGACACCAAGGAAAATCAGGAAGCGTACTCGAAGCAGAGCGCCCTCGGCCTCGCCATGCGAGACCTGTGGGGAAAGCTCTCCGGTGAAGCGGCTCGGCCGACCACCGTTGAGCGCGAGACGCTGCCGCGTGTGCGCGTCACCGCCTACCACAAGGGCGACGCGAACTCAGCGGCCAAGCGGTCTTCGACCGGCGTGCCGCTACGCCCGGCGACCGAGAGCCAGATCGGCGTCGCCGCTGGGCCCGCAGAGCTAATCGGCTCTTACGCTATCGTCAAAAAGGACGGCGGCGAGCGCCTCTACCTCATCGCCGACACCGGTTCGGCGGTCGAGAAGGAAACCGCGAGCGGCGGCGAAGCGCCGGTAATCGACCTCTACGAGCCTAGGGCGAAAGGGGAATCGATTGCCAGTTGGCAGAATTGGGACAGCTACCAGACGGTGCAAATTGTCCGCATCGAAGGGGCCGCGCACCTGCTTTTGCAGGACGTGTCGCGCCGGGACGACTACCTCCAGCACGAGGTGTTCCGCAAGGCGCTCGAGCTCTCATCGAAAAGCTAGCGCCAGAGAGGGGAAGCCCTACAAACTTACCGCCCGGCAACCTCTGGTTGCCGGGTTTTTCTTTTGTGTGGAGAAACTCGCACCCCGCCGCTGCTAGAATACCGGCAACCATGAAGATTGAGCGCGCGCTCGTCGGCGGCTGGTTCCAGCGAACCACCCTGCACCTCTCGGAGGTGCACGATTTCCTCGCCGGCGTGCCGACGTCTCTGCCGCTCGATTCTGCCAAGCTCGACGCGCTCCACGCGGCGCTCGCCCCTCGGGACATCAGCCTCGCCGCCGAGGCGTTCGAGCGCGTCTCGTTCGTCTCGGGCGAGGGCGTCGAGGCCGACGTTGTCGAAGATGGCCTGGTGGTCGTGTCTTCTCGCGGCGACGAAGATCCCCGCGATCTCGTGCGCCGTCTCACCAAATTCTACGAGGGGCCGCTCTCGGCCGCCTTCTCGTACCTCTTCTCGCTCGGCGCGCCGGTTCCCAAAGAGCTGGCGAGCATCAAGACGGTGTACCCTTACTTCATTGTTGTTTCGGGGGCTTCTCCGGCGGACGTGGCGGCGCTCTTCGCTAAGTTCAACGAGCGCATCGGCCGCGTGGCGGAAGAGCAGGGGTTCTCGATTCACCGCGGCGACCTCCTCTACGTCATTGCCCGCGGCGCGGCCTCGGAGGAGACCGTCGCCCGCTTCGTCGAAGAGCAAATTTTCGTGCGCGAGTTCAAACGCCAGCTGCACCGCTACCTCAACCTGCACCGCACCATCTGGGAGCGGATTGCGGCGGTGAAGGAGCGCGGCTCGATTGCCGGAAGCGAGATTGCCTCTTTCCGCGACCGCGTGGCGAGCTACGCCAAGACCGTTGACCTCATCGACGCGCGCATCAACCAGATGGGCGCCTACCTGCGCACGCGCGAAGCGATCGCCAAGCAAGACCCGGCGCTCGCGCGCTCGGCCGAGACGCTGCGCTTCCGCTACGAGGCGCTCGCCGACACCCTGGCCTACGTGCGCGAGGTATGGGCGATGACCCGCAACTACACCAAGGCCGCCGACACCCTCTTCGCCGAGCTGCAGGCCAAGAGCACCGAAGGGTCAATCCAGAAGCTCGCGGTGGTGACGTCGATGGGCGTCGGCGCAAATCTCTTGGGGCTTTTCGCCCAGAAGCCGCCCACTCTGTCGTGGGTGGGGGTGGCGTACTTCGTGGCGCTCGCGGCCATTGGCTACGCGAGCAACTGGCTCATGCGGCGCCTCGCGGCCAAGCGTACCTACGGCATCCGCGACGTGGCGCTGGCGAAAGATTTGGACTAGCGCCGCCTTCCAAAAGTTCTGGCCGCCGCTCGCTCCGCGAGCGGCGGCCTTTCGGCTAATCTACCCGAAAACATTGACAAAATAAGGAAAAAATGACAGTCTTTGGATAAACCGGCTTTCCGGAAACTAAACCAAATAAAATTATTAACGAATGAATACCAAAGCAACTCTAGCGTTCCTGTCGCTGCCGAGCATCAATCCCGGCCTAGTCTTTCACGAGCACACCGCGATTCACACGACGAGTGCCCGCGACGTTCGAGGGGCTCTCGATGTCTACAGCTCTCTCTTGGGCTACGACATTGATCTTCGCAACGAAAACGTTGGATTCGCCTGGCGCGGCCAGCACCGGCTCGAGATCCTCCGAGCCGACGGCCCGGCACCCGAACATGAGGCTTTCGCCGTAGAGGAGCTAGCCGATTTCGAGCCGATTGTTTCGGCGATTGACGCCACGCGCGACCTCTTCGAAATTGTTTCGGCCGATCGCTCGAAAGAAGATTTCCGGAACCTGCTCTTCAGGCACCTGCCAACCGGCGCGTTCCTGCAGGTTGTGTGGCGTGAGAAGCCGCTCTTCCCAGACGTCTTCAAAAAGTAGCACCGCCTCTCCGCCGCGCGTTCTCGCGCGGCCTTTCTTTTTAGCGCCTGAATAAAAAGAAAAGTCGCGGCGCGTTAGCGCGGCGACGTGATGTTGAGGAATTTCTCCGATTCCCGTAGGGCGAAGCGATACTTCTCGTCCCAGAATTGCGCGTGCTCGACGCCGGTTGGCGTCCGCGAGCGCGGGAGCCCTTCTGATTCGATCGCGAAGGACGCCCGATCCATGGTGTGGACACTCTGCTTGGCGGGCTGATCTTCGCGGGCGACGTCGACACTGCCATCTACGTTCCAGTCCACGATCGTGAATTTTGGATGCGCAAACTTGGGATCGGCCGGCCTCATCTGCAGGGACACAGATTGCGTCTTTCCGTCCGGCAGCTTGGCCACCTCGAAGGTGAACCTGATCTCTCCGGCTTCGAAAGACCAGCTCTCCGAGCGGCTTCCTCCGCGTTTCTTCAGAAAGCTGTAGCCGATGAGCGCCTCTTTTTTGCAAGAGGCAAACCTTTCGGTTACGAGGGCGACCCTGGCGCCAACTTTCTCGTCGGGTTCCGGCGGCGTGCCGTAGGTTATCGCCGCGTCCAGAATCTTGGCCGAGAACTCGGCCCAGCTAGACGTTTCCGACGGCGGCACCGGCGGGTACTCGTAGTATGCCGGAAACGATTTCTGGAAGAGGTCTTTGGCGGCCACGGTCTGGTTTTTTGCGAAAGCCAAAACGGGTTTTCCGTCGCGCAGCACGCAGGACTTTTCCTGGAACGCCATGCTCCCGTCTTTGAGAGACGAGGCTACCGATTCTGTGAGCACGAGCAGCTTCTCGGCTTCGTCGATGCTCGAGACCGCGACGCCGGTACCTTTCCAGCCAAAAGTCTTGAGGCGCTCGGCGTAGGACCCTCCCGGCGACTTGATGGCAGCCGGGCTAGCGTAGAAAACGCTCTGTTTTTTCTGGCGAACCAGCATTGGGGCTTTCAGCGGGGATTCCTCGCTGAGGAGCATTTCCGAGACCAGGCTCGCCTTTATGGCCAGGGAGGCTTTCGCGGTTGAGCGGGCGGCTTCTGTTGCCGGCGACTGGCCGAACGAGGTTGCGGCGATGATTGAGAGTAAGAGAATTGAAAGGTTCTTCATGAATTCTAAAACTACACGGTTATCCTGTTGTGTCAAATTAACGGCTTCAGATACAATCCCGCCCATGAGAAGCAAAATCGCCGCCGCGGCCGAGATCTTCGTTGTCCTCTTGGGGTGCTGGTTCGGGTACCGGTACCTGTGGAACCCAGCGGCAAACCCTCTGCCGGCACCGACGACCCAGACCGCCACGACGACCGAAGCCGTCCGTGATAATCTCGACCCTATGAGCGAAACAAACACCGCGTCCACGACCCGCGTCCGCCTAGCCACGTCCGCCGGCGATATCGTGCTCGAGCTCTACACGGGGCAGACGCCGATTACGGCTGGCAACTTCATCAAGCTCGCCGAGCAGGGCTACTACGACGGCACCAAGTTCCACCGCGTCATTGACGGCTTCATGCTGCAGGGCGGCGACCCGCAGACCAAGGACGATTCGCTCTCGGCCCGCTGGGGCACGGGCGGCCCGGGCTACACCATCGAGGACGAGTTCGTCGCTGGCCTCTCGAACGTGCGCGGCACGATTTCGATGGCGAACACCGGTGCGCCGAAATCCGGTGGCAGCCAGTTCTTCGTTAACCTGGTGGACAACACCGGCCTCGATTTCGATAAGCCGCCAATGCAGAGCCGCCACCCGGTCTTCGGTAAGGTCGTCGAAGGTCTCGACGTCGTCGACGAGATTGGCCAGGTTGCCACCGACGAGCGTGACCGCCCGATTGAGCCCGTTGTTATCCAGAAGGTGACCGTCGAGCGCTAGGCAGAACCTGCGAAGAAAGAAAAGCCGACGCCCAGAGAGGCGTCGGTTTTTTTATTGCTGCTTCGGCTGGTCGATTAGCCAGAAGAGCGGCAGCGCGAGGCCTCGCTCGAGCATTACGTCTCTGGCCGCCCTCAGGCGCTCCGCGGTGGTGCTCGCCCGCGGCCCGAAGCGGCAGGCCCAGGGCAGCTCCCACCCGGCAACTTTCGCCACCCTGAATTCGTCGATCGGCCCGGCGTCTTTGAAGCGGGCCAGTAGTTCGCGGGCTCGGCTGTGGCGCCTGGGGGAGTACCTGGTTGCCAGGTGACGTTCCCGCGCGGCGTCGATCGCCAGTCCGGCCATGCCACCAGAGGAAGAAGAGTCGTTGAGAACCCACATGCCGCCAGCCGCGGTGTAGAGGCGATCAATTTCTTGCCACCCTCCGTCCGAGAGGCTCAGCCGAACCAGTCGGCCCCATTCGTTTGGTACGTGTTCCATTTGCCCACATGTCAGCATTTCTCCATTTAAAAAACAAATGAGGGGCGGACGAAAAGAAAAGCGCCCCGTGAGGGGCGCGGTACCTAATGCACGAAAGCGGCGTGGCGCCAGGTGTTTGCCTTCGGCGCGTCGCCGCGCGGGAGGCTGCATACCGCCTCGCCGCTGCCGGGCACGGTCATGAGCTGCCGCAGCGCGTCGGCTACCTCTGCTGGGTCTTTGGAATCTAATTTTGCGTCTAGCGTTTTCATTTTGGTTGCCTCCATGGCTGTATTTTTTCTGTTTTCTTTTTCAGGAAAGAACGAAGCCGGCCCCCAATCGGGGGCCGGCTCGCGGTCTGGAGAAAGCTTTTACGCCTTACGCCTGCCAGCACGAGAGCCGAACCCCGATCGAGTCGAGGCGCGGTGCGCGCTTAAAGAAGGCTTTGGCGAAAATCATGAGCCGCGCGATTGTACCTGGCGTAGCCTTGCCCGGCAAGGACGCGTCGCCTGTGGAGAGGCTTCCGGCGCCGGGCTATTAGAATGGTTGGGTGAAGAAAAAAGAACCTCGCCCGCTTCGCGTCCCGGCGGCTATAGCCGCGACGTTCGTGCTTGCCGCCGCGCTCTTCGTCTCGTGGCCAGCCGCTCCCGCGTCAATGGGGCCAACGGTTTGCGCCGCTGCCGAACTGGCGCCCGTTGGCACCACCGTGAAGGCGTACTCGCCCGGCTGCGCCGAGCGCTACGCCGCGCTCGGCAAGAAGACGGTCCTCTTCTTCCGCGCCTACTGGTGCGGCGCCTGCGCCGATGCCGCCGCCCACATCGCGGACGAAGCCAAGGCTGGGCCTGCCGACCTGGTGATTCTCGAGGTTGACTACGACGATTCCGCCGAGCTTAGGCGTCTCTACGGCGTCACCCTGCAGCACACCTTCGTGCAGGTTGATGGCCGCGGGGAAGAGGTGGGGCAGTGGATAGGTTTCGGCACGCTCGCCGAGCTTTACGCCGCGCTGCGCTAAAAAAGAAAAGCCGCCCGTGGCGGCTAGTCGGCGAGGAACGGGGCAAAGAATTGTGGCGCCTCGAGCCGACCCGCGTCGCGGAGGACTCTGGCGAAGCTCGAGAGCGAGCGTAGCGCCGTTTCCCGGCGGAACAGCGTTGCCGCCAGCAGCATTTTTCGGAGGCGCATGCCGTGGTTGCCGAACTCGCTTTCGTCGTACCGGCGCATTTCCTCGACGTTTTCATCGAGACGGGTTTCCGCCAGGTTCCACCCGAGCGAAGCGGAGACAAGCTCGATGCTCCGGTCTAGCCGTTTGGTGAATTCACCCTCGGTGAGGAGGTTGGCAACATCTCCGTCGGAGAGCTTGAAGGCTGGCCCGAATCTGAGGCTGGGTTCGTCGATGGGGAATGACCACCAGTCGTAGTGCTCGTCGTGAAAGCGGTGCCAGCGTGTAGATGTCGCCCAGCGTTCGAATGATTCCGCCTGCGCGGCGTTCAGCCGAAGCAGCAAGTCTAGGCCGGCAAAGGATTCGCCGGTGAGGGCATTGATCTCTGCCAGCAGTTCTTGGGGTAGTGAAGGATCTTCCATGGCGGCCAGGCTAGCGCGGGTAGGCAAGCGGGTCTAGCCGTTGATTCGGGCTACTCTCCGAAGCGAAAGCCTAGGTAGACGCCGGCCATGGCGCCGGCAGCTGAAAAGAAAAGGGAAGAAAAAGATAGGCCGATGTCGCCCCAGAGCGCCGGGATTGACCCGCCGATCCAGCCGCCGGCAATCATGCCAATCGTCGTCAGGGTTTTTCTGCTCACCGCCGAATTGTATACCTGCTGGTAGCCGGCTCGCTTACGGGTAGAATCATGTCCGTGAACATCGCCGCGGCGCTGCCCGCCATCGAGAGCTGGGGCCAGTGGGCCTACGCCGCGTTCTTCTTTGTTTCGGTGATTGAATCTATGCCGGTTCTCGGCACCGCGGTTCCCGGCGCAACCGTCGTCGCGGTTATCGGTTTCGCCGCCTCTCAGGGCATGTTCGCCCTGGGGCCTTGCTTCTGGCTGATAGGCCTCGGCGCCACCGTGGGAGACTTTGGCGGCTACTACCTGGGCGCGAAGAGCCGCGGCGCCTTCTCGGCCGAAGCCCGCTTCCTCAACGAACGCCACCTGGCCCGGGCTCAGGCCTTTTTTGCCAAGCACGGCAGCTGGAGCATCTTGCTGGGCCGTTTCTTTAGCCCGCTGCGGGCCACCATCCCGTTCGTGGCCGGCGCGAGCCGTATGCCCATTGCGCCTTTCATTTTTTGGAACGTCGTTTCGGCGCTCCTGTGGTCGGCGGCGTGGCTCGCGCTCGGGTGGGTCTCGGGCGGGGCAATCACCTCGCTCTCGCAGGCGGTCCGGGCAATCTTCTAAGGTCCAAGAAAAAGAAAAGCCGCCAGAAAAATCAGGCGGCCAGGCTCACTCTGTGGGCGAGATTTCGTTGACGGGAAAGCGTCGCCATCATCTCTTCTGCCCGGCCGCGCCGCGCCGCGCGATCCCAAAGCTCGGGATCGATGTCGTAGGCGGGGTGCATCTCGTCGGCCCGTAGCCAGAGCTCGCGCCAGAACTGGCGGAACCAGAGCGGGCGAACAGAGATGCAGAGCCAGCGGTCTGCCCGGGCGAGAGCTCGCAGGGCTTCGGGGTCTAGGGCGAATGATCGCTCGCGTAGCCACTCGGCCAGTCGGTTCGCGAGACCCGTGAGGTTTATTGTATTTTCTCTTGTTTGCATGGTGCGGTGCGGCCGGCACCCTAGCACGCCTAATCGAAGATTTCTCCGAGGTAGCTGTCGATGTCCCGCTGGTCCATGTCGTAGAAGTTGACCTTCTTCTTGTGGATGTAGCGGGCCAAGTCTTCGCCGACGAAACGCCAGTGCCACGGCTCGTAGACGTAGTAAGAATTGCCCTCTGGGTAGGAGAGTATGAAGCCGTACTTGTAGGCGTTCTCGCTGAGCCAGGCGAACGCCTCGGTCGAGTCGAAGCCGGCCAGGCCGCCGCCAATTTCGGGGCTGGTGAGATCGACGGTGGTTCCCAGCTGGTGCTCGGAGTAGCCCTGATCAGCCGAGAAAGCGTTGGCCGATGAGGCTCCGTAGGTCACCTTGTACCGGTCTTTAAGCTCGGCCTGTTCGCCGAAGGAGCGGTAGGCCGAGGTTACCTTAACGTTCACGTCGTCATCGGCCGCCGCCTCGAGCATGCGGGTGAGGTAGGGGAGCACCTCGCGGTGCAGCTGCATTTCCTTGCCCTCGGGTGAACGGTACTCGGCCGGAATTTCTTTCAGCTTCGGCGGCGCGTAGTTCTCGTTGAGGAAGAAGACCTTGGAGTACTTCGACAGGAGCTCCGGGTCAAGCTTGGCCAAGTCTTCGAGCTCGTCGGCCTTGCGCTCCGCTTTGCGCTTCTCCTGGGCGAGCTCGTCGCTCTTCTCTTTTTCGGCGGCAATTTGTTCCGCCAGCTGCGCGACCTCGGCTTTAGATGTCTCGAGTTCGGCCGCTTTGGCGTCCAGGTCGGCGCGGATGCCGGCGATAGTAGCCGCAGCCTCGGCGCGGAAGCTCTCGAGCGCGCGGGACACGGCGTCCGCCCGGTACCAGCCGAAACCGGCGGCAACGGCCAATACGACGCTCCCGACGGCTAGGGCAGATGCGACCTTGGGGTTGCCGTTCATGGGTAAAAATCTACCACAAAAGAAAAGCCGCCTTTTGGGCGGCGGTGGCTAGGCGGTAGCCGCTTCGGGCAGGGGCGCATCTTCGTCAAAAAGGAAGGTTGGCTCACCGGGTTTTGGGGCGCGAACCTCAACTACGGGTTGGCTCGTGTACATCCGCTCGAGGCCTTCGTCCGAGAGGTTTACAACCTTCGGCGTCACGGCTACCAAGGCTTCTGCCGGGGCGCTGAAGGTCAGCGTCCGGCTGGCTTCGTCCCAGGTAATCCAAATCTGGAAGAAGGTCACCTTTTCGGGGTACGGCTCCGCCTCGCAGACAGCTTGCCGGATGCTGCGCAGGGGGCCTTCTACCGTGAGGTAGGGCTGCAGCTGGGGCAGGAAGCGGATTGGCGGGTTGACCCCGTTAACCAGGCCTTTGTTTTCCTGGACGAAGTTGATGAGGCCGTACATGAAGGCGGCCAGTCGCTGGGCTTTTTGAGTGTCTGTTTTGTTCATGGGGTTCTTTTCGGCCACGCTAGCCCAGCTCGGCGCAAAAGGAAAGGCGGGCGCCCGACGCGGTAGAATCGCCTCGTGAGCGTCATCTGGATCAACCAAAAAATCTTGAGGAGCCTGCTCGAGCGGGCCTGGGCTGATGATTTTTCGGCTTTCTACCGTGGCCGCTTCGAGGTGGCTGGGGTTGCCGAGGAAGCGTACCGGCGCGGGCTCGCCGCAGACGACCTGGGCCCCTTGCTCGAATCCTTGCCGACGCTTCGCCGCGCCGAGCTCGCGGCGGCGCCGGCGGCTTCCCGAACCTACGTCGCCCCGGGCGACGTGCGGTTCTTTGGCTACACCTCGGGCACCACTTCTGGCGCGCCGCTCGTGGTGCCGTTCGCCAAAGTGGAGCGGTACTGGTTCGAGCCTTCGCTGGGGCGAGACGTCCGCCGGCCGCTGATTATCTACCCGCCGCTCAACGGCAACTTCGGGCACACCTTCGTGCAGCAGTGCGCCGAGGCGGCCCAGCCGGTCACCCCGGTGTTCGCCGATTTTCGCCAGCTCGCGAACGCGGCGGTCCTGGCGCGGGAAACCGAGGTGGACGCCGTCTACGCCACGCCGACAATTGCCGCGCTCGCGGCTGAACACCTCGAGCGCCACTACGACCTTTCGCGCATCAAGCTGCTCGCGCTCGGTTCGGAAACTTTAACCGCGCCGCGTCGCGAGGAGCTCTCGCGACGCTACCCGAACGCGGCTATCGCGAACCTCTACGCCTCGGCCGAGGTGGGGCAGTACGCGCTCGTGCCCTGCGCCCGGGCTATCGAAGAGGGTCTCGATATTTTTCACCCGATCCCCGAGGCTATTGCGGCGGCGGAGCTCGTCGGCGGCGAGCTGGTGCTCTCCTACGGCGGCAACGCGGCAACTCCGCTGGTGCGCTACCGCACGGGGGATGGCTTCGCGCTCGCGCCAGGAGGGTGCCCCTGCGGTTCGCCTTTGCCGGCGCTCGTGTGGGACTTTCGCGACGGGGTAGACCGCGTGCGCGTCAACGGCGTCGAGGTTACGGTCGATCAGCTCGACCGCGCGGTAGCCTCCTCGCCGCGCCTGTCGAACCCGCGGTACCGGGCGAGCTTCTCTCGCGGCGAAGCCGGCCGCGTGCGCGTGGACTTTGAAATCGAAGACGCGGCGCTCGCCGGCGCGGGGGAGGGTGACCCGGTGGCGGCGCTCGTCGCCGCAGACCTCGCCGCCGCCTGGGGCATCGGTAACGGGAAGTCTTTCGGCGACGCCGTAGCCGCGGGCTTCTTCGAGTCGCCGCGCGTGCGCTTCGTGGCCGCGCTCGCCGCGCTCGGGCAGAAAGACCGTCGTCTGGTGAGCAACCTATGAAGAAGCTGGTAGACACTTTCTGGTTCCTGCCGGCCCTCTCGGCGCTCTTTTTCGTGCTCGCGTTCTACCCCTTCAACTTCGGCTTCTTCGCGCTCCTCTCGCTCGCCCCGTTGCGCCTGTACGCCGCCCGCCAGAACGCCACCGACCGCCGCACCTTCTGGGGCGCTTTCGCCGTCGGCGCCGCGTTCTCGCTGCTGCTCTCGTACGTGACGATTTTTCAGTTCCACTGGGTGTACGAGGCGCGGCTCTTCACCCTGGCGGTGCGCGCGTCCGTGCTGCCGATTGTCCTCGCGAGCGGCGTCCTCTGCGGCCTCGCGCTCCTCGCGGGGCGACGCCTGTACAGCTGGTCGCCTGTTCTGCAGGCGGCTATGGGTGCGGCGATATACGCGCTCGCCGAAGCGGCCCTGTCGGCTGTTTTCCGGGGTTACTACTTCGGGACGCTCGCCTACGCGCTCGCCGATTGGCCCACGTTCCGGGCAATCGCGAGCTTCGGCGGCGCGCCGCTCGCCACTGCCGCCGCCGCCTTCGCGTCGCTCCTCGTCGCCGAGGCAATCGCGGTCGCGCCGGAACGTCGCGGCCGCTTCATGGCCCAGGTGGCGATTTTTGCCGTAGCGACCCTGGCCGCGACGGCGGCTCTTTCTGCTTCTGCGCCGGCGCCGGCGCCGCTCTCGTCGCGGACGCTCTCGGTAGCCATCTTGCAGAGCCCGGCGCGCGGCGAAGACGCCTTCGCCCGCCGCGACTCTGCGGGGAAGATTTCCAATTCTGCCCTCGAAACCCTGTTACGAGCGGCGGACAGCGCGCGGCCCGATCTAATCGTCTACCCGTTCTCGCCGGTGGCGGCTGCGGTGCGGCGAAGCGGCGAGGTCATCTTCGATCGCGAAGTCGTGTCGGCCGACGAGGCCGAGGTGTCTTCCTGGGCGGCTTCGTCCGTCGCCTCGTCGACCACCTTGGCGCTCTGGTACACGGTTCTCCAGGGATCTTCCTTCTCGAATGAAATAGTCTTCTGGCGCGACGGGGAAATGGAGTCTCGCTACCAGAAGCGGCACCTGTACCCGTTCATGGACTACACCCCGGAGTGGGCTCAGTCGGCTGGCCTCTTCAGCACCCCGGTCGACATGACTCCCGGCGAAACGCGCCAGGTCTCTTTCGCCTCCGCCGCGCCGGTCGGGCCTCTCATCTGCTCCGAAATAAACGACGCCGCTCTCGCGCGCGAGACTGCTTCTTCGGGGGCTGCCGCCCTGGTTTCGATTGGCTCAGAGGCTATGTTCGCCGATGACGTGGCCGGCCTGTTCAACCTGGCGAGCGCTCGTTTTCGGGCGGCCGAGAACGGGGTTCCCGTCATTCGTTCGAGCAAGTTTGGCCCGTCTGCCATCATTGATGCCCGAGGCGAGGTTATCTCCTCGCTGCCGTTTGGCGTTGGCGGCTCCTCGATCGCCCCGATAAACCTTTCGCCGGCCGACGGTCCGCGCACGGTGTACGCGCGCTACGGCGACGCGGTTTCGTGGACGCTGCTTGCCCTGGTGGCTGCGTGCCGCCTGACCGAGGCGCTGATTCTCCGCGGCCGCGAGCCTAAGATCATCATGTACCGGCGAGACCCGTTCCGCGGGGAAGTTTGACCCCGCCTCCCGCAGCAGAGCCGGCCCCTCGCGGGGCCGGCTCTGCTGCGGGAGGCGGGGTAGAGCTAGATGATCGAGCTGCAGCCGGCGAAGCTCGCCTCGCCGTTTTGCCCAGGGGCGCAGACGTTGGCTTCGGCAACGCGGATGCTGGCGCTCTCGCTGAGGCCGTTCTGGACGAAGTCAACAGCCGCGACGCCCGCGGCAGCGGCGACGGTCGCGGAGGCGGCGCCTACCGCGGCGATCGCAACCTTTTTTCCGGCAGAGATGTTTTCGTTTTTCATGGCCTCAAGTATAGCGTTGGGTAAACGGGCTACCTACCTAGAATTCCACAGCGTTCGGGTTCACCATCACCCGAATCGTCCAGCTGGCGCTGTTGGTCGGCACCGAGTTGTAGCAGCGGAGCGTCACGTCGTTGGCCGGTCGCATTAGGGGCGGCGTGGTGTACGCCGCGGCGAGGGTCGTCGTCGGCACCGGCTGGCTCTGCCCGTTGATAGAGAGGGAACAGTCCGTTGAGTGGCCGATAGACCACGTGAGCATCACCGTGTCGCCAACCGCGTCGATGAAGCGCGACGGGATAGCTTTTAGATCGCCGCCCGCGTCGACTGTTGGCGGACACTGGTCTTCTGATGGGATGGTGGCGTCGCAGGTGCCGTCTACCAGGTAGCCGCTGCCGCGCAGCCCGCAGGCATTTGGGTCGCTCTGGCACGCCTGACAATCGCTGTCTAAGGCGGCCGGGGCATTGCACGAACCGTCGGGCTGAATGATGCCGGCCTTGCGGCCGCCGCAAATGTTGGGCGCCGAGACGCATCCCTCACCCGGAACGGGTCCGGCGCCGCCGCCGTCTCCAGGGCAACCCCAGAACCAGTTCAGCCAGCAAGAGTTGTGGTCCCAGATAAGGGCCGCTAGCAGCATGTGGTGGGCGATTATGAAGAGGCCTTCGGCGCGTTTCGGCTGGGCGGTGCTCGCCATTAAGAGGCAGATCATCACGATGCCGGCAATTTTTTTGGCGTGGTTCATGGTTTCGTTGTGAGGCATTCTACAACGAACTGTTCCCGGCTAGCACGCTGGGGAGAATCTGCGCCGCGAAGAACATGGCGATTGGCCAAGGGCTCAGCGGAGACTTCGTCCAGCTGTCTTTGCGCCAAAGGGAAACGCCGAGCGCCGCGAAGGAAACCAGCAAAGACGCGAGGTGGAAGCCCCAAGAAGGGCCAGCGTAAAAAAGACGCTCTGCCGCGAGCAGGGCATTGAGGCACATGATGGTCGCCACCCACGCGCGATCCTGCGCAAAGCCGTAGGCGAGGGTCACGCTCAGCGTGGCGAGCGTGACCGCCGCGAGGACGAAGGGCTGAAAGCTGTTGCTCCTCAAGAACAGCGCGGCCGGGATGAGGTAGTTCGCCGCGGCGAGCGCGGCAAAGAAGGCGACGAAGATGAGCACGGCGAGGCGTGACAGGGGTATTTTTTTCATGTCCCAGATTCTACTTTTCTCGGAGCGCTCCCCGCCAGCGGCTCGCGCAGTCTCACGAGAAAGACGCGTCCGAGCGAACGGCGCGCTCCGCAGAGGCGACCGTCTCGGCCGAAAAAAGATCGCCGTCGCCGGGCGTCGCCCGGATGATGGCTTCGTGCGCGGCGCGGAGCCGTGGCGGCAGGCCGTCCTCGATGCCTAGGATTTTTGTGGCGCGCGCGAGCGCGAAGGCTTCGATTGCCAGGATATGAAAGGTGCCGTCGACGACCTTCGCCGCGAGGAGCGCCGCGTCCGCGCCCATGCTGACAATGTCCTGGTTGCCGTTGTTCGTCGGGATGCTGTGGAGCGAGGCGGGGAAGGCGAGGGTTTGCCCCGCGGCGGCCGTCGAGGTGGCGACGAACTGCAGGCCCTGTAGGCCGAGGTCGACGCCGAGCCTGCCTAGGTTGAGGAACGGCGGCAGCGAGCGGTTCTCGTCGGGGTTAAAGAGGAAGGCGATTTGGCGTTCGGCGAGCATGCCGAGCTTGGCGAGCGCCGCCTTGAGCGAATCTGCGGCGGCGGCCACGTAGTCTCCGTGGAAGTTGCCGCCATGAAAGACCCCGACGTCGGTCACCGTGACGGGGTTGTCGGTGGCGGAGCGCAGCTCGGTCTCGATTGTCTCGGCGGCGCGCCTAGCTGACTCGAGGACCGGCCCGATTACCTGCGGCGCGCAGCGAATGGAGTAGCAGTGCTGCACGTCGCGGTAGTCGCCGCCAGAAGCTTCTCCCGGCATCGATTTCAGCCGCGAGGAACCTTCGAGGGCGCCGCGCATCGCGGCTGCCGTTTCGGTTTGGCCCGGGTGCGGGCGCGCGAGGTGCAGCTCGGGGGCGAGGTACTCCGTCGAGGCGCCGGCGATTTCGTAGAGCCAGGCGGACAGAAGGGTAGAGACCGCCACCGCGCGCAGGGCGTCGGCCGTCGCGCAGGCGGCAATGCCGGTCATGGCGGAAGTCCCGTTCACCAGGGCGAGCCCCTCGCGGCCCGAGAGCTGGAGCGTCTGGACGCCCGCCGCCGCCGCAGCCTCGGCCGCGGGCACCGTTTCGCCGTTCCGGCGCGCCAGGCCTTCGCCCGTGAGGCCGAGGGCGACGTGCGCTAGCTGCACCAGGTCGCCGCTCGCGCCCACCGACCCGCGCTCGGGAATGATTGGCAGGATGTCGGCATTGAGGAAGGCAGCCAGGGTTTTTGCCGGCGCCGCGGATACGCCGGAGTAACCCCTGGAAATAGAGAGGAGGCGCGAGAGCATGGTCGCCCGAACGAAGCGGTCCGAAATCGGGGTTCCTTGGCCGACGGCGTGGCTCCTGACGAGGTTGCGCTGCGTCGCCTCGCGGTCGGCTGCGTCGATCCGGTGCCCGGCCATCGGGCCGAAGCCCGTATTCGCGCCGTAGACGGTCCGCGAGGAAACCAGGCCTTCCAGGTAGCGGCCGTTCGCGTCAATTTTTTCGACGGTCGCGTCGGAGAGCGAAACCTTGGCGCCACGGTCCACCACGTCGAGGAAGCGGGCGAGGCCTAGCTCTTCCCGCCCAATTTCGATTGCCCGCGGCGCGTCGGTAATCCCCATGAGAAGCGGGGAAAACTGTAGCACGCAGCGGGCGGTCCCATTAGAATGCTAGAGCCGCCGAAGGCACACTCAAAATGAAAACTTTCCTTATCGTCCTTATCAGCTTCCTGGTGGGTATTTTTGCGGCTGGTGCCGGTGGCATGTGGGCCCTGCAGAACGGCTACATCGCCGGCTTTAGCGCGCCGCTCGTGCAGCCGGAGTGGCCCGACGTTTCTCCGGTCGTGGGCGACAGGCCCGAGGTTGCCGATGATGTGAAGATTGAGGACCAAGTTCTGCCGGTGCCTAAGTCTGTCGCCAGCGAAAATTTTCAGAAGGCGCTCGAGCTCACGGTGGCCACCCACAATGATCTCGCGGTTGCCGGAGAGCTTCTCGTGGAAAAGCTGAACGAAATGAACGCCCGCTCGGCTTCCCGAAATTTTGACGGATTCTTCGACCTCGTGTTCGACGCCAAAACGCTCCTGTCTGAGCAGGTTTCGGGCACGGGGAACCTCGCGCTCGCCCTGGCCGACCTCGAGCGCGAGCTGCCGACCGTTACCGATCAAGGTCTCGCCGTAGCCTCCGCCAGCCTGGTCGCCAAAGGGAAAGTTCTCGTCGCGTCGCTCGGGCGCTACTCCGCGGCTGTCGATCCGGTGCTCTCCGGCAACATTCCGAACCAGGAGATGATCAACCTAATCTTTGAATCGGCTACCGATTTGCAGGCAGCCTCCAAAGATTTCAACGGGGCGGCCGAGTCGACCGTCGCAGAAATTCGCGCGGCGCTCGATGAGGCTCCGATTGTGCAGACGCAGCGGGTCAATGGCGCTCTCTAGCGCGATCGCCGCCGCGGTCCGCATTGCCCGGCCTCACCTGTGGACGTACACCCTCGGCGCGGCCTTCCTGGCCGCGCTCGTGGCGTCCGGCAATCTTGCTACGCTCGCCGCGAGCCCTGACCTTGCCTGGTTCGCGCTGTGGCTCACGGTTCCCGCTGGCTGGCTCATTTACGGACTCAACGACGCTTTCGACGCAGAAGCTGATGTTGGGAATGTCCGCAAGCGAGGGGTAGAGCGCTCGCGGCCGTTTGGCCGAAAGGCGACGCTCGGCCTGGCCGCGCTCGCGGCGGCGCTGTACCTGCCGCTCGCCGCCCGCCTGCCTTGGGTGACCTCGGCCGCGGTTGCCGTTGCGGCGATCTCGACCTACCTCTACAGCGCGCCCCCGCTGCGGGCCAAGGGCATCCCCGTCCTAGACGGCTTGCTGTACCTGGCGCCCCCGTCGTTCGCCGCGGCTGGCTACGCGGCCGTGACCGGCCAGCTCTTGCCGTGGCCGGCGCTCGCGCTCGCCTGGGCTTTCTCTTTCGCGATGCACCTGTTCAGCGCCTCGGTAGACGTCGAGGCCGATCGGGCCGCCGGCATTCGCACTGTCTCGGTGTGGCTCGGCGACCCGCGCCGCAGCGTGCGCTCTGCCGCCACGCTCTGCTGGGTTGTCGCGGCGCTCGCGTGGGGTGGCGCGCCCGCTTTCGCGCTCGCGGCCGCGGCCTACGCGACATTCTTTTCGGCTGCCTACGCCGCTTCGGCGCTCCCGGGATTCAGCTACCTTAGGTGGTACGGCGCCTTCGTTGCGCTGCACTTCCCGGTAGGCTTCGCGCTCACCGTTGGGGCGTTCTAGGTTCGCGGCGCGGAGAGCTTTCGCGAGGCGCGGGCCAGCCCAAAAACCAGCGACAGGGAGGCGGCGGTGGCGAGCCAGCCCGGCAAAAACGAGTAGGCCGGCACGTAGCGAGAGACGATCGGCCAGTGGAGCAGGTAGACCTCGTACGAGCAGGCCCCGAAGGCGCCGAGGAGCGGTAGCCGCAGCGGCTTCAGCAGGAAGGCGAGCGTGATGAGCGAGGCGAGCAGCAGGCTCTCCAGCTGCTCGTGCTCGGTGCCAACCCCGGAGAGGAAGACGGTCGCGCAGGCCGCCGTCGCGAGCAGCGCCCCGGCGATCCAGGTGCCTGCCGCGTTGCCGCGTAGGGCCAGCAATCGATGCGTCGCCGGTTTCTCTGGGCTAAGTAGCCACGCCAATGCCACGCCGAGCGGAAAGGCGAGGTAGTGCTTCTCGTATAGGTCGATAACGCCCGAGAGCGCGCTCGGGCTGGCGGCGGTTAGGGCGTAGCCGAGGCCTGCGTACGCGGCGGCGCTGAGCCAGGGTCGCTTCGCCGAGAAGAGGAGCGGGAACAGCAGGTAGCACCCGACGATGAAGGTGAAGTACCACAGCGGCGAGTTCACGTCGGAAAAAAGGTCGGCCGTCGGGAAGTACCCTAGAAAAGAACGCGCGACGTACCCGAGGCTACGGTCTCTGCCGAGCGAGAAGTAGTCGGTGAGGAAGATGGCCGCGAGCGCCGCCCACATCGGCGCGTAGAGCTTCGGCAGGTGGCGGCGGTAGAAGTGAAAGGCGCTCCTCGGCGTGGCGATGGCGCTCGTCGCGAGCCCGTAGCCCGCGAGCAGCAAGAAAATATCAACGCCGACGCCCGGCGCGGACGAGAGCGGAAAGAGGAAGCGGCTGTCGTCGACCAGGAAGTACCCCACGTGCGCGAAAAAGACAGCCAGAATGGCGAAGCCTTTGAGCTCTTCGGTCACGCGCTTGGGGAAGAGGGGTTCGTCGGGGTCGCGTCGCCGGGCGCCGAAGGCGAGCGACGCCGCTAGAATGGCGACGAAAATCCAGGTTGAGGTGACGGCGTCGCCTATTAGGTGAACCATGGCGAGACCCTACCACCGGCGTCGGCCCTCAAAAACTCGCCCTAGATTGAGCCCGGCGCGCCCGCGGCCTGCCACTCGCGGATGGCGTCGATTGGCCACACCAGCATCACCACGTTGAGGGTTAGGTTGTCGCGCACCCACACCAGCGTGCCAATCTCCATGGCCAGGATTAGCGCCAGGCCAATCTTCCAGCCAAAGCGCCAGGCGAACAGGAAGCCTAGGCAAGCGAAGACGACGTCGGCGGACGAGTTGAGCACGCTGTCGCCGACGTAGCCTTGCGCGATCGTCGCCTCGCGGTAGCGGTTAATGATGATCGGGGAATTCTCGAGAATTTCCCAGGCGGCTTCCATGATTGCGGCCCATACCAGCCGCGCGCGCACCGAGAGCTTGCGGGCGACCAGCCAGAGGAACCAGTAGAAGATGAGTCCGTGGGCGATGTGCGAAAAGGTGTAGGCGTCGGCGACCCGCTGCGAGTTGAACTGGCTCCAGATCGAAGACTCCCACCAGCCGAACTGGCCGTCGGGTCCGAGGAGCGATCGGCCGGTCCAAATTTCGATGCCGGCGGTTGCCGCGACGACGGCCACAAGGGCGAGCAGGGTGGGGAGGTATGTGCGGATTTTGTGCATGGGGTAATTCTAGCGCGGTTCGCGCGGTCGGCTTGCCGGTGCTAGATTCGGCCGGAACCTCCCTCGAAAACAAAATAATGAATACGAAAATTGACCCCCGCACCGCCGCGGTGACCGCGGCGGAAAAATTTTGGATTGCCGTCTTCGTGACGGTTCCCCTCGCGGCGACCGCCGTCGGCGTCTTCCAGCTCTGGAACCGCGCCGTCGACGCCGTTTCGCTCCTGCTCTGCCTGCTCTTCTACCTGCTATCGACCCTCGGCGTCACCGTCGGCTTCCACCGCTGCTTCACGCACCGGGGGTTCCGCATCAAGAAGCCGTGGCTCGAGACGCTGATTGCGGGCTGCGGCTCTATGGCGGCCGAAGGCTCGCTCTTCACCTGGGTCGGCTGGCACCGGATCCACCACCTGCACTCGGACCAGGAAGGCGACCTCCATTCGCCGTACCGCTTCGGTCACGGCTTCTGGGGAATCTTCAAAGGCTTCCTGTTCGCCCACGTCGGCTGGCTGTTCTCGACGCCGTACCCGGATCAAAAGTTCGTGGGGCCCATCGAGAGCAATCCGCGGCTGGTCGCGGTAGATCGCCGCTTCGTCCTGTGGATTATTGCCGGCCTCGTTCTGCCGCCGCTGCTTGGCCTCGCGCTGCGCCTCTCGGCTGATCACCTGCTCGCAGATTTCCTGTGGGGAGGCCTCATCCGCCTGTGCCTGGCGCACCACGTGACATGGTGCGTGAACTCGGTCTGCCACATCTGGGGATCGCGCCCGTTCGCCTCGGGCGACCGGAGCACGAACAACCTCGCCGTCGCCATTCTGGCGAGCGGCGAAGGCTGGCACAACAACCACCACAGGTTCGAGCGGTCGGCTCGCCACGGGCTCTTGCCCGGGCAATTCGACCTGTCCTGGCTGGTGATTAGGGCCTTCGAGCGCCTCGGCTGGGTAGACGAGGTGCACGTGCCGGGTCCCGAAAAAATTAGGCGCGCGCTCGCCGAAGCCGCCCCACCCCCGACCTGAGTCGGGGTTTTCTTTTTGTGCGGTACTATGCCGGGCATGAAGACCAAAAACTTTGCCGTTGCCACGATTGCGGCGCTGCTCTTTTTGCCGAGCGCGGCGTTCGCCGCCGATTTGGAAGTTTCGGGCTGGATCCCGTACTGGCGGGCGAAAGAGGGAATTGCCGCCGCGACGAAGCACCTCGACGAGCTCGACGTGGTTAACCCGTTCGCCTTCGCGGTGAAGCGCGACGGCAGCCTCAAGGACGAGGCTAAGCTCTCGAAGTCCCAGTGGAAGCGGCTCTTCAGGGCGGCGCGCAAAGAAGACGTGCTGGTCATCCCGACGATCATGTCGGGGGACGGCGCGCTCATTCACGACATTCTCTCGGACGAAGACGCCCGCGCCGAGCACGTGGCCGCCATTGTCGAGATGGTCGAGGACGGGGAGTACGACGGCGTCGATATCGACTACGAGGGTAAGCGCGCCGCGACGAGACCCTACTTCTCGGCGTTCCTCGAAGAGCTCGCGGCCGCGCTCGACGGCAAGGAGCTGTCCTGCACCGTCGAGGCGCGCACGCCGCCCGAGGCGCTCTACCGTGACGTGCCGAAGAACATCGAGTACTCGAACGACTACGAAGTTATTTCCCGCGTCTGCGACCGCGTGAACATCATGACCTACGATCAGATGCGCGCCGACCTAGAGGAGAACTCGGCCAAGAAAGGAGAGCCGTACTTCCCGGTGGCGGACGTCGACTGGGTGCGCAAGGTAGCCGAGCTCGCGCTCGAGGATATTCCGGCGGAGAAGATTCACCTCGGCGTCGCCACCTACGGGCGCGAGCACGAGGTTACCGTGGAGCCGGAGTGGTACCGCTCGTACGACCAGCTCTGGGCTTTCAATCCTGGCTACGCCGAGAAGCTCGCCAAGAAAAAGAAGATTGAGCCGTTCCGCGCCAAGTCGGGGGAGGCGGCGTTCTCCTACTTTGCCGACAAGAAGCTCGCCAGGAAGATGGCGAAGGTGGACGTGCCCGCGGGTACCCCGGAGGGGCTGCGCGCCGCGGCGCAGGCGCTCGCGCACGCGAACGAGACGGGCGACTCTGTCGTCGTGAACTACCTCACCTGGAGCGACGCGGAGGCGGTAGCGCAGAAGGTGGCGCTCGCGCGAGAGCTCGGCCTCGCCGGCGTGGCGGTCTTCAAAATCGACGGCGGGGAAGACAAGGAGATCTGGGGCGAGCTGGACTAGCCGCTTGCGCTCCCGGAAAAAGAGGAAGAGAA